>JAFGIL010000036.1 GCA_016929635.1 Endomicrobiales bacterium
GAAGCAGTTACAACGTCAATATCCATAAATAAAAGATCTTCCAAGGATGCCCTTTCACTGTAGGCATAATTTGAGGTCAACAAGATGAGCAACAATAAAAGTACTAAACGGTTTGCAATCGTTCTAAAAACATTTGCTTTTTTGCACATTTCTTCCTCCCCTTTTTAAATTTTTGCAAAATAACAATCCCCGTGTTTTTAAATTCACCAATTATTGCTTATAAGCAAGTTTAATAAATATTATCTGAAATGTCAATAGTATTTTTTAAACAGCAAATACTTCGAAATTTTTGAATTATTTGATTTTGCAGCAGCTTTTTTCCAAAAATATTTCTTCATCGGATGATTTATAATATGTTAATGAAACAATTTCAGGTATGCCATAATTCCCCAATAAACCCGCTACAAACCCTTCAATAAGCGCTTTTACAGGAGAAAACGAAAATGGACGGAGTTTAGCAGTTTTCGCTATCCCGTTTCCGAAGTAATGAAAAAGAACGCTCATGAAAGCTTTTACGTCATCCAAACTCCGGGGTAATCTATGTTTTCTCATATTTAAAAAAATATTTCTAATGCCGTATTTCAACACTATATCCAGGTAATAACCATCCTCCCTGTCTAACCCCATATGCCAGACGGCAGAATCTTTGGTAACAAGAGATATATATGATGCTTCTCTTAGCCGGGATACAAAATCTATCTCTTCCCCCAGCCTGAAGTATCTGTTATCCCAGAAACCTACTTCTCTTAAAACCTTTACAGGCATAAACATGGCTGTACCGGGAGGCACATCAGTCTCTTTTGTTCTTACGTTTATCTCTTTTAATCTTTTTCCGGATTCAGATGCTTTTAAAAACAAATAACTGTTTTTATACATTACATCAAATCCGAAGAATTGAACCGTGCTTGACTCTGCATCCTTGTCCTCAAAATCAAGCACAACAGGAGTAATCACGCCTATCTCCTTTTTTTCGCTGTTAACCGCCCATCCTTCTTTTAAAACATCCTGCAAAGGCCTTATGAAATTCTCCGGAACTCTTATGTCGCAATTTAACGTTATAAACTGGTCCGCAAGCACATTATCAAGTGCATAATCAAGCACTACGTTCTGCCCCATGTCAAACCCAAGGTTAGTATCACTTCTGATTAGAGTCAACTTATGCCTTAAGTCAGTCCTATTCGACAATTCCTTAAAAACGCCATAATTCTTATTCTCCTCGCATCCGTTATCAAGAATCACGACTTCAACATTGGGGACAATATTTTTGTTAATAGAACGCAATAAATCCTTCAGCTGATTTATTTCTTTCTTTCTATGGAAGAGTATACAAATAACAACTTTTGGAGGAGAATCAACGACAAGCGGTATTTTCTTATTTTGCAGTGACGGCCCCTTGAAAATCACGAATTCGTTGTTAACCGGATGGTAACGCACTTCAAAACCATATATGCAAATCGACTTATTATCCGCAAACCTGTTAATGATACGGTCTTTTTGTCCGTTGAATATTTTCTTTAATTCATCAATATCTTTTCCATTTAAAAATCCATTATTGCTAAGTTCTTCAAACAGGCGCGATAAATCTATGCCTTTCTTATCTAGTCGTTTTGTAGATACTATCCATGCAAGATCCCTGAACCAACTCTGAATCGCGTGCTTGTCATTGTCGGCCATGTATTGCAGGCGTTTAATAAATGTATTTCTTTTCTCTGAATCCAGAAAAGAAAGCGCTGTTTTTGTCAGATCAAGGTTTTCTTTTTTCAGAAGATAACCGAAATCCGCATAAGCAAATTTAATAAATACATCTATTTTTTTGTCTGCATCTGTATTAATCCCACTCTTAAAGGCATTACTGTTTTTTATGGATTTTAATAGGAGATTCTTCATTGAAATGTGACTAAACGCTTGAGGTTCTAAGGTCAAGGGATTCCGGTCCCAGCAGTTTTTCTATATTCTGAAAAAACCCGCTTCCGGGCTTAACCTGGATTCCTGTATCAACCAGATATTCTCCGTGTCCTGGAACCGTAACCTCCAGAAAGACAGGGGAGTCTCCCGGATACTCCTTGATGACTCTTTTTACTTCATCCAGAACCTCGTCTTCCAATCCGGCTGAGGAAATCATCAGGTATACAGAGCCGACGAATGCGGGAAGTTTGCTTTTTGCTTCATCAAGAGGCATTATCTCCTCGGCTAAAAGTTCCGTATCAGTGCCGCGGTCTGAAAAGCGCCCTTTTACCACTACAACATTATTTAGAGTAAGATGTTTTGAAAGGCCGTTCTTATAACTCTTCGGGAATACAACAACCTCCACCTCGCCATATAAATCCTCCAGTTTAAACCTGGCATACTGTTCTTTCTTTTCTTTTGTAACAAGCCTCTTGACGCTTGAAATCATGCCTGCCAGCCGGACTATAGGCTGCCTGGTGGAACTTCCGAAATTAGAAGTGAGGGAAGCTGAACTGCTTATCCGTAAAGAAGGTAATCTATCCAGGCGGTACTGCGAATACATCAGTAAATCATGAGTATGCTGTGCAAGAGGGTGCCCCGAAAGGTAGAATCCCAAAACCTCTTTTTCATATGACAATGCTGCATGTTCAGACCACGGCTCCACTTTAGCGCTCTTATCAAAACTGTTATTCACCAGCTCTGTCATTTCAAAAAGAAGCTCCTGCCCGCGCGAAACATCCTGCTGATGGCTCCCGGCCCATTCAATTGACCTGTCAAGATGTGCCATCAGTTCGGAACGTGTATATATGTAACTTTCACCAAAACCGTCAAATGCCCCTGCTTTTATCAGGGATTCAAGGACTTTCCGGTTTGCTGCGTGAAGGTCAATCCGGCTGATAAAATCTTCCCATGTTTTGAATTTTCCCTTTTGCCTGCGTGACTCAACAATCGACTCACAGGCCCCGGAACCCACGTTCTTGATTGCCAGCAAGCCGAAACGTATGTTTTTCCCTTCTATAGAAAAGCTGCTTTGAGATTCCTGTATATCCGGCTCAAGCACTTTTATTCCCATGCTTTCAGCTTCCTGAATATAGGACACAAGCTTGCTTATCTCCTCTTCCTTGCCGACAGCAGACCTTCCGATTTCAGAATTCAGCAGAGCTGTCATATACTCCAGCGGATAGTTGGCCTTTAGATAAGCAGTCCTATACGCAACCATTCCGTAAGCCCCTGCATGCGATTTATTGAAACCGTATCCACCGAAATGAACGATCTGTTCGAATATTTTTACTGCAAGTTTATTCTCTATCCCTTTCTTTTTTGCTCCCTGAACGAAGTTCTCGCGCTGTTTCTCTATTTCTTCGGGAATCTTCTTACCCATAGCCCTTCTGAGCACATCGGCTTCTCCTGCGGAAAAACCGGCAAAATCCTGGGCTATGCGCATAACCTGTTCCTGATAAAGAATTACTCCGTAGGTATCCTTCAAAATAGGCTCAAGGATAGGATGGTCATACTTCACTTTTGTATGGCCGTGTTTCCTGGAGACAAAATCGTCTATCATACCGGATCCCATGGGCCCTGGCCTGTAAAGAGCAACAAGCGCTATTATATCCTCTATGTTAGTGGGTTTAAGTTTTCGTACAAGATCCCTCATCCCCTTGGATTCCAACTGAAATACCCCGAGCGTTTTAGCGTCACTGAGAAGCTTGAATGTCTTTTTATCCTCAAGAGGTATATTTTCGATACTAAACTTTAAATCAGACCTCTCCCGGATTAATCCGACAGTTTCCTCTATGATTGTAAGATTACGCAAACCCAGAAAATCAACTTTCAAAAGGCCCAGTTTCAGCAATGCTTTATCATTGTACTGGGTGGTAACCACATCGCGGGAACCTTTTGAAAGCGGGGTGAACTTCGTTATCTCTTCTTTTGCAATAACCATACCCGCTGCATGAACCCCTGTATGGCGTTTTAAACCTTCAAGCTTTTTTGCGCTGGTCAGCAGGCGTTTCACACGCTCATCATTCCTGACCAGAGCCCTCAGTTCAGACACTGTCTGCAGGGACGAATAGATATTCATCCCGAAAGGAATCATCTTTGCTATTCTGTCCCCTTCACCCGGAGTAAAACCCATTGCCCGCGCAACATCCCGGATCACAAGCCTTGCCTGCATTGAACCGAAGGTAATAATCTGGGCACAGTTATTGTGGCCGTATTTATTGCGCACATACTCAATCACCTGGTCTCTGCCTGTATCTGCAAAATCTATATCAAGGTCCGGCATTGTCCGTCGTTCTGGATTCAGGAAACGCTCAAAAAGAAGACCGTACTTAAGAGGACAAATATCCGTTATACCGAGGCTGTAAGCAACAAGCGAACCCGCACCTGAACCCCTGCCGGGCCCTACCGGAATATTTTGTTCCTTGGCATACTTTATAAAGTCCCAGACAATAAGAAAATAAGGTGCAAATCCCATCTTTTTTATAATGCTTAACTCGTGTGAAAGCCGGTCTTTATGCACCTGGGTGATAGCAGGATACCTTTTATTCATCCCGGCTATGCACAGCTTTTCCAGGTAATCCTCCGCGTTCGTATTTTTCGGCACAGGGTAATCCGGCAAAAGCAGCTGATTGAAATTCAATTCCAGCGAGGTTTTTTCCGCAATCTCAAGAGTATTTTTTATCGCATCCGGCACGGACGAAAACAACTTTATCATTTCCTCAGGCGGGCGGTAGTAAAACTGGTCAGATGAAAACCTCATGCGGTCCGGCTCATCCAGGTTCTTTCCCGTACCTATGCAGAGAAGCACGTCGTGGTCAAAAGCATCTTCCTTTTTTAAATAATGGCAGTCATTGGTTGCAACAAGAGGTATCCCGGTCTTTTTGGACAGTTTAATCAGAGAGGCGTTTATTTTTTTCTGGTCTTCAAGCCCCTGATCCATTATCTCAAGATAAAAATTACCTTTACCGAAAATATTGAGGTATTGATTAGCCACTTCTTCTGCTTTTTTGATATCGTCCTTTAAAATTAGAGAGCCAACCTCACCTTTCATGCATCCCGACAATGCGATTATTCCTTTGTGATATTTCTCAAGCAGTTCCTTGTCAACTCTGGGTTTATAATAAAATCCTTCCAGAAAACCGCAGCTTACCAGGTGCATGAGGTTCTGATACCCTTCGAAATCCTTTGCCAGAAGAGTCAGATGAAAATAGCTGTCGCTCATACCCCTTCCAACGGATGCCTTGTCAAAACGGGAACCGGGAGCCACGTAGATTTCGCAGCCGATTATAGGCTTAATCCCGGAGCTCCTGCAAGCATTGTAGAATTCTATTGCTCCGTACATGTTGCCGTGGTCGGTTATTGCCAAAGCGGGCATTTTAAAACGGTGGGAAATGGTCTGTATTAACTCTGAAGGCTTGCCTTTCTCATCCAGAATGGAGCAGGCGCCGTCCAAAAGCGAGTACTCAGTGTGATTATGAAGGTGAACAAACTCCGAATGCAGCATTTTTTGTGATATCCAATAAAGAGTGATAAAATTTTAACAAAGGAAAGTAACTTAATAAAGTATGACGAGATTATTATAGTATTTTAGAAGCTTCTAATCAAGCAATCGGATAAAAGGGGTTGAAAAAACAGATTTGGTGCTTATTTTATAACCGCTAATTTTCCCACTGCTTTAATTGAGTTATTTTCGAGGTCTTTTATGTAATAGATGTATATGCCGCTGGCAACTTTGCTGCCGTTGCTGTTTACAGCCGGCCAGAAATAAACGCCGCCGGTGTTTTGTATGTCCTTTTCGAATACCGGCTCGCCTGCGATATTGTATATGTATAACTTTACTCCGGACGTAAGGTTGATGAATCTTATTCCTTCGGGAGAATAAAAATTCGGATCGGACGGTTTATATGGATTTGGCGAGACTATCACGTTTCCCAGATCCGCAGAGGGCGCAAAAGCACTTATTAAAGTATACACGCTGAAGTGACGGACTTCAAAAGTCACTTTATTGTTTAATTTATCAATCGCTCCTCCCGCATCAACAATCTGCCATTCGTTATTATCTTCGTCCAGTACATGAATTTTGAGGTAATCTTCTCTCAATGCTGGTACTACTCCGTCTACAAATCCATCATTGTCGGAATCATGATACGACATAGTAATCCTGACTGTGCTGCCAAACTCTCCTGTATTAGAAACACCCGTATCATAATCCCTTATCAGGAATTCGGTTATTGTATTGCCCAGGAGTCTTGAGGAAGCTTCCAGCTTATCGTTTGCCTCTGATATTTTACCGCTTTCTGTTGCCAGCGGAGAGTTAACCGGATCAGTCGATATTTCCATGTACATCTGTTTTGTTATGGCACCGGCCGAAAACTCCAACTTAATTTCAACCCCTTCAAAAGAAAATATTTTTATTACAGATTCATTTAACGGTGCAATAACGTATTCTACGGGTATTTCAGGCATAGTTCCGCTTATAACAGCGCTGCTCACTGTCAGGATGTTTTCATTATTATATCCATAAACCGCGAAATAATACGTCATGCCGGGAGTCAGGTGCTCAAAAATACATGTATTTTCTGCCGTTGAAGACGACACAAGGACCTCTGAAAAATCACTTTGTGTAGAATAATCCACCCTGAACAACTCTGTATTATTTTTATCCCACGATAATTCTATTCTGTGTGTACTTAGGATATTGACCGTTAACCCGGAAGGTGTCTTTGCATGTGTATATCTTGATGCAGTACCTGATGCGGACGAAAGCCCCCCTTCTCCTCCTGCTTTAACATATCTCTGATATTGAGTATTGGGTGAGAGCTCGGTTTCTATCCATTCCGTAGTAGCATTACCCAGAATATTCCCCAACAGCAAGCCATCGTTTTCACTAAAAATATTATAGTACGTCGCATTCTCAACAAGATCCCAGCTCCATTTTATCGACGTGCTGGACAGCGCTATTCCTGCAAATCTTTCCGGAGCATCAAGGGGTTCCAGTCCGGGCAGCGTCTTTGTAGATACCGTTTCATCGTAATCGCATTCTACATTATCCTCATTATACGAAAGTATTTTGTACCAGTAAGTCGTATTTGAAGAGAGCTCATTATCAACGTATGATGTGTCAGTATAATTGTTTGAAAAATCTTTGAGCGTTACCGTGCTCGAATAGAAACCGTCTATCGAACGCAATACTCCCCACCGCGTATAAGACGGGTTGCTGTTTGGCGACCAGTTCAGTGTTATGCTCTTTGAAGAAACACTGCTCAGATAAGTTCCTGAAGAAGGGTTCGCTAATGTAAACAAAGGAAATCCGGACGGAGCATTGGATGCCGGCGAGTATCCCTCTCCATTTAGGGCATAAACATTCTCTACATAGGAAGACGTGTTTACTGAAAGCCCTTCCTGTATCCATACTGTCGTGTCTGCGGTTAGTGTAGCAGAATTTGCCATAATAAACCCGGTTGAAGAGTGTATCTCGTATCCGTCCTCGTTCAAAACATCCGTCCAGCTCCATTTTATCGAACCTGTTGAAATAGCTATGCCTGTAAATCCCGAAGGCGCGTCAGGAGGTCCAGGCAGAGTTCTTGTGGACACCTGTTCATCGTAGTCAGTTTCTACGTTGTCCTCATTATACGCACGTATCTTATACCAGTAAGTTGTATTAGAGGAAAGATCATTGTCAACGTATGTTGTATCAGTGTAATTGGCAGAAAAATCTTTTAATGTCTCCGTGCTCGCCTGGAAGCCGTCTACTGAACGTAGTATTCCCCATCTAGTATAACCCGGGTTACCGTTTGACGACCAGTTCACGGTTATACTCTTAGAGGAAACACTGCTCGCGTAAGTTCCCGAAGAAGGGCTCGCCAAAGTAAACAAAGGGAATCCGGGCGGATCATTAGAGGCAGGAGAGTATCCCGAAACATTTAAAGCGTAAACATTCTTTACATATGAAGATGTGTTTATAGAAAGCCCGTCCTGTATCCATACTGTCGTGTCTGCGGTAAGTGTCGCGGAATTTACCAGAACGTATCCGGTTGAAGAGCGGACTTCGTATCCGTCTTCATTCAAGACATCTGTCCAGCCCCACTTTATAGAACCTGTTGAAAGAACGCTGCCCGCAAATCCCGACGGTGCGGCAGGCGGGCTTAGCGATGCCTGTGCAGTAGCTCCATTTGATACAGGCGACCAGTTCATAGATTCGTCTGATGACCAGATTCGCACATAATACGTTGCTTTTGGAATAAGACCTGTTAATGTATATGTATGTGATTCAAAAGGCTGGAAAGCTGTACTTACACCGACTTCATAGTCGTTCACATCCCATGTTTTTGTATAAGACGAACAGTCAATCCTCCAATTCCCGCCTATAACGCTGCCGGACATCACGTTATCTCCGGGCGCAGTCCAGTTCAGCTTTATCTCCCCGTTGTTACTTCCAGATAGTGCCGAGAGGCTCGTTATTGCAGCAGGGGCGACGGAATCTATCTGAGCCCACTGTGTTGCCCTGTTCGATAGAGTGCTCCAATTTGGTATTTCATCTGCAAGCTTAAGCCAAAAATAATAAGTAGCGCCGTTGCCCAACCCGGTAACAAGCCTCGCTTCCTTGTTCCCTGCAGGAGTGCTTGTTCCCCATAGAATTTCGTACGGGGAACTCTCCCATGAATCGCTTGAATTAGAGGAGTACTTAAGATGATACTGGCCTCCGTCAATATCATCGTTTAATCCGTTGTCTCCTGTTGCTGTCCATGACAGTTGTATTTCGCCGTCACCTGCTCCAGGTGAAGCCGCAAGATCCGTAATACATTGAGGCGGGACGTCATCCAAAAGTGTCTTATTTATACGGTGGACTCCGGGCGTGCCCTCATTCCCGTAATCGTCATAGAGAAATATCATAGCATAATAGCTGGTATCCTGCTGGAGTCCCGTGACGTGTGTAAAGGTTGTTGAAAGCACCTCCAGGTTAGGATCGTTTGTGTGGTCCCATTTATGGTCTATCGCGCGTTCCTGTGTAATCCCCGTTTTTGTCGCATACCAAAGTTCGTAATGGTCAAAATGAGTCTCATTCAATGGCATCCAAACCCATTCAAGCCATGTTGCCCCGCTGGATGAACTGTTAAAATTCGACGGGATAACTCCCCTGTTGTCAACTAAAAAGGTGCTTGATGTAACCGCATAAGCGCTGTCTGCATCCCCGTCATTTACCTTAAATTTGAACTGGCACTGTTCGCTATCGGAGTTAGGGACCTGGTCATCGGTTTTCCAGGAGATTGTATATTCCTCGCCGGACCAGTCAGTTGCAGGAACAAAAGAAGAAGATGAAACAACGATGCTTGAGTCATCGACATTCATCCATGCTCCGAAATTAATAGTGTAGTATGCAGAGCCGGATGCAAAAGCCGATACATCTCCGGGGCCATCAGTATCTTTTACGCGAAAAGTTATGTCAATGTACTTTGAACCGTCCGTCCTCATGGTTGCGTTCCCGAGAACGTAGTCTGCGGTATGTCCTGCTACCGGCACGTTATTAGATGCAGATGGTGACAAAGTTGTTGCCTGTGTTGCAGGGTTTGAGGCATTTGTGTCTATTTCGGAAAAGTTGTTCGAGTTATCCCTCGTCATCATCGCAAAATAGTATGTAGCACCTAAATCAAGTCCCGTAACAACACCGCTTGAAGCAGTGCCTACCCATCCCACTTCCCAGCTTTGTGTAAACTCATGAGTATTGGGATGGTTCCACCAGGAGATGGATGAAACTGAAACGCTGAATGTGGCATATTTGACTATGTAATTTGAACCGTATATGTTGCGGTTGCTTGTACCGTCGTCTCCGGGCGCTGTCCAATGAAGTATTGCCTCGCCATTGTTTGCTCCTGTCAGGGCTGTTAGGTTTGTGATTGCGGCAGGCGGAATCTGTTCTGAAACCGTTGCCTCGCTTGTACCTCCGTACCACCCGCAGTTCCTGCGTGAACCATTCGGCGCGGGCTCGTTACCATAACTTATACCCGGATGTGCTGCATCTATTGCGATTGAGTTCGATTGAAGATGAAAATTAAGAGTTGAGGTGCTAATAAAAAGAGGGTCATCAACAATATTGGAGTACGCATATTCCCTGATATTTACCTCCTCCTCCGTGTCGCCTCCTTCTATCAGAAAATCCTCGTCAAGCAGGTTTTCTCCCCAGTTGTCCAGCACGTTATAGGAAAACTCGGATGGAGTGCATCCAGCCCCGCCATTGATGTAAATCCCTCTGAAGAACCCCTGTATAATGTTGTTCCTGATACTGGGATAATCACTTGTGATTCTAATGCCGTGCTTCCAGGGATTCCCGTCTACGTGTACTATCGTATTTCCCCATATGTTGTCGTTTCCTGCATAATATATAGCATAAAATGAGTTGGAATGAAGAAGATTGTTGTAGATATTCAGTTCCCCGTTTCCGGAATAGGTAATACCCCTGTCCCAATTCCCGTAAATCGTACAGGATGATACTTCTGCCTCTGCGGAGTTAACATCGATACCGTTTTCGTAATTGTCATGGATTGTACAGGAACCCACATACACAATACCCTGAGAGAGATCTATCCCGATAGTCGAATCATAGACAGTGCTGTTTATTATGGAAGCATTTGTCTGGGAGTCTGTTACAAGAATTCCTTTGCCTGTATCATAGATAATGCAACTATCAATCTCATTTACCGCTCCGGGTGCAGCAAGCCTTATACCGTTTGTAGATGCATTATGCACTGTGCAATTCTTTACATTAACCGTTCCCGCGTTTTGCTCATGAGAAACTCCGATAAGTGCGTTGGTAATCGTAAGGCCGTCGATGATTTGAGTGGCGCCGCCCGGCTGGCCTAAATCCACTGCCCTGCTGGCGCTTTCGCCGTCTATGACAGATTCATATGCCTGTATATCCCTTGTATCATAAGAATGGTTCCAACCGCCCTCTGCGGTTAAATCCTTTCCTTCGGGAAATTCCACCGCACCAGCATAAGTACCAGACCCGATTTTAATAGTATCTCCGCTAAAAGAACAGTCTATTGCATCCTGGATTGACGAAAACCATATAGGAACGTAGAGAATCGTGTTTTCACCGCCTGCCCCGCCGTAACGCCCCATATCTGAACGCGAGGTGTCGGCGTTTAATATATGCGGGTCTCCGGCTTCAATGCAAGGTGAGTTGCTTTGCAGATGAAAATCCCCGGTTGCCGTGCTAACAAAAACCGGGTCCTGGCTAAGCCCGTTGCTGTTCGTAAAAAAAAGAAAATTAGTAACATTGTTCCAGACGCAGTTAAAAGATCCGTTCCCGGTCCCGCGTATGCCGTAAATATTGTTATTTATAACAATATTATTTCTCACATCTTCATAAATACCGCCGTTATTATAGATTCCTCCTCCGGCTGAGCCTGATCCGTTGTCACAAATAGAGTTATTTAGCGCTACTAAACGGCTGCCGCTGTGTACCGATATCCCCATATCCCTGTTGTTCCAGATAGTACAGTTGTTTATCGTCAAAACAGAATTAGTTATCCCGTATATACCGTCAGCTATAGATTGATATACGTTATCATGTATATTACAGTACGTTATTGTGGCGGTGGAGTTTTCTATTTTTATCCCGCCGTATTCCCCTGCGTTTATATCAAGTCCGTCTATCGTTACCGAACCGCCGGTTACTAAAAATACGTAGGTATCTTCGCCTCCACATACAGAGCTTACATAAATATCATAATTACGGGTCCATCCCCCTGACTCATATGCCCCTGAAAGCGTTATAACGCGGTTTGTGATAACGGTACCTGTAGTCACATATACCCCTGAAGAGATTTTAATTGTATCGCCGTCACTGGACTGGTCTATACTATACTGGATACTCCGCCATGGAGTACCTGATGTCCCGTCACCTGTTGAATCACTGCCCCAGGGGGCTACGTAACGATCAGCTGCCATAACGCTTGCGCAAGGTAAAAATACGATTAAAAATAAATAAAAACGTGCCTTCATATATATATTTAGTATAATAGAAAAGCATTGAAATTTCA
>JAFGIL010000037.1 GCA_016929635.1 Endomicrobiales bacterium
AGAAGTATCCTGCAGTTTCTATATGAAGTAGCAAAGGCATTTTTTTTAATAGTTTCTTTTATTGGTTTTAATAGCAAACTACCCGCTTTACTAACACCTCCGGCTAACACTATGATTTCAGGATTCAAAAGGTTGACTATACTGGCCAAAACAGTCCCTAATCTTTCCCCTGCAACTTTCCAGACATTTTTGGATATTTTATCTCCACGATTAGCGGCTTTGGCAAGTATTTTTGGGGAAATATTTTCAATATTGCCGTTTGTAAGATTTTCTATTATTTTGCTCCTGTTTTTCTTGAGCTTTTCTTTTGCCTGGGCAACTAAATAATTCGCACCTAGGTATCTTTCTATACACCCTTTATTTCCGCAATTGCATCTTAATCCGTGAGGCACAAGTGTAACGTGACCTATTTCTCCGGCAGTTCCGCTTGCACCGTGGTATAATTTTCCGTTAAAAACGATGCCTCCTCCAATACCTGTTCCAAGAGTAATGCATAGAAGATTCCTGGCCCTGCCTTTGGTTTCAAGCCAATATGCACCCCATGCAGCTGCATTTGCATCATTATCTATGATTATCGGATTCGGCAATGAAGGCTTTAGAAGTTTAAGTAACTTGATATTTTTCCACTTTAAGTTAGGAGAAAATCTAACAACTCCTTTTTCCTGGTCTACATCACCGGCAACGCCTATTCCAGTACTTTTTATACTTTTTCTGTTTTTCATTTTCTTAAAAAGAGTTATTATATTTTTGACTACTTTTTTCGGGTCAGAAGGGCAACTGTTCGGAAACGAATCCTGTTCTAATATTTTGCCCTTTTTATCTACAATTGCCAACTTTACTTCAGTTCCTCCCAGATCTATACCCAAGTAATTGCTTCTCATCAGTATCCCCTTTCCCTTATTGCCATCTCATTTTTTTCAAAACGTTGCCTATTAAATATAATGATCCTGTAACAACGATTATTTTGCTGTTTTTTGCTTTTTTAAATGCTTCATAGATTGATTCGGATTTAATTATTTTGTCTTTTCTTAAATATTTTTCCCATAATTTAAACAATTCTTCCGAGCTTAATCTTCTTTCTGAATCTACAGGAGCCAAAATTACTTTTTTTACAAAAGGATGCAGTTTTCTAATTATTGACCTATAGTTTTTATCTTTAAGTATTGAAAAAATGAAAGTCCTTTTTTTCCCACCCCATGGTGAAACACTTAAATTACTTGTAAAATTATCTATTGCATTAATATTATGAGCTCCGTCTAAAATAATAGTCTTTAACTTGCCCCTAATGCTTTTTTCCAGAACATTGAATCTGCCAAGTATTCTGACTTTACTCAGAGAGTTTAGCATGGCTTTCCTGTCTATTATGAATTTACTTTTATTAAGCAGCTCACATGCAGCAAGTGCTAGTGAGCAGTTTTTAGCCTGATGTTTGCCAAGTAAAGATAAAACGATAGTTAATTTATTTTTTAACCCATTATAGAATATTTTCTGTTGGCCATTTCTCCAATTAGTACTGATTGATTTACATGAAAAATCTTTATTTGCCAGAAAAAGCTGTGATTTTCTTTTTTTTGAAATATCTTCTATTAAATGTCTAGAAACCAAATGTTCAGCCCCGCTTATTACAGGGCATCCTTTTTTTATTATGCCTGCTTTTTCAAAAGCAATGTCTTTAATTGTCTTCCCCAAAACTTCGCAATGGTCATAACCAATACTTGTTACAATGCTCAATAAGGGCCTTTTGACTACATTTGCTGCATCGAATCTTCCGCCAAGTCCGATTTCCAGAACAGCAATATCAACCTTTTCTTTAGAAAAATGGATAAAAGCAATAGCAGTAATAAATTCATAAAACGTCAAAGAATACTTTTTAGCCAGAGGTAAATATTTTCTGGAATATTCAATAAACTTGGCTTTCATTATTTTCCTGGAATTTATCTGAATTCTTTCTTCTATATCCACCAAATGAGGTGAGGTGTAAAGGCCTGTTTTATATCCTGCTCCGGAAATTATTTCAGAAAGCATATGAGCCGTCGATCCTTTGCCGTTAGTGCCGGATATAAGAATAGATTTAAACCTATTCTGAGGATTACCAACTTTATACAGAAATCTCTTTATTCTGGACAAACCCGGCCTCATTGATGTGTATTCCTTAAATTGCCAAAGATCAATATATTCCTGAGTCTTATTTTTAAACTTCATGCTGATTAAGTATATATCAAGTAAAAAAATTTAATACTTTTACTAAAGTGCTTTTTAGTTCGTTACGCTTTGCAATTATATCAACCATACCATGCTGCAATAGAAATTCAGACATCTGGAATCCTTTAGGCAATTTTTGTTTTATGGTTTGCTCTATAACTCTAGGCCCTGCAAATCCTATTAAAGCGTTTGGTTCTGCTATATTAATATCACCCAGCATCGCAAATGATGCAGTTACCCCGCCTGTTGTAGGGTCGGTAAGTATTGAGATATAAGGTATTCCGTTTTCAGACAAACGCTCTAGTGCAGCACTTGTTTTAGCCATCTGCATCAATGATAAAACACCTTCCTGCATCCTTGCTCCGCCTGAAGAGGAAATTATAATTAACGGTAATTTCTTTTTTAGGGCATGCTCACAAGCCCTGGTGACTTTTTCTCCAACAACAGATCCCATACTCCCGCCCATAAACCCAAAGTCAAGAACAGCGATAACGACGCCGTGAGGTCCGATTTTTCCCTCGCCTGTAACAACAGCCTCTATTAGTGCGGATGATTTTGCTTTCTTGGTATATTCAGGGAAATTTAGAGGGTTCAAAGGGGCTATTTTCTGGTCAAACTCATTAAAAGAATTGGGTTCTGTTAACTGTTTTATTCTTTCGTTGGCAGAAAGCCTAAAGTAATATCCGCATTTCGGGCATACTTTTAGATTTTCTTCCAAAGCTTTATTGTATACAATCTGTTCACATTTCTTGCATTTAGTCCAAACACCATGCGGTATATCTTTTTTTCCGTTCGTTGTTGGAGATATAGGCATTTTATCCTCCGTTACATCAATCCAGCTCTTTTCTTAGGGATTTTATAAACTGCGATATTTTCTTATTGCGTATACTTTTTGTTTTATTTTTTCTTATAATATTAATTATTGCAGAAGCGACAATTATTCCGTCTACATATTTTCTGACACTTTTTACATGGTTAGGGTGAGATATCCCAAAACCTAAAAACCTGGGATGTCTAATATTGATTTTTGTTCTTGTCAAATAGTTTGCAATGTCTGCGGGTAGGCTTTTCCTGGCTCCTGTGACTCCTGTTAACGATACGATATAAACAAAAGAATCGCTTTTTTTGTCAATATATCTTAACCGGTTATTTGGCGTATTTGGGGCAATCAGTGGAATCACAGATAAGCCATATCGTATGCACATTGCCTTTATTTCGTTAAATTTATAATCATCAGGTATTATGTCAGGTATTATATAGCCGTCAACACCTGCTTTTTTTGACATCCTGAAAAATTTGTCTAATCCAAAATGAATTAATGGGTTTAAATAGCTCATCAATATAACCGGGATACTGCATCTTTTTTTGATTTGTGAGACAGTGTCCAATATTAATTTAAGATTAATCCCTTTCTTTAAAGCAATCTCGGAAGAATACTGGATAGTAGGTCCGTCGGCAATAGGATCAGAGAAAGGAACACATAACTCCAGTATATCAATACCGCTGTTAGCCAATATTCCTGACAGCTCAACGGTAGATTTAATATCAGGATAACCTGCTGTTAAACATCCAACAAATACTTTTTTCTTTTTATCTAGGATTTTAATGATTGTGTTTTTTAAAAGGGTCATATATTTCTCTCTTGTTTATATAAGCTGCTGTTCCTTAATGATTCCAGTGTATTAACATCTTTGTCGCCGCGTCCTGATAAACAAACAACAATTACTTTATTCCTGCCCAGCTTGGGAGCAAGTTTAGGAAGATATGCTAAGGCATGCGAAGATTCCAATGCAGGCAAAATTCCTTCAGTTTCAGAGAGCGTCTTGAATGCGTTTAAAGCCTGCCTGTCATTTATAGTCAAGTATTTTGCTCTTCCGATTCTTTTGTAGTAACTGTGCTCGGGCCCGACTCCAGGATAATCAAGGCCTGCTGAAATTGAGTGGGTTGTTGATATTTGGCCGTTTTTGTCCTGCAATATGGATGAGTTCGTGCCGTGCAAAACACCGATACTCCCTTTTACAAGGCTCGCTGCTCCCTCTGCCTCCAAACCTATGAAACGCACATTTCTTTCATTGAAAAATGGATGAAAGATTCCAATGGAATTACTTCCACCTCCGACGCATGCCAGAATATAGTCAGGTAATTTGTTTTCAAAAGCTAATATTTGCTTCTTGGTTTCCTTACCGATAACCGACTGGAATTGGCGTACCATAAGCGGATAAGGATGCGGCCCTACGACAGAACCAATCACATAGAATGTATCGCTGACGTTTGTTACCCAATCTCTGAGAGTTTCGTTAATAGCATCTTTAAGAGTCCTGCTTCCAGATTTTACAGGAATTACCTTTGCTCCTAAAAGCTCCATTCTGAAGACGTTAAGGGACTGCCTATGAACGTCTTCTTCACCCATATAAACTTCGCATTTAAGGCCGAAAAGCGCTGCGGTGGTGGCAGTAGCAACACCGTGCTGTCCTGCACCGGTTTCGGCAATGATACGTTTTTTCCCCAAACGCTTTGCTAATAATACCTGTCCCAGGGTATTATTGATTTTGTGCGAACCAGTATGTGCCAAATCCTCGCGTTTAAGATATATTTTGGCACCTTTAAGTTTTTCCGTCAGATGACGTGCATAATATAGCGGTGTAGGACGGCCTGCAAAAGTCGCAAGATAATGGTTTAGCTCTTTTATGAACCTTTTATCGTTCCATGCAATATAAAACTCATGCTCAAGATCCCTTAAAGGACTGACAAGAGTTTCAGGTACAAACTGGCCGCCAAATTCGCCAAAATATCCTTTTAACATATACAAACATCTCCCTTAAATTCTTTTTTAAAACCCCTTTACTGTACGAATAAAGTTTTTCATTTTATCAAAATCTTTCCTGGTCGGAAGTCTTTCGACTCCGGAAGCAGTATCTACTGCGAACGGCTGGACTTTTTCTATAGCTTCTGAAACATTATCCGGGTTTAAGCCACCTGCTAAAAATACCGGTTTTCCAAGTTCTTTTGCTTTTAAAGCTAAATCCCAGTTAAACACCTCACCTGTGCCCCCCGGTTCACCATGAACATATGTATCCAACAGAAAATAATCCGCAATGTCCTGATAAGAAGATATTTTTTCCAAGCTTTCCTCATCTGCAATCCTGAAAGCTTTAATTAAAGGCAGTGAAAGCGATGATTTTATCTGGGAACAATATTCAGGAGGCTCATCACCGTGCAATTGAATCATTTTAAATCCGCATTTCTTTACTATTTTAAGAAGCGACTCTAATTCCTCATCGACAAATACTGCAGCCGGTGTAATGAACGGAGGCAGTTTTGCAACTATTTCTTTTGCATTCTTCACAGAGATTTTTCTCGGACTCTGTTTATAAAAATTGAAGCCAATATAATCCGCACCCAGGCTGGCAACCGTCGTTGCATCACCCGAATTGGTAACACCGCATATCTTTACCTTAACTTTTGTCACTTAATGCTCCTTAACTCCTTTAACTTCTCACCTATGTTCGGGCTTTTCATCAAAACTTCGCCGACTAAAAAATTGTTAACTCCTGATTCAGTGTACATTTTAACATCATTTTTACTTTCTATTCCGCTTTCAACCACAAGTATTTTATCTTTTGAGATTTTAGGCAGCATTTTTATCGCATTTGTTTTATCTACGGAAAAATCATTCAGGTTCCTGTTATTTATCCCTATAATCTTTGCAGAGCTGGAATGGACTTTATTCAAGTCATCCTCATTATGTATTTCTACCAGACAATCTAACCCAAGATTTAAAGACAGTTTTATAAGCTCTTTTAGTTTATCCGGCTCAAGCAGGGCAGCTATAAGCAGAACCGCATCTGCCCCAAAAACAAGAGATTCATATATCTGGTATGAATCAAAAATAAAATCCTTTCTTAATACAGGCAAATCAGAATTATCTTTAACCAGCTTCAAAAAAGCCAGATCACCATGAAAGTATTTCTTTTCAGTCAATACAGATATTGCACATGCTCCTGAATCAACATATTGTTTGGTTATGCTGAGCGGATCAAATTCGGGGCAAAGCAAACCTTTAGAGGGGCTTGCTTTCTTTAATTCTGCTATAATATTGACATTACTCTTCTTGGACAAAGCCTTGCTAAAATCTCTTCTGTTTTTTACGGAAGATAATTTTTTTTTCAATTCCTGAAGAGGAAAGTCCAGCTTCTTCAGATCCAGGTCTTCCTTTTTATTTTTAAAAATATCATTCAAAATACTATTAACCAATATTAATCTCCTTCAATCCTAAAAACCAAATAGTATTATGATTCACTGGATTCATTAGTCAGTTCAATGAGTCTTTCAAGTTTTTCTTTAACCTTTCCGGAATCTATCGCGTCTTCAGCTAATTTTACTCCATCCTTTATGTTTTTGACTTTATCTCCAACTAATAAACAAGCAGCCGCATTCATTAAAACAACATCCCTTTTAGGCCCTTTTTCTCCTGAAAACAATGCTCTGATTATTCCTGCGTTTTCCTGAGCATTACCGCCTTTAATACCGCTGATTTTCGACTTTTTAAGTCCGAACTTAGCAGGACTTATGGAAAACGTTGTCACTTTGCCTTTACTTAATTGAGCGACATATGTACTCCCGGTTATGGATATTTCATCTAATCCATCTGCACCGTGAACTATCCAGGCTTTCCTGGTACCAAGCTTTTTTAATACGTTTGCCAGCATCTTCAATAGATCCTTGCTGTAAACCCCCAAAACCTGGGAGTTTGCACCTGCAGGATTTGTCAGAGGTCCTAATACATTAAACACCGTTCTTATGCCTATTTGTTTCCTAGGGCCTATCGCATATTTCATTGCACCATGTAATGCAGGGGCGAATAAAAATCCAATCCCTATTTTAGCTAAACACTCCTCAACCTTTTCAGGCTTAACGTTAAGATTTACTCCCAGTGCTTCAAGCACATCTGCGCTTCCGCAAGCGCTTGATACAGAACGGTTTCCGTGTTTTGCCACTTTTAGCCCGCAGGCAGAAACAACAAAAGCTGTAGCAGTTGATATGTTAAAAGTATGAGACCTGTCACCGCCTGTCCCGCATGTGTCGATTATCGTTTCCCTGTCGATATTTACATCATCGCGATCGACATTAACGCCGGAACGAATTCTGATTGGTGTTGCAAACTTACGCATAATTTTTGCACAACCTGCAACTTCCTCCACGGTTTCACCTTTCATCCTTAAACCCGTAATAAAAGCTGCAATCTGGGCTTCACTGGCCTGTCCTGACATAATCTCAGTCATTACGTCAGCTGCTTCTTTTTCTGTCAGGTTATTTTTAAAAACGACTTTTGAAATAGCTTCTTTTATCATTTATTTCTCCCCATCTTACGAAAATTAAATAATAATTTTTTACCCTCATTTGTAAGTATAGATTCGGGATGAAACTGAACTCCCTCCACTAAGTATTCTTTATGACGCAGGCCCATTATTTCCCCAAATTTTGTCCGGGCTGTTATTTTTAACACTGAAGGGAATGAGCGTTTTTCAACAATTAACGAATGATAACGGGTTGCTTCAAAAGGATTACGTAAACCACTAAAAATGCCCTTTTTTTCATGATATATCATTGAAGTTTTTCCATGCATAAGCCTCTTGGCGCGTACAACCTTGCCTCCAAAAGCCTCCGCTATACACTGATGACCCAGGCAAACTCCTAATATAGGAATTTTACCTGCAAATCTTCTGATCAGTTCTAATGAAATGCCCGCATCCTTAGGCGTTCCTGGCCCTGGAGATATAACAATAGAGTCAGGAGAAAGTTTAGATATACGGTCAATTGTAATTTGGTCATTCCTGAATACCCGTATATTTTTCTCCCATTCACTTAAATACTGAACGAGATTGTACGTGAATGAATCATAGTTATCTATCACCAATATCATTAATTTATACCTTTTTCTGCCATTAAAACCGCTTCAAACAGGGCTTTAGCCTTATTTTTTGTTTCCTGATATTCTTTTTTTGGTTTTGAATCAGCTACAATCCCTGCACCTGCCTGGCCGTAAACGGTTTTGTTCTTTAAAACCATTGTTCTTATGGCTATTGCCATATCCATGTTGCCGGAATATGAGAAATAGCCGACCGCACCTGCATACGGACCGCGTGCCGTGGGTTCGAGCTCATCAATAATCTCCATAGCTCTTACTTTTGGCGCTCCGGAAACGGTTCCGGCAGGAAAACATGCGCGTAGGAGGTCAAATGCATCCATTCCCGGTTTAAGTTTGCCTACTACAGACGATGCAATGTGTATGACATGAGAATATTTTTCTATGTCCATTAGATTCGACACCTTAACAGTGGGTGAAGTGCATACGCGGCCGAGGTCGTTTCTGCCTAAATCCACAAGCATTATATGTTCGGCTCTTTCTTTAGGGTCAGAAAGCAGCTTCTTAATAAGGATTTCCTCTTCCTGCTTATTTTTCCCTCTTGGGCATGTTCCGGCTATGGGTCTTGTCTCAGCTAATGAATCCTCTTTACGGACAAGAATTTCCGGGGAAGAGCCGATTATCTCAAAACCATCCATTTTAAGGAAATACATGTATGGTGACGGATTTATAAGCCTCAGGCTTCGATAAATATCAAAAGAATGTGCCTTGGTCTTCTTCTCAAAACGCTGCGATGGCACTACCTGGATAATATCTCCAGCGCGTATATATTTTTTTGCAATCCTGACATTATTTTCGAATTTAGCTTTTTTAAGGTTCGATTTGATGGCACAGGACTTTAATTTCTTGCGCAACTTCAGCTTGAGAGGCTTTTTTAACAGGCTCGTTATTCTGTGAATTTCATTTATGGCTTTTTTGTAAGCCAGATTAGCATTTCTGTGTTCTCTTAAGTCAGCACAGACTACTATCTTCACAGTATGGGTCAAATGATCAAAAATCACTATATGATCCGTTAGCATGAAAATAGAATCGGGTAATCGCAGGGTGTCTTTGGGTTTATTTGGGAGCCTTTCAAAAAACCGCACCATATCATAAGAAACATAGCCAACAGCTCCTCCCCAGAAACGAGGCAAACCCTCTATTTCATGAGGCCTATACTCAGACATAATCTGTTTAAGTATATTCAATGGTTCACTGGTAGTTTTTATAACAGGTTTTTTATTGGGAGCTGAAATTGAATAGTTGGTTCCCTTACTTTTAAAAACTATTTTCGGAGCCCACGAAATAAAGGAATACCTTCCCCATCTTTCACCGCCCTCAACGCTTTCCAGCAAATAAGCATAGGGCTCTTTTGATGCTAACTTCAAAAAGGTAGACACAGGAGTTTCCGTATCCGCAAGAATTTCCTTATATACCGGAATTAAATTAGCTTTTTTTGATAATTTTGTGAATTCAGACAGCTTTGGTGTAATCATAAAAATTCAAAAGAATAATATTATTTTTCCTTTTATATTCCTTGTACTAATAAAATATATAGGTTCACCCGTACTCAAATCCTTCCAATCACGGCTGTCGCCGGATTCGTCCCTATTGTCACCCATAACAAAGACCTTGCCTTTAGGCACTAGCAAAGGACCAAGATTATCACCTTTTAACAGTTCATTAGCCCTTGTGTGTTTTACATAGCCTTCATTAAGCCTTCTGCCATTCAGAAAAACCGCTTTATTTTTTATAAGTATTTCATCGCCACTTACGGCAATAATCCTTTTAATTAAATCTCTGTTTTCTTTTACTGGAGAAGGAAAAACAACAATATCCCCTCTTTTTACTTTTGTAAAGTGTTTACTTACCTTTTCCAGGAAATAGTAGTTATTCTTGTATAGAGTAGGCTCCATTGACTCTGATGCAGGATATATTCCTTCAATAACAAAGAGCCTTAAGAGTATTGCTATAAAAACTGAAATAGTAACTAACTTTAATAAGCGCTTTCCCACTTTTTCAATATTTAGTTTTTATATACTTTTTTAGGGTCAAAAATTCTTTTCCCTTTAATATTTGTTTTCCCTTTATTAATTACTCTAGTAAAAAAACAAGTGCGATATCCTGTATGGCAGGCAGCTTTACCTACCTGGTCAACCTTAAGAAGCAGACAATCCCCGTCACAGTCAAAAAATATCTCTTTTACTTTTTGTATGTTGCCTGACTGTTCGCCTTTTACCCAGAACTTATTGCGTGACCTGCTCCAATAGGTTGCTTTCTTGCTTTTCAAAGTGCGCTTTACGGCTGCCTTATTCATGTATGCAACCATCAAAACGGTGTTATCCTTCCAATCCTGCACCACTACAGGAATTAATCCTTTAGAATCAAATTTAAGCTTGTTTATAAATCCTCTATTTTTTTTCTTCATTGTCTAACCGGTATCTTTTCTCCTTTCAAAAATTCCTTCAGTTTATTAATCGATAGTTCCTTGTAATGAAACAGCGAAGCAGCAAGGACTGCTGAAGCGCCTGCAAAATATGCATCAGAAAAATGTTTAAGATCTCCTGCGCCTCCGGATGCAATCACGGGAATATTTACTGTATCGCTTACGGCCTTTGTCAGTTCAATATCATACCCGTCTTTAGTGCCGTCACAATCCATACTTGTCAGAAGTATTTCTCCAGCACCCAGGGATTCCACCTTTTTTGCCCACTTTACAGCATCCAGATTGGTTTTCTTTCTGCCGCCGTGCGTATAAACCATCCAGCTGTTTCTTTTATTGTCGTTTCTTTTTGCATCAATTGCGACAACAATGCACTGGCTTCCGAACTTATCGCTGGATTTTTTCACGAGATCAGGATTGAGAACCGCTGCTGTATTTAATGATACTTTATCTGCACCGGATTTTAAAAGAACCCTTATATCTTCCAGATTCCTTATGCCTCCGCCAACTGTAAGAGGTATAAAAACCTGTTCGGCTGTCCTTTTTACGACATCAAGCATTATTGAGCGGTTTTGGGATGATGCTGTTATATCTAGAAAAACAACCTCATCAGCACCTTCCTTATTGTACCTTTTTGCCACTTCGACAGGATCGCCTGCATCCCTTAGATTCAGAAATTTTGTTCCTTTTACAACCCTTCCATTGTCAACATCAAGACATGGAATAATCCTTACAGCCAGCATTCTATTCCTCTTTAATGGCTTCTTCTAATTTAATATCATCTGTATAAAGGGCTTTGCCGATAATAACTCCACTGATACCTATAGATTCAAGCTTTTTTACTTCTTTTACATCCTTAATATTCGAGATGCCTCCGGAAGCAATTATTTTGAGCTTCCCGCACTTTGCAATCTCGCGCAATGCTTTGATATTCGGGCCCTGGAGCGTACCATCCTTTTTGATATCAGTAAAAATGGCTTCTTTTATCCCCATAGATGTTAAATCCTTTACAAAATCGCATGCGTTTACGGTTGTTGTTTCCTTCCAACCGCCTATCGAGATAATATTGTCCCGTACGTCCAAAGCTATGATAATCTTTGAATTGTATCTGGAAAACGCTTTACGCAATAAATCCGGGTTATAAACGGCTATAGTCCCTAGGATAACATAATTTATGCCCAATCCTATCAATTTTTCGATATTTTCGAGGCTTCTAACCCCTCCTCCAAATTGTATAGGGATACTGACGCTTTCTCTTATCTTTTTCAAAATCTCAATGTTTTTGGGAGCACCCTGGAAAGCGCCGTCCAAATCAACCACATGCAGTCTTTTAGCCCCTTTTGCCTGCCATAATTTTGCTATGAAAACAGGGTCTTTTGAGTAAATAGTCTCATCTTCAATCTTACCCTGTGTCAACATAACACAATTGCCGGCTCTGATATCTATTGCGGGTATAACTAGCATTTACTTGCCTCGCTTACAAAATTTTTAAGGAGTTTCAAACCAAAAGTCGAACTTTTTTCCGGGTGAAATTGGCATGCCCAGATATTATCTCTGGCAATAGCTGAACAGAAATTAAACCCATAATCTGTAGTTGCAGCAATGCTTTCTTTCATTTTAGGCTCTCCGTAGTAAGAGTGAACAAAATAGAAAAATGAGTCTCTTCCTATGTCTCTAAACATCTTTGTTTTTCCTATACGGTTCTCAGGTTTTACTATGTTCCAGCCCATGTGAGGAATTTTGAATTTACTGCTTTTAAAACAAAACCTTTTTACTTCGCCCGGGATAATACCCAAACCTTTGTGCCCCCCCTCTTCATCACTATAATCAAATAACAGCTGAAAGCCCAAACAAAGCCCCAGAAAAGGCTTTTTCTTTTCAATGAAGCTTGTTATGGTCGTATCCAGTTTGCTTTTTCTCAAATATTTAATAGCATGACCAAAAGAGCCAACGCCCGGAAATACTGAAGCATCACTTTCTAATATTTTTCTCGGTCTGTCTGTTACAAGCACTTTTGCACCAAGCAGTTCAAGAGCTTTGCTCACACTTCTGATATTGCCCATTCCGTAATCTATTACTGTAATTAAAGGAGCTCTTTTGTTCATTTTATTTCTATAACTTGCCCTTGGTAGAAGGTATTCTTTTTTTTCTGGTGTCTATCTTTATTGCCTGAGACATGGAGCGGCCGAAACCCTTAAAGATGGATTCTGCAATGTGATGGTTATTTCTTCCTTTTCTAAGGGATATATGCAATGTTATTTTTGAGTTAATCGCAAAGGAATAAAAGAAATCTTCCAGCAAGTCAAAATCAAAACCGCATTTAATCGGCTTAAATTTTACTTTATAGTCCAAATACGGACGTCCGGAAAGATCCAATGAGATATAAGAAAGAGCTTCATCCATCGGTAAAAGGAAATTTCCATATCTGTTTATGCCTTTTTTATTTCCGAGTGCTTTATCGAAAGCCATTCCCAATGCAATACCTATATCCTCGACTAAATGGTGATCGTCAATCTCTGTATCTCCGGAAGATTTTACAATCAGGCTAAAACCTCCGTGGTAAGCAGCTAAATTAAGCATATGGTCTAAAAATGGCACAGAAGTCTTAATCTTAATCGGTTTGATTTTGTCCAGATTCAGATCAATTTTTATCTTTGTTTCTTTTGTTACTCTTGCGATTTTCGATTTCCTTTGTTTCACTTTATCTTCCCCTAACTGATATTTTAGTGCTTAATATTTGAAATATGCCCGGGAGAAACAATATCCTGGCTTATTTCGCTTTCTAAAGCAGATTCTAGTTTTTTCAGTAATTGAAGCTCTTCGGGAGAATATATCGGAACAGAGTTCTTCAAAATATCCGAGGAAGCCTCTTTGTTCAGAAGAATCAATATTAATTCAATCTCCTTTGGAGTTAAATCGATTTTTATGTTCTTTCCTTCCATCAGTTTGTTCACGTCTAGTAATAATTTTTTTGCAGACATATTATCTCCTTACCTTGACTGAATACTTGTGATATTTTAAACCCTCAGCATCAGCGATTTTACATATGTAGCTATTATCATTTTTTATTTTATAGTGAGAATAATTTATATAACTTGTTCTTTTTAAAAATGTCAGAACTGAAATACCGCTTGCATACCTTGCTGTCCTTCCAGTAGGAAGCACGTGAGAAGGCCCAGCCCAGTAATCACCTATCGCTGTAGGCGAGTAATTTCCTATAAATATCGCACCGGCATTCTTTATCTTACTGAGTATGTTTTTTGGATTTTTAACAATTATCTCCAAATGTTCAGGAGCCAGTTTATTTATCTTAAATATCGCATCTTTCAAAGATGGAACATAAACAAGTTTTATATGGGTTTTCAGTTTGTATTCACTTATAACCCTGTTTATCAGAATATTTACATTATTCAGCAAATTCCTGCAATTTGTAAATAGATAAGCTTTTGCGTCAGGATCGTGTTCCACCTGTGCCAACAAGTCGGATTTTATAAACTCGGGATTGCCGGCAGCATCTGCTATTATTGCTACCTCGCTGGGACCGGCAAGAGAATCAATGCCAACCTGGCCAAAAACCTGTCTTTTTGCCTCATTGACGTACTTGTTACCCGGGCCAACGATAAGATCAACTTTGGGAATTGTATCAGTACCGTATGCCAAAGCTGCAACAGCAGCAGGCCCTCCGACCCTGAAAATCTTGCTCACTCCTGAAATAGCAGCCGCATATAAAACACCCGGCGTCAGGTTTTTGGCCGGGGTAACCATTATTACCTCTTTAACACCGGCAACTTTTGCGGGAATAGCTGTCATCAACACTGTTGAAGGATAAGGAAAACGTCCTCCAGGAATATAAATCCCGACTTTTTCTATTGGCTTTGACAACTGGCCAGTAGTCACACCGCCTTTCTTCAAAAACCATTCTGATTTTAAACATTTTCGTTCTTGATTATGAAAGGCCAATATATTTCTTGCCGCAAGTTTTAATGACTTTTTAAGCAGAGGGTCAATTCTTTTCTGTGACTGCTTGCATTCCTGTTTGGATACCAGAAATCTTCTGGCATTAATAGAGGTTTTGTCGTATTTTAATATAAATTTCTCTATTGCCCTATCCCCATATGTGATAACGGCATCAAGGATAGACCTAACCTGGATGTATAAATTATCTTTTTCCATAATTTATGATTATACTAAATAATAATGTAATTATCAATCAGTTTTTAGATTTTTACAAGGTGGGTTTTGCAATTCTTTATATTAAATTACTTATATTGATATATTCTTAATTTTGATTTCATCCAATAAGCCAGAGGTTGCAAAAACTTTTCCAGCAGGATCTATAATAACACACTCTGTTTCATCGATTTTTGAAATAAAAGCTATTCCATCCTTCGGCCCCAATATAAATGCAATAGTAGCCAGCGCATCAGCATCAGCTGCCTTTGAGGTAATAACAGTTGCGCTTATTGATTTATCTGCCGGATAACCTGTTCTCGGGTCAATTATATGATTATAGCGCTTTCCATTAAGCAAAAAGAACCTTTCATAATCGCCTGATGTTGCTATTGATTGATTTTTTATTTTTAATACAAATAAAACTTTTGCGGGGTTTCTTGGGTGCTGTATGCCGATTTTCCATTCCCTCTTTCCGAAAGCCCGGATATCCCCCCCCGCATTTACTATTCCGTTTTCTATGCCAAGTTCCTTAATTGAATTAACCATTTTATCGACTATGAATCCTTTAGCTATAGCACCTAATCCGAGGCTCATTCCTTTTACCGGCAAATAGACACCGGTACCTTTTATCCTTATTTTTTTGTAATTAATATTTTTTTTAGCATAATTTAATTCCTTCAATGTGGGAAGAGTTTTGGTTTTTGCTGATTTTTTCCATAAGTTAACTAAAGGGACAACTGTAGGATCGAAAATACCGTCTGATTCTTCAGAGAAATGAATAGCTTTTTCTAAAAGACCTGATACTTCCTTTGATACAATTGCAGGTTTAACTCCGGAATTTTTATTAATTAAACTTATTTCACCTTCCTTGGAATGATTGTCAAAAATCTTAATAAGCCTTTCTGCCTCTTTCCATACAGGGTCCAGGCTTATCTGATTGGGATTTTCTGCTTTTATTTCGACAAAGGTGTCCATTAAGACCTTTGTTTCCTTTGTGATTTTATGATTGTTAATTAGGCAGGACGTTAGAATGAATACAAGAGAAGCTATAATTAAAATTTCTTTTTTCAACACTTGTTCCTGATTTAATCTGTTTATTTTATTCGACGTATTTTTGCGCCCAGTTCCCTTAATTTAACTTCAAGATGCTCGTAGCCTCTGTCAAGATGATACACACGTGAAATTGTTGTTTTCTTACCGCCGGCAACCAGAGCTGCCAATACCAAAGCAGCGCCTGCTCTCAAATCAGAAATCATTATCGGTGCACCGGAAAGCCTTTCAACGCCTTTAATTAATGCCCTGTTTCCTTTTAATTCGATATTTGCTCCCAGCCTCTGCAGCTCACCGACATGAGAAAACCTGCTTTCGAAAACTGTCTCTTCAATTATTGATTTACCTTTTGTTACAGACATCAAGGCCATCCACTGGGCTTGGACATCTGTAGGAAATCTAGGGTATACTCCTGTCTTGATGTTTACAGGCTTTAGAGTTTTCGTATATACTGCGTTTATTGTATTGTTGTTAACGATAATTTTCATACCGCTTTCCCTTAACTTTCTTATAACTGCTTTCAGCAGGTTTCCCTCGGCCTTTTTTAAAACCACGTTTCCTTTTGTTATAGCACCGGCGATAAGATAAGTTGCAGTTTCTATTCTATCCGGAATTATCTCATGTGCGAATCCATTGAGTTTTTTAACCCCCTCTACTACGATTTTTTTTGAACCCGCACCTCTTATTTTCGCACCCATTTTGATTAAAACCCGTGCCAAGTCAACTATTTCGGGTTCCCGGGCTGCATTATCAATTATCGTTTTTCCCCTTGCCAAAACACTTGCAAGCAATAGATTTTCAGTTGCACCGACACTTGGATATTTAAAAACTATTCTTGCACCCTTAAGTTTTTCAGCTTTGACTTGAATATAGCCGCCTCTTAATGAAATATTTGCGCCCAATTTTTCAAACCCATCTAAATGAATATCAATAGGCCTTGCTCCTATAGCACAGCCTCCCGGAAGAGAAACGGACACTTCCCCTAAACGGGCCAAAATAGGACCCATTACAAGCACGCTGGCCCTCATTTTTTTAACTAATTCATAAGGTGCAGTATGCTTTAAATGTGCGTTAGAAGAAATCCGTATTTTACTGCCGTGTCTCTCTACATTTTTATTAATATGTTTTAGTAATGCTATTGTTGTATCTATATCAGCCAATGATGGAACATTTTTTACTTCACAATCTTCGTTTGTTAGTAATGTGGCTATTAAAATAGGCAATGCGGCATTTTTCGAGCCTGAAATATTCAACTTTCCCCTGAGTTTCCTGCCGCCATGAATTATAATTTTATCCATAATTTTTCCATTTTTAAATACTTGCTACTAATACCCTATTCAACCCCGCATAGTCTTTTATAATCTTTTCTATTCTATATCCGCTATTCTCCGTAATGCTCATTATTTTGCTGCTTTTATTTGCATTCAACTCCATTACCAATAAGCCATTTTGTTTTAAATAATATTTACTTTCGGTAACAAGCCTCCTGTAAAAATCCAGGCCGTCCTTTCCACCGTCAAGTGCCAACCTTGGTTCATAATGTATCTCAGGTTCAAGTAAATTATATTCATCCCATGCAACATAAGGCGGGTTTGATACTATTATATCAATTTTTTTATTTAAATTTTCATCCATTAATGGCTCCAATAGATCGCCGTGTTTTGGGATTATTTTAGCAGCCATTGAATGGGCATTTATATTGTCCCAGCACACAGAAAGCGCTTCAAGGCTTATATCTACTGCATATAAATGGTCTATCTTTGATAATTTAGAAATACTGATTGCAATATTGCCTGATCCCGCGCCTACATCTACAAGTATTTTGTCATGACCTTTCTTTGTCAGATTTAGCACTTCCTCCACTAATATTTCCGTCTCAGGCCTTGGGATTAGAGTATGTTCGTTAACTTTAAATTTTAATCCCATGAATTCGTGGTTGCCAATAATGTATGAAATAGGTTTTCGTTTTTTTCTTTCTTTAATAAAGACTTTAAAGGTTTCAATGTTTTCTTTCGGCACTTCTTTATCTAAAATAAGGTTTAAATCTGTCTTCTTACAATCCAAAACTGATGATAACAGGACTTCAGCCTCAGTCCTTGCCTGTTTGATTTTGTTCTTTGTAAAATATTCCGTAGTCCAATCCAGAATTGACTGGACTGTCCATATTTGTTTCATCTTAAGGTTATGATATCTTTTCAAGATTTTTTAATTTTTCTTCGTTGTCTTCCTGTATCAGCTTCTGGACAAGTTCTTCCATGTCGCCGTTTAAAACCTGCTCGAGTTTATGAATGCTAAAATTAATCCTGTGGTCAGTTACTCTGTTCTGGGGATAATTATACGTACGTATTTTTTCAGAACGATCGCCGCTTCCCACCTGCTGGCGCCGGTTACTGGTAATCTCCTGCTGATACTCCATCTGTTTTTTCTCCAGAAGTTTCGCCCTTAATATCTTCATTGCTTTCGCACGGTTTTTTAACTGGCTGCGCTCATCCTGGCATGTAACGACAATATTCGTAGGTAAATGAGTTATTCTTACAGCCGAATCAGTTTTATTTACATGCTGGCCGCCCGCTCCAGATGACCTGTAAGTATCAATCCTTAAATCCTCATTTTTTACTTCTACTTCAATATCTTCAGCCTCAGGAAGAACTGCCACACTGATTGCTGAAGTGTGTATTCTGCCCGAAGATTCAGTTACAGGGACACGCTGGACCCTGTGGATACCTCTTTCATATTTAAAATTCTTCCAGGCCTGTTTTCCTGAAATCATAAATGTAACCTGTTTAAACCCTCCGAGACCGGTAGAATGCCCGTCCATAACTTCTATTTTAGATCCTTTTGATTCTGCGTAGCGGCAGTACATCCTGAATATCTCACCTGCAAAAAGCGCTGCTTCATCACCGCCGGTACCTGCACGTATTTCAACTATGATATTCTTTTCTTCATTTGGATCTTTTGGCAATAAAAGCAATTTTATCTCAGATTCCAGGTTTTTTATCTTTTCAGTTATTTCATCGTACTCAATAATCGCAATTTTCTTAATTTCATCGTCAGCCGATGATTTGAGCTCTTCAAGATTGTTAAGTTCATTATTCAAGTGTTTTAATTCCTGGTATTTCTGGATTACGGGAGCGAGCAAAGAGTGTTCGCGTAAATAGTTTTTATAGAGCTCGTTTTGCGAAATGACGGACGGGTCGCTAATACTTTTTTCAAGCTCATGGAAACGGTTATTCAGTTGTTCAAGTTTCTCTTCAAACATGTTTATCAGCCCCTATATACAAAAAAATGACAGAGCAATATTAATATTATCTCTGTCATTTAATAAATTATTAAAGCTATTTTGGGTTTTTAGCTTCTTTTTTAGCTGTGGTTTTCTTCCGCACGTGCGAAGTAGACAATATTTTACCCTTAGGCCTCTTGATAGCCCTTTTCTTGTGTGAAGCCTTTTTCTTTACGGTTTTACCTTCGGTTTTTGCAAAACGTTTCTTGAATCGTTCCACTCTTCCTGCGGTATCAACTATTTTCTGCTTTCCTGTAAAGAAAGGATGGCAATTAGAACATATATCTAATTTTATTTGTGGCTTTGTAGAACGTGTTTTAAAGGTATTACCGCATACACACGTTACAGTTGATTCCACATATTTTGGGTGTATTCCTTCCTTCATTTGTTCTGTTCCTCCGTTCATGAATAAATCTATAAAAGCCTATTAATTATAGAGAAAAAAAAACGAAAAGTCAAATTTCAAGATCGAGGTTCACTATATACTGGAAAGTTCCATTGACTTAAGAAAGTCTTTATTGGACTTTGTTGCAGAAATCTTTTCAATCAAAAGCTCCATAGCTTCAATAGGATTTAAAGGCGTAATAACTTTTCGTAATATCCAAACCTTATTAAGCTCATCCTCGTTAAGCAGAAGTTCTTCTTTTCGGGTACCGGAACGCGTAATATCGATTGCAGGGAATATACGCCTGTCTGCGAGTTTCCTGTCTAAATACACCTCGCAGTTGCCGGTACCTTTAAATTCTTCAAATATTACGTCATCCATCCTGCTTCCGGTTTCAATAAGGGCAGTGGCTATAATTGTCAAGCTTCCGCCTTCTTCGATGTTTCTGGCAGCTCCGAAGAACCTTTTGGGCCTTTGGAGAGCATTAGAATCGAGGCCTCCTGATAAAACACGTCCGCTTGATGGTGTAACCGTATTATAAGCTCTTGCAAGACGGGTAATGGAGTCTAAAAGTATAACAACATCATTCCCGTGTTCCACTAAACGCTTGGCTTTTTCTATTACCATCTCGGCAACCTGGATATGTCTGTCAGCGGGTTCATCAAAGGTGGACGATATAACTTCACCCTTTACCGAACGCTGCATATCAGTAACCTCTTCGGGACGTTCGTCAATCAGTAATACCATTAAGACTACTTCCGGATGATTTGTGGTTATTGAGTTGGCTATTTTCTGCAATAACACTGTTTTTCCGGTTCTTGGCGCAGCGTTAATCAGCATCCTTTGCCCTTTGCCTAACGGGGCTGTTAAATCAAGGATTCTTGTAGAAATCTCATTCCGGGATGTTTCAAGGGTTATACGCTGGTTTGGATAAAGCGGTGTAAGGTTGTCAAACAATACACGCTCGCGTATATTATCAAGCTCCTGGTCATTTACCAGTTTTACCTGCAGTAAAGCAAAGAATCTTTCCTGGTCTTTCGGGGGCCTAACATAGCCTGCAACAGTATCACCTTTTCTTAATGCAAACTTTTTTATCTGAGATGGAGATATATATATATCATCAGGACCTGGCAAATAGTTATAATTTGGTGAGCGTAAAAAACCAAACCCATCAGGCAAAATCTCCAGGACGCCCTTATCATAGACAAGATTGCTTTCTTTGGCCTGTGCCCCGAGTATTTTTACGATCAACTCCTGTTTCCTAAGCCCTGAAAGTGGCTCAATTTTTAAGTCTTTTGCGATTTTAGTAAGCTCAGTGATAGTACGGTTAGACAGAGATGTTACATCCATAGATTTTTCCATTTAAACCTCCAAAATAAATTATATTGATTTATCAACATGATTTGATTTAATAAGCAATTAGGATAGCATCCTCTAGTAAATAGTTTTTAGAATAGTTTGAATAATAAGCAGTTTTTAATCTATACTTTTCTCAGCATCGTGGAATTATAAAAAGAAAAACAAACCCGTAGCTTTATTTGTATTAAATTTATTTTGCTGATTTAAAAAACATCTAAATGTGATTTTACCCTTATAGGGAAGCTCCTTTAGATATGCAATCTTTCGAGATTGGTATGTAAATTCAAGCAAATTATACATAATTAGTTATTCCTTGTCAAGTGCAGCCAGATATTTTTGATTCTTTTCCTTACTCTTGCTAAATGATAAGAATTGTTGATTGTAAAATCCGCCAGTTTCTTCTTTTTGCTTAAAGGAATCTGGGCGTTAATCCTTGATATTATTTCACTTTTTGTAAAAATTTTATTTCGTTTCTTGAACCGTTTGATTTGTATATTCTTCGGCACCCAAACTACAATATTTTTGAACATGAATTTGGTTAACCCTGCTTCATAAAGCAGCGGAGCATCAACAATAACGACCTTTTTATTATAAGATTTGGACAATGAAACAATCCTTTTGTTAATCTCCTTGACTATAACACCATGTGTTATTCTTTCCAATTTAACTCTTTTTTCTTTATTCTTAAAAATAATAGCTGCAAGTTTGCTTCTATTTATTGTTTTATTGGACAGTAAAATGTCCTTTCCAAAGTTTTTTACTATTTTTTTCCAGGTCGCAGTGTTTGGTTTTAATATACTGTGCGCAATTTTGTCCGCATCGATTATTTTTGCGCCAAGCTTTCTAAACTCCTTGGCAACGGTTGTCTTACCCGAAGATAACCCTCCGGTCAATCCAATTAACGTAACATTTTTCATTTTATTATTTATTCTAAGATAAGATTTTATTCTTTTTGCCATTTTATACCGTGACTTGTTCCATATCCATCCAGTTTTTTCCTGCTTTTACGTCAACCACAACCGGCACTTTCAGTTGCACTGAATTTTCCATAAGTGATTTTACTATTCGCGCTATATTTCTAATCTCCTTCTCCGGCACTTCAAACAGTAATTCATCGTGTACTTGTAACAATAACCTGGTTTCGTCATGATTTTTTCTTATCTCTTTATCAACGTTTATCATTGCAACCTTTATTATATCTGCCGAGGTGCCCTGTATAGGGGTGTTCAAAGCCATCCTTTCTGCAAAGCCCCTTACCTGTGCGTTTTTAGCATTAATTTCGGGTAAATATCTTATTCTGCCCAAAAGCGTTGATACATAACCATCCTTTTGAGCCTGTTTGATGATCTTTTCCTTCCAAACCTTTACTCCGCTGTATTTTGAGAAATAATGGTCTATATATTCCTTTGCCTGGCTGTTAGATATACCTAACTGCTGGGCCAATCCGTAAGGCGACTGCCCATAAACAATACCGAAATTTATAGTTTTGGCAACCCTTCGCAAATCAGCGTCTACCTTGCCAAAAACTTCTTTAGCTGTAGCTGTGTGAATATCTTCGCCTTTATTAAATGCATTGATTAATGCTTTATCCTCTGATATATGCGCCAGAGCCCTTAAATCAATCTGGGAGTAATCTGCAGAAAGAAATAAAAAGCCTTTTTCTGCAATGAAACCTCTCCTGATTTTTTTCCCGTATTCGGTTCGGATGGGTATATTTTGAAGGTTCGGATTTGACGAGGACAGTCTTCCTGTAGCAGTAACTGTCTGATTAAAAGATGTATGAATGCGATTTTCCTTAAAATCCAATAGATCTAGCAGAGCATCGATGTATGTCGATTTTAGCTTCTGAAGCTCTCTGTATTCAAGGAGGTATTTTGGCAGGTCATGCTGGCTGGATAATGTCCTTAAAACTTCCTCATCGGTTGAACTGCCTGTCTTTGTTTTTTTAATAACCGGGAGCTTAAGCTTTTCAAACAGAATAAATGCCAATTGCTTGGGAGAATTTATATTGAACTCCTCTTCGGCCAGCGTAAATATCTTTCGCTGCAGTTTAGACAGACTGCTCAAAAACTCCTGGGAAAGGTGCTTGAGGTATTTTTCGTCAATTTTTATGCCGGCTGACTCCATTTCAGAAAGAATATTAACCAGAGGCATTTCTACATCAAAAAATAGCTCTTCCAGATTTTTTTCTTTTAATTCCTTTTCCATTCCCTCTGCCAGCCTGATTACCATTACCGCATCGGCACATGCATACGGGGCAACCCTGTTGATTTCAACCTTGTCCATAGTAATCTGTTTTGCGCCTGTTCCGATTAACTCCTTGATTTCAGTCATTCTATAGCCCAGGTATTCAAATGTTACATTCTTTAATCCGTGGCTTGAGCGCGCAGGATTCAGGCAGTATGAAGCTATCATCGTATCAAAATGAATTCCCTGAAGAGTTACATCATTGTTTTTCAATACCAGCAGGTCGAATTTTATGTTATGGCCGTATTTTTTGATATCTTTATCCTCAAATATCGGCTTTAATTCCTTTATAACTTCTTTTATTGCCAGTTGTTTTGGTACATTTAAATAGTTATGCCCTACTGGAATATAAAATCCCCCTTTTGAATCATAAGACAGGGATATTCCGACTATCTTTGAATTTAGTGGATTTAAATTGTTAGTCTCTAGATCTACAGATAACTTATCTGTCTTTTTAAGGCTCTTTATCAGCTTTTTCAAATCTTCAGCGGATTCAATCAAATTAACTTCGAATTTAACGGGAACCCCTTGAGCCTGAGCCTGGTTTATAGAAGTTTTATCAGATGAAATATCTCTAATAAGGCTTGTAAACTCAAAACGCTTAAAAAACTCAATTGCTTTATTTTCATCGATGGATTTTACTTCACAATCAGACCACTTTTTGCCCAGCGGCACCTTACTGTTTAGAGTTACTAGAGACTTGCTTTTTTCCGCATCATTTTTGGCACCTGACAATAACTCTTTTGTCCTTCCCTCAATTGAATTAATGTTTTTAAATATATTTTCCAGTGAACCGAACTTCTGTAATAACTTTACGGCCGTCTTCTCGCCTATTCCCCTTACTCCCGGAACGTTATCTGAGGAATCGCCCATCAGCGAGAACATATCTATCATTTTTTCAGGTTTTAGACCGTATTTTTCCTCAACTTTTTGAGGGGTATAAATTATACTTTTTTGCTCATTCAGTATGCTGATGTTATTGTCTACAAGCTGATAAGCATCCTTATCTCCCGTGACAATAACAACATTCACTTTATCTTTTTCAGCATCTTTTGCCAGAGTTGCAATAATATCATCCGCTTCATATCCTTCTTTTTCGAAAACCTCCAAATTCAGTGCTCTTGCTGCATCACGGGCAAGAGGCATCTGATTTTTAAGCTCCTCATCTATCTTTTTTCTTGTTGCTTTATATTCGGGATATTCTTTATGCCTGAAGGTCTTTGCGGGATAATCAAAACATACTGCTACGTAATCGGGTTTTTCCGAATTCAGTATTTTCAGCATCATCCGGATGAAACCGTAAACAGCATTAACCATTTCTCCTTTTGACGTTGTTAGGGGAGGCAATGCGTGGTAGGCCCTGTGGATGTAGGAATTTCCGTCTATTAAATAAAGCTTCTTCATAAACTCAGTATTTGTATGCGGTACCTTTTAATTCTTCTACATACTCCTGGGCAGCATAGGCAGCTGTAGCACCTTCTCCGCAGGCTGTTACTACCTGCCTCAGTATCTTTTTTATGACATCGCCGCACGCGAAAATGCCAGGATGAGATGTTTTCATGTCTGAATCCGTGATTATATACCCTTTTTCATCTTTATTAATGACACTAATAAATCCTGTATTAGGCACAAGACCTACAAAAATAAAGACTCCGTCTGTTTGCACCTCATTTTCATGACCGCTTACTACATCTTTAACGATTATTTTATTGACTTTTTCACTGCCCTCTATTTTGGTAATTATTGTATTTAATAAAAGCTTTAGTTTGGGATTATTACTTGCTCTATCCTGAAGGATTTTTGCAGCTCTTAGTCTGTCCCTTCTGTGGACAAGTGTTACATTTTTTGCAAAACGCGTTAAATAGATGGCTTCCTGAACAGAAGAATTGCCCCCTCCTGCTACAACAACATCTTTATCCTTAAAAAAAGGTCCATCGCATGTCGCACAATAGGATACGCCTTTGCCCAGGAATTCTTTTTCTCCGGGAACTTCTAATTTCTTATATGCTGCTCCAGATGCAATAATCAAAGACAGGCTTTTATATTCTGCTGCGCTTGTTTTAACGGTTTTTTCCTTTGAATCATTTTCTTCTGATTTTATTTCTGTGACTTCATCTGTTATTATCTTAAGTCCGAAGTTCTTTGCCTGCTGCTCAAACTTATTTGAAAGTTCAAAACCGTTGATTCCTTCCGGGAACCCGGGATAGTTCTCAATCCAATCTGTAATTGCCGACTGGCCGCCGCAACCCATCTTTTCTATCAGAAGTGTTTTTAATTTTGAGCGTGAACAGTATATACCGGCAGTAAGCCCGGCAGGGCCGCCGCCTATGATTATAACATCGTATAAATCTGAAGACATTTTGTGATTTTCATCAAAATAAGGAAGGTTCTTATTAAGTTATTTTACTAAATCATTTACTAAATTAACAAGCTCATTTTTAGATTTGTAACCTACTATTCTATTTACTACTTTACCTTCTTTAATAATAAGTAAAGTTGGAATTGAGGTAACCTGATATTTAGTAGATAATTCCATATTTTCATCGGTATTAATTTTGCCGACTTTCATCTTTCCTTCGTATTCACGTGCGATTTGTTCAACAACAGGGGCTATCATTTTACAGGGGCCGCACCATGGAGCCCAAAAATCGATAAGTACAGGTAATTTTGAATCTAATACTTCGGATTCAAAATTTTTCTCGTTCAATGCTATTTCTGACATCATTCACTCCTATGTTGTATTTTTATCAGTATTGATTTTACTAAAATGAGGCTTCAAAGTCAAGAAAATCACATTCTAATGCGAAAATATCGGGGGGAGGCGTAATTTATGTGAACTGAGTTTCATCATTTTTTTAACTTTTTTTGCAGAAGAATTCTTTGTCAGATTTTTATTTTCTATATCAGCCAGTATTTTATCAAGCTGGTTGTACGTTATTCCCATTTCACTTTCATCTGTCTGTCCGCTCCACAGGCCCGCAGATGGCGGCTTATTTATGATATTTTCTGGAACTGATAATTTCTGAGCTAATTTAACCACATCTTTTTTAAATATATTGCCTAAAGGCAGGATATCCACACCGCCATCGCCATATTTAGTAAAGTAGCCTACTGACAATTCCGATTTATTTCCCGTTCCCACAACAAGGTAATTCAAGTTATTTGCAAAATAGTATAAAACCAACATTCTTAAACGAGGTTTTAAATTTGCTATCGCCAGTTTATTACCTTTTGGCAATGTTTTTCTAATCAGTTTATAGAATGGCTTCAGGTTGATGGTTTTATACGGTAATTTAAATTTTTTTGCCATTAAAAGTGCATCATCTATATCTTTTTTTGAAGATTCGCATGGCATTATAAGCGCTAGAACTTTCTTTCTGCCAACTGCTTTTGAAGCCAAAACGGAAACAACAGCCGAATCTATCCCTCCGGACAATCCAAAAACGCAGCCTTTTGCTCCTGAATTTTTAACTTTCATTTTTATCCATTTAATAATTTTTGTATTTATTTTCATTTCTTTTCTTCCTTTTCTATTGTATCAGGGTACAGTTTTTTCTGGCAATCAGGACATATGCCATGACTAAACTCAGCACTTGAATGATCCTGTATATATGACTCTAATTGGTTCCAAAAGCCTTTGTCATCTCGAATTTTCTTGCAAACAGCACAGATTGGCACTAAACCACTCAATGTTTTTATCTTTACTAAGGCATCTTTAAGTTCCTTTATTAATTTTGTCTTCTCTTCTTCTGCACGCTTACGTTCAGTTATATCTCTAAGTGACGCAAGATAAGCAGGCTCACGCTCCCATTCTATTTCAACTACCCTCATTTCAGCAATAGAAATTTTATTTCTGTTTTGTGTGATGTTTATCTCTACTATTTTATTTGGATCAATTTCATATTTAAAAGGTTTTCCGATGATTTCTTTTGACTTCTTGCAAAAAAATGATTCTGCTGCGGAATTTACGAAACGTACAATATTTTCTTTATCTACAACCACCATGCTATCAACATTGCTTGCAATCAGATTTCTGAAATATTCTTCGTTTACCAAAAGCTCTCTTGCATATTGTTCAAGCTCTATCATCAAAACGTTACGCTCCAGCGCATATCTAAGAGAGCTTGCTAATAAATTTGGGGTTATCTCATCCTTTATCAAATAATCGTTGGCACCGCTGTCAATTGCCTTTATAGCGAAATCGGAATTTTTCCTTTCAACTAAAACAATTATCGGGACTTTAGAGACTTCCGACTTTATTTTATGTAAAGTTTCAAGCCCGTCATTATTTGTTTTTTTAATGTCAATCAATAATACGTCTATACCGCCTTCTTTTAACCGATTTATCACACTCGAAACTTCTTGTATGTTATCCAGACTGTAAGGTTTATCATCAATGTTAGATATATTGTTTTGAATTGTATTGGTTGTTTCTGGTTGATTTGTTAAAAGCAGTAAGTTTATGTTCCCCACTTATATCTCCAATTTACATTTTATAAATTTGCTCAATCAAACCGGCACTATCTCTTTTATTTTATCAATTAAAACTGAAACTGCAAATGGTTTTTCAAGGTATTCAAATATTTTCAAATCGTTTCTCACCTCAATCAGTTCCTTAAAATTTCCTCTGCCAGTGATGATTATTACAGGTATTTTTGCCGTCTTTGGATTTTCTTTTAAGCGGATGTTAACTGTATGTCCATCTAACTGCGGCATCATAATATCCAATACAATTAAGTCAGGGCCTTTTTCGTCAGCAATTTTCAGCGCTTCAATGCCATTATATGCTTCAAAAACGTTATAACCTGCCTTTTCCAAAGCCAGCCTTAATACAAGTACTATATCCTTTTCATCATCAACAATTAGAATATTTTTAGACACATCTTCCCCCTATTTATCATTTCGAAAATATTAAAAATAGAGAAAATATTTATATTGAAATTTATGATTATTAAAAGAAGATCTTAGGTTGTTCCCCTGTATACTTATACAAAAATTAATTTTGTATCAAATTAGCTTTTTTGCATCACTTACAATTAATTTCTTTGTAAGGGGCAAAGTAACTTCAATACTAGTCCCTATCCCCTCTTTTGATCCCAGCTCAATATTACCGCCATGCATTCTGACTATAATTTTTGACAGGTATAAGCCTACACCTGTGGCATCTCTCTTTGTTGTGAATTTAAACTTGAATACGTTTTTCTGTAATTCTTCTGATAAACCGATGCCATTATCTGTTATTGATATAGAAATCCAGTCATTATCTTTTTTCTCAACTTTAATTTCAATTCTACCGCCTATTTCGTGTTTTTGCATAATAGCATCAACAGAGTTTTTAAGTACATTTTTAAAGACCTGTGTTAAAAGATTTTTGTCGCAAATAACATTATGAACTTCGTTTGTATTCTCATATACAAAATTAATATCCACATTGCTGTAGAAGCTTTTACTTTGCTGTATGGCATCATTAAGTATTGATTCTATGGTCTCGGATTGGATATGTCCCAAAGTACTTTCCTGAAGCTCTTTGGCAATTTCAAGTATGGATTTTATGGATTCTACGCCTATCTTAAGTGATTTTAATCCATTCCATAACTCTTTTTCTTTTTCAGTAGAGGCTTCATAATGTTGATTATATAACTCCTGGACATAGTAGTCAGTCCCGCCCAAAATGGACAACGGATGGCCTATCTCATGATTTACAATGTCTCTTAAACGAGATATTTCTTTAATTTTATTTTCCAGTGAATGGCAAAAGTCCTGTAATACTAATTCTCCCTTTCGTCGGGATATCCAATGATCGATTTTTTCTTTTAATATATGGGTATTAATCGGCTTCTGAATATAATCAGTCGCTCCCATCTGAATGGCTTTATATTCGTCGTTTTCATTAAAAAATGCCGTTATGAATATAAGTGGAATGTGTTTATTCTCTTCTTTAGCAAATATCCTCCTGCATAACTCTAATCCATCCATTTCAGGCATCTTGACATCGGTTAGGATTAGAGCTATGTTTCTCTTTTCTATATTAAACTTTTCAAGGCCTTCTCTTCCGTTCCTGGTAAATAGAAGGTTATAGTCATTTTTCAGGCTTTCAACTATAAGATTTATCTGGCCGGGAGTATCCTCCACAATTAGCACCATAGGTTTATTAGGATTCTTATTTTCATACATATCCAAATCAATCTCAATTTCAACTTCCTGTTCTATCTCATCTCTTAACAACCTTAATCTTTCCTGATTTCTCCTATCTAAACCGGATCTTCTATCATCACCGGATCTTCTGTCATCTCCTCTTCTCCTGTCATCCCCTTCATAATTAATATTCTTTGCCATGGCATGCTGGTTCACGTATAACGGCAGGCTGTAATGAAAAGTTGTACCGCCACCTTCTTTTGAATAAACAAATATCTCCCCTCCCAGCTTATTAAGTGTTTCTTTAACGATATTAAGGCCAAGCCCATACCCTTTAAATTTATTGGAATCATGGGCCTGATATTTTTTATTGAATATATATTTAATTTTGTCAGCAGGTATACCTTCACCCGTGTCTGTTATCTCAGTATATACATAACTTGAATCTCGATAAACCCTTATTGTTATTGAATCGCCGGCTTTTGTAAATTTAAACGCATTCTGCAGAATATTGCCCAGAATTCTTTCAAGCCATGTAACATCAATTTGAATAATGGCAGCACTTTCATCAATGTTTAAAGTATACTTTATCTTATTCTTTTTAGCCGTGTCATTAAAAAACTGAACAAACTGCCTTACATAGCTGTAGTATTCATATAATTCCAAATTGGGCTTATCTTCGCTGTCTAATAAAGCAATAGAAACCAGCCTGTCTATCAACCTGCTTAATTGGTTCACCGAATTATTAATGATATTAGAAAATTTCCATTCATCGGTTCCGGTTATTACGCAGTCTTTCAGCAATTCTGAATGCCCGGATATTACAGAAAGAGGTGTTTTTATATCATGAGTAATATCAGCTATAAAGTCTTTTTTCGCATTAGCCATTTCAATAATTTCTACATTCTTCATTTCAAGCTCTTCGGCCTGCTTTGTCACCATCAACCTGTTTATTATTTCGCGTTTTATTCTTTCAGTCTGGAAGTAACTGAAAATAGTTGCAATTACTATAGTTTCAAATTGAAACCCAGCATTATTAAAGAATACGGCTACATTTAATTTCTTCAAGTCGAATAATATTACTGGTATAGTATAGAAGCTGAATATTGATAAACAAGTTATAAGGTTCTTCTTAAATCCGTAAGGAACAATCATTGAACCTAAATATGCAAGAATAAACATAGCATAATAAGAATGTTCATAACCTAATTTTCTAATTATCAATGATAGTCCGAATCCTACTGATATTAAAACAATCATGGACATTTCAGCTCCATGACTTCTAAATTTTTTAATTAACACTATATAACAGAAAACCAGAAATACTGTGATAGACATCCTGATAACGGCAAAATACTGTATATATTCTGGTCCAGGTATTAGATAGTCAAAAACGATGGAAAAAGGAATAATGCCTATTCCCAGAAGAGTCAAAACTCTTGCCGCCCTGTAATTCAAATCAGTAATTTCTTTGTTGTATTTTTCAACAAATCTTACAGGGACATTTTCCCTTACAAAAAATG
>JAFGIL010000038.1 GCA_016929635.1 Endomicrobiales bacterium
AAAAACAGCAATTAAGAATGTCCATTTTTTCAATTTAAACATACAAAAAATCAAAGAACAAAAGAACAAAAGCTCAATTAAAAATAGTTTTCCGGTTTTCTAACCTGTAACTTTTCCCTGACAACCTGATAACTTCACAGCGATACAGAATTCTATCCAGCAGGGCAGTTGCAATAACTTCATCATCAAGCATCTTAACCCACTCTTCCGGGCTTTTGTTGGTTGTGACAATAAAAGAAGCTTTTTCATGGAGATGATTGATAAAATTGAAAAACTGTACTGCCTGTTTTTTTTCAAGGGCAAACATCATAATATCATCAATGACCAGCAAATGAGCGTTAAGTAATTTATTATATTCCATTAAAGCTGACTTGGTTATATCCTTCATGATTAATATTTCATTGATTTGTTCCATTGTCCGGAAGTAAGCTCTGTAACCTGATTTTAAAGCATCATAGCAAAGTCCGGCGGCAATTAGAGTCTTTCCTGTTCCGGAAGGACCCATCAATACGATGTTAAAAATTTTCTCCAGCCACATGCATTCTCTCAGTTGCTTTAGCTGTTGTTTACTGATGCCATTAATAAAAGAATAATCATACTGATCCAGGTTATAATTAACAGGCAGTTTTGCGGCTTTGATTCTTTTCTCAAGGTTACGGCTGCTTCTGTGGTTAATCTCTGTTTCCAGGAAGTTGAGTAAAAAATCAAGGTAACTGCACTTTTCTTCAGCAGCCTTGTCGATGAGTTTTTCCACATGATCCTGTATTCCCATTAGTTTGAGTTGGCCGGCGTAATCTCTGAGGACTTTCGTTTTTGTTTCCATAGGCTTAGTTCATTAATGATTGATAATCTGATATGTCACTTTTATTTGGTATAATTTTATGGGCCGTCCGGTTTATTGTATCTATAATTATAGGAGGGGTAATTACTGTATCCCGGGTAAGCTGGGCGTGTATCTTTTTTGCCACGCTTCCCATGTCTGTCGCCTTGTAGATCTTGTTTTCGATACAAAAATCCATTGCCTGATTCATTACCCTCATATTAAATATTAGCATAAGTTTTTTAATGTGTTGAAGCTGATCCCGTATGTAACGGGGCTTATCATGGCGTATCTTAAGGAGGTATTCTTTAACCTGATCAGGATTAGTGAACTGCCCGGATAATTCATCTATCAGCTGATTGATACCCGAAGAGAAGTCTCTTTTGTAATTGTTGCCACCAATGGTTTTTCCTTTTCCGCAGTAAATCTTATGGGATGCAATTTTATTATTGTTGGTATTGTATATGATCAGCCGGTTATCATCGGTTAGTTCAGTCCAAACAGTTGTCCTGGGAGGTTTGTAGGTTCCCGTAGGAACCCGGTAAAAATTACCCTTATAAGAGATTGTATTGTCCTTTCTTACATCATATTCATCCAAAAGGCTTGCTGGTTTGAAAGAGTTCAATATGGGTTTTAAATAAGTCTTCTCAATAAGCCATTCCTGGCAGGGTATCCTCTTTGTGGCAGAATGTACCTTTGCATTGGCGGTTCTGCTGAGCCATTCCATCGCCTGACCGTTCAGCGTATCGATATTAACAAAGACGCGGCCGCGCAGGAAATTGTACTTAATATATCTTATCACGTTTTCGATTTTACCCTTGCTCTGGGGATCAGACTTCCGGCAAAAGTGCAATTTAAATCCCCTGTACTCAGCGTACTTTCGGAAGGCTTCTGTTAAAATCAAATCTCCCTTGTTTTCATCAACAATTAACAATGTATCCTGATCGTACACGATCTCCCCGGGGATCCCTTCCAGGTAATAAAAAGCTTTATCATGAGCGGCAATGGCTACAAGAGTCGTAAATGGATGTTCCGAGTACCAGACGAACTTCTGTCGTGCCCGGGAGAGCACCATGGAGAAAAAATATATTTTCTTACGTTTCCCGTCATCGGTTGTCATGTTGTATTCTCCAAAATCTGCCTGGGCCTGCTTCCCGTAAGGTAACTCCTCAACCTGTGTATAATCCCTGTTGTTAAAGGGTTTTGGTATTCCGTATTTGTTTCGAACATACAGAACGAAGTTGAAGACTGTCTTTTCATTTACATCAATAAAATCATTATGATGTTCTTTTAGCCAGTCGTGAACCTGAGCGGCAGATGCATCCTCGCAGTTTTCCAACCTGGTCTTTATAAACTCTTCGTATGGACCCAGCAATTTCTCACGATCCTTTTGGTTGTGAATAAAATCCAGGTATTCTTCTTCAGTCATAGCAATATATTTTCTAACTGTTCTTTTATCAAGGCCAAGGTCCCTGCTTATTTGAGAAGGCTTTAAGCCGTCCCTGCGTCGTTTTTTAACTTCATGATACATAATCAGTTTATACATTAATTTTTTACTCATTGGTAATCCTCCTGGTATTGGTTAATAATTATCAGTTTGCCAATAACAGGATAATCCCAATTGGTTCAAAACAACATTATCAACACTAAGTTGTTTTGTTTTCTTAAATCTGATTTAAATGAAAAAATGGAAAGCTTTTTCCTGAAAGAAATTCTTCTTCTGACAGAAAAGGTACATTCTTATTTGCTGAAATTAGTACATCGTTATTTGCTGAAATTGGTACATTTCTATTTGCGAAAAAAGGTACATTGTTATTTACCGTTTACATGGATCTGCGAAAATAATATTATAGAGATATATAGGACCAATTCACTGCTAGGGCTTTTTCAAATCTTTCCAGATAAGAGATATATTTATTTTCCGAATGATTTAACAGATGAGGATGTGGGTTTACTGATTAACCTAATGCATTTATTCGAGTACTCTGTATTTCTACAGGAAATAACTGACGTAGCTCCCAAAAGGGATTAATGATTATTCCACAAGCATTATAGTTTAAATATCAACACTTGGGAAGGGTATGACCGAGAGGTTATCTCCGCAAAAAGAGTGTTCCGTTCAATGAAACTATTTATTCAGGAGCGTATGCGAACTGG
>JAFGIL010000039.1 GCA_016929635.1 Endomicrobiales bacterium
ATTTGCGAGGCTAAAGCCTCACCCTACAAAAACCTTTATTGTTTTTCGTAGGGCGACCCTTTAGGGTCGCTATAAATTTGCGAGGCTAAAGCCTCGCCCTACATAAAATACGGAACACTATTTATGCCAGAACCAGGTTTCGTAAACGAAAGCCCCTTCTGACTGGAGTTTCTTCTTTATCTCTGCGATTTTTCTGGCCTGCTGCGGAGGCTTGATTTCTCCGGTATCGCGTTTTTTTATTACTCCCTTAACGCCCATCTTTTTTATCTCTATGACTCTGTCTATGTCACTCTTCGTGAGGCTCAAAGCTTTCTCCCCCTCGAACTCTTCTATTGGCTCAAGGGAGGCAAACACGTAGATGTGTTCCTTGCCGGTTGTCTCATCCAGCTCAAAGAGGTCTATTTCATTAGGCAGCCAGTTGTCGCTTGACGGCATCAGGGGATTTTCTTCTGTTTCATACATGGAGTTAGGGAACAGCCTGAACGACTCCCCCAGGGAGTCTATCTGGAACACGTATAAATAACAGGTGTCGCTGGGCCTGATGTAAAGGGCGTAACCTCCGCCTGACTGCATCACGTCGCCCTCGTCCAGCATCTTCATCTTTCCCTTCTCGTTCTGATAGTACAGAAAAATATCCATCGAGATCTTTACGTCTTTTTCATTTACTATCCTGTCAAACTCCTCCTTCGGGACTTTAAGGAGAACTGACGCGGCATACTTGCCTTTTTCCTTGCGGATGAACCAGTCTTCCGGTATTGCCCTTGTCACAAACGCCTTTGACCTGATTACCCTTCGGCCCTGGACGTCGGACTTCTCGAACTCTTTGCCCCCGGTTTTGGAATAAACCTCTATGCTCCTGTCAAAAGACTGGACATCAACCTTGCAGTATTTTACGAATGTTTCTGTTGCATCGGCGATTGCCTCGTCTTTTGCCTCGTTTTTGCTGTCCATAAGCTCTGAATGGCCGACTGCGTAGATGAACTTGTCCTCGGGGATTATGCTTTTCTCGAACCATTCGGGCGTTTTGCCCGTATCCTTATGCAATGTCCTGCATTCCGGCCGCGCTGAAAAAACAAAAAGCATTGATATACTGACTAATACTGAGATGTGTTTATGCATTTTTCCTCCTAAACGCAGACAATCGCAGATTTTTAGCAGATTATCACAGATTTTTATATTGTATTCATTATGAATCTGCGATCATCTGCTTAGTTATCTGTGTACTTCTGCGTAATGCGTAAAAAGTAAATATAACATAGTAATATTCGATTGTCAACCTGCAAAAAAACCGGAAACTTCTTGACTTATATTGTATTTAGTAGTATAATAATGCGGATTAAATACAGGAAAGCAGGGTTAATTAATATGAAATTACATAAGCGTCTTCAGGCTCGAAGATGTTATCGAGATAATGAAGGCGTTTTTTCTGGGATGGAATCCCGATAAGGTTCTTTGTAGTGTAGGCCCTTGTGGCCGTAAAAATATCGAAAATAAATGGTTATTTTTATTATTACGGGGACAAGCCCCTACACTACATTATAAATAGAAATCATATGAAGAAAAAAGATAAAAACGGACATCAAAAACCGGCAAAGCTTGCCCTTGAAGACGGAAAGGTCTTTACAGGACTTTCTTTTGGTGCGGACTGCGAAAGAACGGGCGAGGTGGTTTTCAATACAAGCATGTCCGGGTATCAGGAAATCCTGACTGACCCGTCATACAAGGGACAGATTGTCACAATGACCTACCCCTTAATCGGAAACTACGGCGTAAACACCGAAGACGTTGAATCAAGGCAGCCGTTTGTGGAGGGTTTTGTCGTAAAGGAGTGCTCGAAGATTACCAGCAACTGGCGCTCAAAGAAAAGCCTGGCTGACTACCTCAAAGAAAACAACATCCCGGGAATAGAAGGCATAGACACCCGCGCCTTAACCAAGCACATCAGGCTGCAGGGAGCGATGAAAGCTGTTATATCCACTATTGACCTTAACGACAGAAGCCTTGTAAAAAAAGCAAAAGCTTCGCCCGGGCTTGTGGGCAGGGACCTGGTAAAGGAAGTTACTGTAGGCAAAGCGTATGACTGGAACAACAAGGGCAAATATAAAGTAGTCGCGATTGACTGCGGGATAAAATACAACATTTTAAGAATTCTGGCGCAGAACAACTGCCAGGTCACTGTTGTGCCTGCAAAAACAAAAGCTGACGAAATCTTGAAGATGAACCCGGACGGGGTGTTTCTTTCAAACGGCCCCGGAGACCCTGAAGGCGCGATGTACGTTGCGGAAACAGCCAAAAAACTTTTAGGCAAGATTCCCATGTTCGGGATATGCCTGGGCCAGCAGATGCTGGGGCTTGCGCTCGGAGGCAAAACGTACAAGCTTAAGTTCGGCCATCACGGAGGGAACCACCCGGTCAAGGATTTGAGCAATAACAGGATTTACATCACCGCCCAGAACCACGGCTTCTGCGTGGACATCGACACCCTGAATAAAGACGAAATAGAAATTACTCATATAAATTTGAATGATAATACGTTAGAGGGAATCAGGCACAAAAACCTGCCTGTATTTTCTGTCCAGTTTCATCCGGAACATTCTCCCGGGCCTCAGGAAGCGGAGTACTTATTCAGGAATTTTGTTAACTTAATGGAAAAGAATAAATGTAGCGCGACCCTTTAGGGTCGCTTTCAAACCATGCGAGGCTAAAGCCTCACTCTACAATAAACTATTAACTAACATCAACAAAGGAGTTGATTATGCCACGACGAAGTGACATTAAAAAAGTTTTAGTAATCGGTTCAGGGCCGATTATAATCGGGCAGGCATGCGAGTTCGATTATTCAGGAACGCAGGCGTGCAAAGCCCTGCATGAGGAAGGATACGAGGTAGTGCTGGTTAACTCAAACCCTGCGACTATCATGACCGACCCGGGCATGGCTGACAAAACCTACATCGAGCCTTTAACTATTGAAAGTTTAGAGAAGGTCATCATCAAAGAAAGCCCTGACGCACTGCTTCCAAACCTCGGAGGCCAGACTGGGCTGAACCTTTCCGCAGAACTCAGCAAAAAAGGCATCCTCACCAAATATAACGTAAAATTAATCGGAGTAAGCGCAGATACCATAGAAAGAGGCGAAGACAGGATTATATTTAAAGAGACAATGGCAAGATTAAACCTGCCTGTACCCAAAAGTTTACCGTCATATACAGTCGAAGAAGCAGAAAAGATAGCGGAAGACCTGGGTTACCCTGTTGTTTTAAGGCCTGCTTATACGCTCGGCGGAACAGGCGGAGGTATTGCATATAACGTGGAAGAATTAAGGATCATCGTAGCAAGAGGGCTTGCTGCAAGCATGATACACCAGGTACTCGTGGAAGAGTCCGTGCTCGGCTGGGAAGAGCTGGAGCTTGAGGTCGTAAGGGACGCCAAAGGCCAGAAAATCACTGTGTGTTTCATTGAGAACATCGACCCGATGGGAGTGCACACAGGTGACAGTTTCTGCGTTGCGCCAATGCTTACGATTTCCCAGGAGCTTCAGGACAAACTGCAGGAGATGTCTTACAGCATCGTGGACGCAATAGGCGTCGTGGGAGGCACCAACATTCAGTTCGCGCACAACCCCGAAGACGGAAGGATTGTAGTTATAGAAATCAACCCGAGGACGTCCCGTTCATCAGCATTGGCTTCCAAGGCAACGGGTTTCCCCATAGCGCGCGTATCCGCAAAACTTGCAATAGGTTTGAACCTGGACGAGCTTCCATACTGGAAGGAAGGGACTCTGGAAAAATACAAACCGAGCGGGGATTACGTGGTGTCGAAATTTGCCAGGTGGGCGTTTGAAAAGTTCCCCGAAGCTGAGGACAGGATAGGCACTCAGATGCAGGCAGTAGGCGAGGTTATGAGCATAGGGAAAGATTTCAAGGAGGCCTTCCAGAAATCCATCCGCTCGCTTGAAATCAAAAGGCACGGGTTGGGCGGGGCAAAAAAATTCTCTCTTTTGACTTTAAACGAGCTGAAAACAAAGCTGGTCAACCCCTCGAGCGAACGGTATTTCCTTATGTATGAAGCGCTTAGAAAAGGAATAACGGTTGATGAGCTGTTCCAGATGACAAAAGTCAAGCACTGGTTCATAGAACAGATGAAAGAGCTGGTCCTTATCGAAGAAGAACTAAAAACATATAAAGAAAAAAATCTGCCTGATAAGATGCTGATTAAAGCAAAGGAAAACGGTTTCTGCGACAGATACATAGCGTGGCTGCTTGATAAGCCGGAAACGGAAATCCGCGGCCAGCGTCTTAAACTTAACAAGAAAGAATGTTATGACATAGTCCCGGTAAGCGGGTCAAAAGGCGAGTACTATTATTCAACATATAAATCCGGAGACAAAGTCGAGGTTTCAGAGAAAAAAAAGGTAATGATTCTGGGCGGCGGGCCGAACAGGATCGGCCAGGGAATAGAGTTCGATTATACCTGCGTACACGCGGCATTTGCGCTGCGCGAAGAAGGCATAGAATCCGTGATGGTAAACTGCAACCCGGAAACCGTATCTACCGATTACGACACTTCGGACAAGCTTTATTTTGAACCTCTTACTGTTGAAGATGTTTTAAGCATCTATGAAAAGGAAAAACCGGAAGGCGTGATTGTACAGTTCGGCGGGCAAACCCCTTTAAACATTGCGCAGGAGCTTGCGGATGCAGGTTTAAAAATTTTAGGAACAAGCACGGAAAGCATTGCGCTGGCCGAAGACAGGGAAAAATTCAGGGAGATAATGACAAAGCTCGGCATACCCCAGCCGGAAAGCGGCACTGCACGCTCGGTGGAGGAAGCCCTTGAGGTAAGCAAGAAAATAGGATATCCCCTGATGGTCAGGCCTTCGTTTGTTCTCGGAGGCAGGGGCATGCAGATAGTTTACAACGAGAAGATGCTGCTTGATTACGTGAAACTTGCAGCGGACGTTTCCCCTGAATACCCTATGCTGATTGATAAATTCCTTGAACAGGCAATCGAAGCCGAAGTGGATGCCATAAGCGACGGCAAGAATGCGGTTATCCCTGCCATTATGGAACACATTGAGCTTGCAGGGGTGCATTCCGGAGACTCGGCATGCGTGATACCTGCTCTGAGCATCTCCAAGGAAGCCAAAAAAACCATGGAGGAATATTCGATAAAAATCGCAAAAGAGCTTAACGTTGTCGGGCTTATGAATATTCAATATGCGATTGCAAACAACAAGGTGTACATCCTTGAAGCAAACCCTCGCGCGTCCAGGACAGTTCCCCTTGTCAGCAAGGTCGTAGGAATCTCCATGGCCAAGATAGCAACAAAAATAATGCTCGGGAAAAAACTCGCAGAAGTTCTTGGTACGTATAACAAAAATATCAAACACGTAGGAGTAAAAGAAGCGGTGTTTCCTTTTAACATGTTCCCTGCGGTTGACCCTGTACTGGGCCCTGAGATGAAAGCAACCGGTGAAGTTCTGGGTATCGCGCCTTCGTTCGGCATAGCCTTCTATAAAGCCGAGGAAGCTGCGGGAATGAAGCTGCCGACAGAGGGAGCCGTGTTTGTTTCAGTAGCCGATAAGGATAAAAAATATATATTGAAAATCGCTAAAAAACTTACTGACCTCGGGTTTAATATTCTTGCCACAAAAGGAACAAAGGAGTATCTGGAAAACAATAATATAAAAACAGAGCTGACGCTGAAAATGCATGAAGGAAGGCCTTCTATATTCGATGAAATCTTAAACAGGCGGGTAAGCATGCTTATTAACACGCCCATCGGAGAGGGAGGCAAACACGACGACAGCTATATCAGGAAAGCCGCTATACAGCAGAAAATACCCTATATTACTTCCATAGCTGCGGCTGTTGCTGCCGTAAACGGAATCGAAACCATTAAGAACAAGGAAATCGAAGTAAAATCGCTGCAGGAATATAACAGGACTGAAGAGCTTATAACAGCGAAATAAGATTGCCTCGTCATCCCGCTGCGCGGGATTCCCCGCCTGCCCTACAGCAGGCGGGCAAAGACACTACGTCATTGCGAGCCGCATTAGGCAGAGAAGCAATCTCGCAGTTTGACAATCTGATATAATTGTGGTATATTAATTGCTAATTATAACGAAGACAAAGGGGTCTTCATATTACTGGCACCGACGTCAGCTCTGGAGTGGTGCCTTTTTTTTATGTAGTGTAGCCCCTTATGGGCGTAAAAATATTGAAAATTAATTGTTGCGGGCATAAAGCCCTACACTACAAAACTATTAACGAATATTAACTAAGGAGTTATACCTTGCCCAAAAGGACTGACATACACAAAATATTAATAATCGGCTCAGGGCCTATCGTAATAAGCCAGGCGTGCGAGTTTGACTATTCGGGAACCCAGGCATGCAAAGCGCTTAGGGAAGAAGGTTTTAAAGTCGTGCTAATCAATTCTAACCCCGCCACTATCATGACTGACCCGGAAATGGCAGACGCTACCTACATAGAACCAATCACCCCAGAGTTCCTGGAAAAAATAATCGAAAAAGAAAGGCCGGACGCGATTCTTCCCACCCTCGGAGGACAGACAGGGCTTAACACGGCAATGAAAATCGTTGAAAACGGCGTGCTCGAAAAATACAACGTGAAGATGATAGGAGCCGACTATAACGCAATAAAAAAAGCCGAAGACAGGGAACACTTTAAAAAAGCCATGCAGAAAATAGGGCTTGACCTTCCTAAAAGCGCCCTCGCTTACAACATGGAAGAAGCAAAACAGGCTTTGAAAAAAATAGGGCTGCCCGTAATCATAAGGCCCAGCTTTACTCTGGGCGGGACCGGCGGAGGAATAGCGACAACTCAGGAAGAGTTTGAAAGAATCGCAGACCTCGGATTAAAGAACAGCATGATAAACGAAATACTGGTGGAAGAAAGCGTGCTGGGATGGAAAGAGTTCGAAATGGAAGTAATGCGGGATAAAAACGACAACTGCGTAATAATATGCTCCATTGAAAACTTCGACCCTATGGGTATTCATACGGGCGACTCGATAACCGTAGCGCCCGCGCAGACACTGACCGACAGGGAATACCAGAAAATGAGGGATGCGTCAATTGCAATATTAAGGGAGATCGGAGTTGAAACCGGCGGCTCTAACGTCCAGTTTGCGATAAATCCCAAAGACGGCAGAATGGTCGTAATCGAGATGAACCCGCGTGTATCCAGAAGCTCTGCGCTTGCAAGCAAGGCAACGGGTTTTCCCATAGCGAAGTTTGCGGCAAAACTTGCTGTCGGGTACACTCTTGATGAGATAAGAAACGACATAACCAAAGAAACCCCGGCCTCTTTCGAGCCGATGATAGATTACTGCGTAGTCAAAATACCCAGGTTCACGTTCGAAAAATTTCCCGAAGCAGAGGACGTACTCGGTATATCAATGAAATCCGTGGGCGAAACAATGGCAATAGGAAGGACTTTCAAGGAAGCCCTTCAAAAAGGATTAAGAGGGCTTGAAATCGGGCACTCGGGGCTGGACAACAAATTGAAGTTTACCCATATCTCGGATGAAAAAATCAGGCACAGGCTGCAGGTGCCGAATGCTTCCAGGATATTCTACATAAAATATGCCCTGCAAAAGGGGTACAGCGTCAATGAAATAGTAGAGCTTACGGGAATAGACCCGTGGTTCATACACAATATGAAAGAAATCGTGGACCTGGAAAACGAAATAATAGACAGCAGAGAAAAAATGCTTTCTAAAACCTCAAAAAGGCAACATAGCAAATCCCAGACATATCATATACCGTTTGAATTAATGAAGAAGGCAAAACAGTACGGTTTCAGCGACAAGCAGCTTGCTCATCTGCTTAATTCCACCGAGCTGCATATAAGAAAACTAAGAAAAAAGCACGGAATAAAGGCAACCTTTAAACTAGTGGACACGTGCGCTGCCGAATTCGAGGCGTATACCCCCTATTATTACTCGACTTACGAGGAAGAGGACGAGGCAAGGGTATCCAGGAAGAAAAAAATAATGATTCTTGGCGGCGGGCCGAACAGGATCGGCCAGGGAATAGAGTTCGATTACTGCTGCTGCCATGCTTCGTTTGCCTTAAGGGAGCTCGGCTTTGAGACCATAATGGTTAACTCAAACCCCGAGACGGTCTCTACGGATTATGACACGTCTGATAAGCTTTATTTCGAACCCCTGACGTTCGAAGACGTGATGAATATAATCGACAGGGAAAAACCGCACGGGATAATAGTCCAGTTCGGGGGCCAGACTCCGCTTAACCTTGCAAGGCAGCTGGAAGATGCGGGAGCGCCCATTATAGGAACCAGCGTTGAATCCATAGACGTAGCCGAAAACAGGGAAAAATTCGCCAGGGTTTTAAAGAAGCTTAAAATCAACCAGCCGCCAAACGGCTCAACAAACTCCAGAAGCGAGGCAATAAAAATCGCAAGAAGCATCGGTTACCCGGTTCTGGTCAGGCCTTCTTACGTCCTGGGCGGCAGAGCGATGAGGATTGTGTATGACGAAACAGCGCTGCAGGAATTCATATGGGAAGCAAAAGAAATTTCACCCGAGCACCCGATTTTAATCGATAAGTTCCTGGAAGATGCCGCGGAAGTCGACGTGGATGCAATATCAGACGGCAAGAAAACCGTAATCGGCGGAATTATGGAGCATATAGAGGAAGCAGGAGTGCATTCCGGAGACTCGGCGTGCGTGCTTCCCCCTCATACGCTGACCGATGAGATAATCGATGTAATAAAAAAACAAACGTATGCGATATCAAAGGAATTGCAAGTAAAAGGCCTGATCAATATACAGTTTGCGGTAAAAAGCGACAAGGTATATATTCTTGAAGTGAATCCAAGGGCATCAAGGACGGTTCCCTTTGTAAGCAAATCAACAGGAGTACCCCTTGCAAAAATCGCGGCAAAGGTAATGGTCGGGAAAAAACTCCCGGAGCTGGGCATAATCAGGGAAAAACAGGTCGGGCATATATCGGTAAAGGAATCCGTGCTTCCTTTTTCAAGGTTTTCCGGTGTTGATATACTTCTGGGCCCTGAGATGAAATCAACCGGCGAAGTGATGGGAATAGACAGGACATTCGGGACATCCTTTTATAAATCCCAGTTGGCATCAGGACAGGTTCTTCCCAAAAAAGGCAGGGTTTTCCTGAGCGTTAAAAGCGACCATAAAAGAAACATAGTGTTTATTGCAAAAAAACTGTATGACATGGGTTTTAAAATAACCGCAACGGAAGGCACTCACAAGGTGCTTAAATCCAACAATATCCCTGCGGAAATAGTGGGCAAGATAGGAGAGGGAAGCACCAAAATTCTTGATCTTATCAAAAGTGACAAAATCAATCTTATAATAAATATCCCTTCAGGACGCGGCGGAAGGCATGACATGAAGCCCATGAGGAACCTTGCTGTCCTGCATGGCGTTCCGTGCATAACGACTATCCAGGGCGCGCAGGCAGTCGTCAACGGGATGGAGTCCGTATTAAAAGAGAGTTTTTCGGTTAAGTCGATACAGGAATACATAAAATAATTCAAAAATTAAAATTAAAAATGTAAAATTACGGTATCCCTCCTTGGCGGGATTATTTAAATAAGAAACCGCAGGCGACACATTAACTTTGATTTTTGCATTTTGATTTTTGAATTTTATAAGAGGTATTATGGCTAAATACATTTTTATTACAGGCGGGGTTGTTTCTTCTCTGGGAAAAGGCATTACCGCAGCATCTGTCGGAGCAATCCTTAAAAGCTGCGGATTAAAAGTCACTGTAATCAAGATTGACCCCTACCTTAACGTTGACCCCGGAACTATGAGCCCTTTCCAGCACGGCGAGGTATTTGTAACCGATGACGGGGCCGAAACAGACCTGGATTTAGGGCATTATGAAAGGTTCATGGACATAAGCGTAACAAAAGACTGCAACTTCACATCCGGAAGCGTCTATGACTCCATCATAACAAAAGAGCGCAAAGGCGAATTTCTCGGTGGGACCGTCCAGGTGATACCCCACGTTACAAACGAAATAAAATCCAGGATAAAGAAACTGGACTCTAAAAACGACGTCGTGATTGTAGAAATCGGCGGCACAACCGGAGACATCGAAGGCCTGCCTTTTCTTGAAGCGATACGACAGCTGAAACAGGAGATGGGGCCGCGCAATACGTGTTCGGTACATGTCACGCTTATCCCGTACATCCGTGCTGCCGCAGAGATGAAAACAAAACCCACCCAGCAGAGCGTTGCAAAGCTGAGAGAGATAGGAATCCAGCCGGATATAATCGTATGCAGGACGGAGAAGCCCCTGAACTACGACCTTAAGAGAAAAATCGCCCTTTTCTGCAACGTCAGGGAGGAAGCGGTAATAGAAGAAAAGGACGTGGATTACACCATTTACGAAGTACCCCTGGTCCTGAAAGAACAGAGGATGGATAAGCTTATAATGGACATACTTGATTTAAAAAAGAGGTCAAGCAATTTGAAGGTGTGGAGCGACCTGCTTGACAGGATAAAAAATCCGAAAGGAAGCGTAAACATTGCAATCGCGGGAAAATACACTGAGCTTAAGGATTCATACAAAAGCATCTGGGAAGCCCTGGAACACGCGGCTATCGCAAACAACGTGGAGATAGACATTAAATATATAGACGTTGAAAAAAGGAATTTTAAGCAGGTATTGAGGGATATTGACGGCATTCTTGTGCCGGGCGGTTTCGGGGACAGGGGAATAGAGGAAAAGATCGAAGTTGTACATTTCGCAAGGGAAAACAGAATACCGTTTCTCGGTTTATGCCTCGGAATGCAGTGCGCTGTAATCGAGTTTGCAAGAAACGTGTGCGGATTAAAAAATGCCAACAGCACAGAGTTTAACTCCAAAACGCCTTACCCGGTAATTGACCTGATGCTTGAACAGAAAAAAGTTACCAAAATGGGCGGAACCATGAGGCTGGGCAAGTATCCATGCAAGCTGAAAAAGAACTCCCTGGCGCATAAAGCCTATAAAAAGGACTTGATTTATGAAAGGCACAGGCACAGGTATGAGTTCAACAATAAATACAGAAAGAAACTGGAAAAGACGGGGCTTAATATTACTGGAGTATATCAGAAAGGGAATCTTGTTGAGATAATAGAGCTGAAAAATCACCCGTGGTTTCTTGCAGTGCAGTTCCACCCGGAATTCAAGTCCAGGCCCAACAAAGCCCATCCATTATTCAAAGAGTTCATCAAAGCTTCCAAGTAAAAAGAGGGACAGACACCATTTTTTATGTGTAAAAAATGGTGTCTGTCCCCTTTTTTCTTTTTTAGCTTTCCTCGTCTATCATCTGGTCGTAGAACTCCAGGTAGTTGTTCTTTTTATCTCCCGAACGCAGCTTTATTGCTTCCCTGGGATGCATGTTTAACTGCCCGGTTATCATATAAGGAAGGCTGTAGCCCCAATCCAGCTTTTCCCTGAGAGGGAGAAAGTATTTCTCTACACATTCGATAACAGGCCTTAACTTGAAACGCGGGTTCTTAAGGAAACCTATTAATAACTCCATAGGACAGTTCCCTGCGCCGCGCCCCATACCTTTTATGGTAACATCCAGCCGTGTTGCACCGACAATCAGAGCTTCAATGACGTTTGCATATGCCAGCTGCTGGTTATTATGCGTATGAACACCCACTTCCTTGCCGGTTCCTTTTAAAATATCAAGGAATTTTTTTGTCAGGTCCCTGATTTGCTCGGAATAAAGGGCTCCAAAGCTGTCAACGAGGTAAACAGCGCTGACAGGAGTCTGGGCCAGCACCTTTAATGCATCCTCCAGCTCGCGGTCCTTTACAACGGAGATTGCCATAAGCTGCATGATCGTTTCATAACCTTTATCATGCGCGTCTTTAATCATATCTATGGCAGTAGGTATCTGATGTATATATGCCGCAACCCTTATGGCGTCGAGTACGCTTTTTTCCTTAGGAAGTATGTCAGTATGATAATCCGTCCTTTCCGCATCCGCCATAGCACTCAGTTTAAGAGACGTTTTATTCTCGCCTACTATCTTCCTGATATCATCTTCGTCACAGAACTTCCATTTGCCGAATTTATCCGGGGAAAATATCTTTTTTGAAGCCTTATACCCCAGTTCCATGTAATTAATACCTGCAGCGACACAGGTTTCATACACGGCTTTTACCAGCTGATCATCAAACTTATGGTCGTTTATGAGGCCTCCGTCCCTGATAGTACAATCCAGCAACTTGATTTCAGGCCTGTATGTAACCCATGAATCCACCTTCTGTTGTTGTTTCTCCTGAGTCATCTAAAATCTACCTCCGTTTCTTTATCCCGTCTTACCAGGTAACAATATATATGCAGGAATCATCCGCATTTTTCCTGCAGGCTTTTTCTTTTTCCTCTTTCAAATTGATGTTCATTGAATCCTTCGGTTTGAATTTTTTTGCAACAGCCAGAATAATCCCCTTATCGAAATCGCAGGGGTACGGATTGTTGCATGTCATTGTAACTTCTTTGTCCCCTGTTTTCTTAAACCCGTAATGCCCTATGCCTTCCTCCATCGAACCGTTTACAGGATTAAACAAGACCTTACCGCTGACCCTGTGGTTCATGTGATATGCAACGTCAATGGAAGCCAGGGCATCCTCAATAGTCTTAACCTGAGGCGGCCAGTCGGCATTCTCTGGAATTTTCGAGCCTATCTGCTGGAGCGTGTACGGCCCCAGCCTCTCTGCTATCGTTTTAAATGAATCCAGCCATGCCTGCTGGGAATACCACCTTAAAGGCTGTGGGTCGTCTATCCCGTTACTTTTAAGGATGTCCAAAGCCAGCTGTTTGAACTCGCCCATACCCTGTACTACCGAAAGAATCGTCTGACCGTTTACTTCAACTCCGGATGTAAAAGCAATAAACTGTGCCATAATAATCCTCCTTTTCTAATTAATTATCCCTTTGGTATTGCTGTAAGAAGAAAAACCATCACGAACAAAGCAACGGTTTCAATAACACCTAATACCATTATGTAGTTACCAAACCCTTTTCCTGTTTCGCTGAACGCATCGCACGCCTTTGCGCCCGCGCAGCCCTGCATCCATGCGGATACACCCATGGCTATGCCTCCGAAAAGGCCCAGCAGTGCCTGCTGCAGCCATGCTTCAGGCGGCATGTTAGCGTTTCTTATTGCATTGCGCAGTATCATACCATAAATAGTCTGAGACAAAGGAGCGCCGACAAACGCGATTATTATAAAAGCAGCTGCTTTATTCTGTATAAAAGCTTTTTTCCAGGCCCCGATAGCTGACATGCCTGCGGCTCCTGCTCCAAGCCCTGATCCGACAGCAGCCAGAGACAACGAAAGCCCTAAATCTCCTAATCCACTAATCATTTTTCTGTCCTCCCTTTAATTTATGTTCTACGGCAGTGATGAATTTTTTTAACTCGATAGGTTTATGCAGTACGTCATTAATATCATAACCGAGCGCTTCCAAATCCTGCCTATAGGTGTTTACAGCCATACTGGCGGTAAACACGATAACCGGAACGCCCTTCTTTCTGGTTTCTTTAATGACTTCAATGCCGTTCACTTCAGGCATTTTTAAATCAACAACCGCCAAATCGATTTTTCCTTCTGTATTAATTTTCTCTATGGCCTCTGCGCCTCCGTAAGCTTCAAGGATTTCGTAATCATACCTTCTTAAAAACCTTCCCATGACCTCAACTATCCTTGGCTCGTCATCAACCAAAAGAATTCTTTCTCCCATAGTATTTGCTTCCCCCTAACCCTTGAAAGGTTTATACTCCGTCCCTGACCACTGCATATTTAAATGCCCGGAAAACTCAAGCATGTTGAGCCTGATCCCATGCACTATCACTGCCATACCGCCCAGAACTATGTTTAACCCGTGCCCGAACAGCAGTATAAGCGCGAAACCAAGCCCGCTTAAAATATTTCCCCAGCCAAGGCTTAAAGCCATGTCGTTGAAACTGCTTGCAATGGTAACTGACGCATAACCCACGGCAAAAAGCCTTAAATAGGAAACTATGTGTGCAAAAGAGTTTACGAAATTGTTAAGCAGGTTCCCCAAACCCGAGAATATGCCTTTTATAACGTTCTTTCTGTTAAACTCAGAAAATAGTATTACCAAAACAGCGCCTGATATCAGCAGCCACTTGGCTATTTCAGGAAACTGTTTATTCAAAACAACATTGCCTGCAAGAAAATAAAGGCCCCACAGGACTAAAATCCATCCAAGCTGCCCGATTATTTTCAGGGTTTTCCTCAAACGCAGGCCGACCATCAGATGAGCGATGCTTAACTGAATCAATCCGATGATAAAATTCAGCTTTATAATGTTCTCCATGTTTGAATCGATGTAACTGTTAACGCTGTCTACAATAAATAATTTAAAAAAAGGCATCCCGGCTATTTTTTCATACCCGAACCAGGTGCCTGAAAGGGCTCCCCAGATTACCGTGCTGAAAGACAATATGTAAAAAAGCAGGAAAGGCTCGGCCGGCGCCTTGGAAAATTTGCGCCTCAGAATAAAAGTCGCCAGGACAAACAGCAAACCATAGCCAGCATCGCCTATGAGCATAGCGAAAAATACGCTGAAAAATATCAGAAATACCTGGCTTATGTCATACTCCCTGTAACCGGGGACGGTTCCCATAAAATCAAAAACCGGCTTAATAACACGGCTTAAAAAAGAATCTGATAAAAGGACAGGGGCTTCCTCGTTTTCATCCAAATCCTGCACCAGCAATCCCCATTTGTTGCCTGACGCTGCCTGTTTAAGGGATTTGATTCTTGTAACCGGGCAGTAGCCCTGCATATAAGAAAACCCTTCCTCGATGCCCATGCTGTTCTGAACCAGGCTGAACTCAAGCGATTTTTCCAGCTTTTCCTTTTCTTTAACCAGTATATCGCGGAACCCCGCAAGCTCCGAAATTTCTTTTTCTGTCAGTTTGATATCCAGAGTATTTGCTTTTAACTCTTCCTGCAGCTCATCCAGGCTTTTTTCAGGAATGCTTATTTCATTGAACGGCAAGGCCTCATCGGCTTCTCTTGCAACCAGGACGAAATATATAATGCTCCCCTTTTGATTTATTATTCTGACTATTTTATCTTCCGGGATCTTCTTAAACTCCTTTTTTGTACAGGAATACAGTTTAAAAAAGACTCCGCTTTCATTCAGCATCTTAGCATCTCTAGGCGAGAAAGACCCCCAAATTTTTTGTTCTGCGATCTTGTCCTTGATGTCTTTTTCGTTCTGGATGAATCTTTTTCTTCTTTCTTCCATAGTTAAAATGCTTCTCGTTATATCGGTATAATCAACACCCTTTGAATATTCCTTTTGGTTATCAACCCCTTCAGGAAGGACGTTTATGGCTTTTTCATAATTGAGCAGCTTTGACTTCAGCTCATCAATGCTTTCCGCTGCGGGCGGCTTGACGTAGCTTACGTGCAAAACGCCTTCCTGCCTGAGCGTAAGGAGGGCGTTCTCCGCTTTTGATTGCGATATTAACAAAGTAACTTTTTTCATTTCTACAATCATTTTTTAACTCGCAGCTTTGTTTACCAGCTTTGTTTTTGCTATTTTCCCGCGCACAACGCCGGCTGTCTGTTCATCGCCCAGGAATATGTTAATCACGCGTATATTGTCCCTGCTTTCAGGAATTTTAACTTTTTCAAACAGGTTTACGCGCTGTGTTGTTGTACGCAGCTCTTCCCGAAGCAGATTTATCTGCTGTTCGATAATCTCTCTTTCTTTTTTCAATGACAGAAACTCCTTAAAAACCTCAACTGCACGGTCTATCCATAACGGTAATCGGAAAATATCATATTTTTTTATTGTGAAATTAGCTTTCTTGAAAACCGGGATATCAACACCTGCAATGCTTGCAGCATCCGTCTCAATGTTATCGAGCTTAACGATATCCGTAAAACCAACTTCCTCTCCGAAAACCTCCACCCACGACATTATCTCGTTCTTCATATCCGATTCTTTGTCAGAAACAACCTGATAGTTGTTCCTCACTCTGTTTATCTCGGTCTGGAGCTGTTTTCTTTTCAGCTCCAAAGTAGGCAGATACCTTGAAAACCTTTTCAATGCATCTTTCTGCTTCTTCAGTTCGTTTTTTGTATATTTTATTTTGGACATTTTTAAGTTGTAAGTCCTAAGTCGTAAGTGATAACTACATAATAATTTTTTTTTACAACTTACCGCTTATCACTTAAGGCTTTTTCGGCCAGAATTTGTTAATCAGGTCCGAGCGGAAGCTCGTCTCCATCGGGTCAAAGCATTCAGCAAGTATCTCCCATCCCGTATCCAATGCCTTCTCTAAAGGTATATTCACGGAAAGAGACATCAGCCTGGACTCGAACATCTCGCCGTACTTTAATAACTTGTTGTTCCACGCACTCATGCGGAAACCCATTGCCTTCTTCTCAAGGGTCTCCTTGAACTGGGCATACAGCTGTATCATGCCGTCCATTATTGCGCGGTGATCCTCGCGCGACTTTTTATTGACTAACTGTTTCAGCCTGCTCAAGGAACCGAAAGGCTCTATGCGTTTGTTCCTTAAATAAAACTGCCCCTCTGTAATGTATCCTGTATTGTCCGGAACAGGGTGCGTCACGTCATCGCCCGGCATGTTCGTAACGGAGATAACCGTTATGGAACCGCTTCCCTCAAAATCCACTGCTTTCTCGTATCTCTGTGCGAGCTGGGTATAAAGGTCTCCGGGATATCCCCTGTTCGAAGGCACCTGCTCCATTGTAATAGCTATCTGCTTTAAAGCATCAGCAAAATTCGTCATGTCGGTCAAAAGAACAAGCACTCTTTTGTTCTTCAATGCAAAACCTTCTGCAACGCTCAGGCACATATCAGGGACCATAAGTCCCTCGACTATGGAATCAGAAGCGGTATGGACGAAGAAAACAGACCTGGATAAAGCTCCGCCCTGTTCCAGCTGGCTCCGAAAATATAAATACTGGTCATACTTAAGCCCAATTCCGCCAAGTATGATTATGTCAACCTCTGCCTGAAGCGCTATGCGCGCAAGAAGCTCGTTGTACGGCTCGCCCGATACGGAAAAAATAGGTATCTTCTGGGACTCGACCAGCGTATTAAACACGTCAATCATCGGGATGTTCGTGCGTATCATTTTGCTGGGTATTATTCTTTTTGCGGGATTTACTATAGTACCGCCGACTTCGATAAAATTTTCGTTAAGTTCAGGGCCGTTATCCATTGGCTCGCCAATACCGTTAAAAATTCTTCCGAGCAGGTTTTCGGAAAATGAAACCTGCATCCTGTGACCCAGGAAACGGACCTTGTCTCCCGTGGAAACGCCGCGGCTTCCCGAAAAAATCTGCAGGGAGACGTTTTCCCCGTCCATGCGGATAACCTGCGACAGGGACTTGCCGTGAGCCGACGTCACTTCAGCCAGCTCTTTATACATTATGTCTTTTGCGTTGACGCTGACAACGTTCCCGACTATACTTTCGATTCTATTGTATATTTTTTTCATTTAAGTTATCCTTGTTTTATACATGTTTTTCGTAGGGTAGGTTTACCTGCCCGTTCCCGCAACGGGACTAGTCCCGTTGCGGGAACGGGCAAAGCCTCGCCCTACTTCATTTTTTTTCCTCCAGCTTAGTGTTTATCTCTTTTTCCTTCTTTATAAATTCATCCGAATTGAAAGGCATATAGTTCCAGTCTATGAATAGCTGCCTTAACTCATAAAACGATACCCTTGCTTTTTCTTTATCTTCAAATGAAAACTTCTTTTTTAAAACGTCTACAACCTTTGCAAACATATACTTTTGCCTGTCAGCAGTCGTTGATGCATCAACGGGATCAAACCCGTTCTGCTGTATGTAAACGTCGTCCAAAAACTCGCTTTTGAGATAAATAATGAAATCATCTATCGAAGTGCCTTCTTCGCCGACAACGGTCATCATCTGTTTTACCTCGTTGCCCCTGAATAATATATTCTTTGCGTAAGCAACCAGGCCTTCATCCACAAAGGATTTGTATTTGCTCCAGCTTTCAAGAGGGTCAACTGAGGGAAATTTTCTTGCGTTGGCACGGTCGCGGGACAATCCGTGGAACGCGCCTACCACTTTCAGGGTGCTCTGGGTAACCGGCTCCTCGAAGTTTCCTCCTGCAGGGCTTACAGTACCGCCGATCGTAAGTGTGCCGTTTTCATTATTATTAAGCTTCACGCTTCCCGCCCTTTCGTAAAATTCAGCGATTCTTGATTCAAGGTAAGCAGGATATGCTTCCTCTCCGGGTATCTCTTCCAGTCTTCCGGACAGTTCCCTCATTGCCTGGGCCCATCTTGAAGTAGAATCAGCAAGAAGCAGCACGTTTAATCCCATCTGGCGGTAGTACTCAGCTATTGTAATTGCAGTATATACGCTGGACTCTCTTGCCGCAACGGGCATTGAGCTAGTATTGCAGATAATAACCGTCCGCTCCATAAGAGACTTTCCTGTCCTGGGGTCAGTAAGTTTCGGGAACTCCCTGAGGGTCTCGACAACCTCTCCTGCCCTCTCGCCGCAGGCTGCTATGATAACAATATCCACTTCCGCGTGCCTGCTTGTAATCTGCTGCAGAACGGTTTTTCCTGCCCCAAACGGGCCGGGAATACAGTATGTCCCTCCTTTGTTTACGGGAGAAAACGTATCTATCAAACGTATCTTCGTAACGAGCGTTTCGCTCGGCGCCAGTTTTTCCTTGTATGCCTTTACGGGGAGTTTTACGGGCCATTCAAACATCATTGTTAAATCAAGCTCATTGCCGTCTTCATCTTTTACTTTCGCGATTTTATCATTTACTTTGTATTTTCCTTTCGGAACAATTTTTTCTATCTTATATTTTCCTTTTAAATAAAACGGCACCATCACCTTGTGGTCGAAAATCCCTTCCGGCACCCGCCCCAGAAAATCGCCGCCTGTCACGACGTCGCCGGCCTTGCAGAGAGGGTTGAACTCCCATGTTTTTTTCATATCAAGGGCATTTTTAAAAACGCCTCTCGGCAAAAAGAAGCCGTATTCGTCTGCTATATGAACCAGGGGGTTCTGTAAACCGTCGTATATCTGGCTTAATAATCCCGGGCCAAGCTCAACCGATAAGAGCTCTCCGGAAAACTCCACCTTGTCTCCAACTTTCAGCCCTGAAGTCTCCTCATAAACCTGAAGGTCCGCAATGTTTTTCCTTACGCGCACAACCTCGGATTTTAAACGCGTCTTTCCTTCAAGGAACGCGTAACCGACTTCATTCTGCAGAACGTCGCCGTCAAACTCCACGGATATCATGTTTCCGCTTATAAACCTGACAACTCCCTGTGTTTTGTTCATACCTCTAGATTTTCCTTTATTATTGTAATGTCCTATCCGAATCTAATACTGCTTTCTGGAAATATGTTGTGCCTCTTTCCTTTGTAAACCTGTTTAACCTTTCAATCAGCTGCAGTTTTAAAAAATAAATTATAAGATAACCCGCATCAAAATGATGGTCTGATTCAAGCATGTCCAGAAAATTCCATCTTAATCCGATTAACTTGCGCTCTGCCGTAAACGGAGATCTTTCCTGGCTTATCTCTGTGACTTTCTGCTCAAGAGCGCCGTCCAAGTCATCGCCGGACCTAGTAAAATGTTTTACCTCAAGCCCCAGTTTTTTTGCCCTGCTGACAACCAGTGTGTTCCTGAGATTTTTTTCAAAATCACTCCACCTTCTCAACACCTCGTGCGAAGGACCCTTTAAAAACGGTTCTTCTATGCTTGCCCCTGAGACCATGGACAGGTCCTTTTTCCCCACCCACGGCTCACAAAGCCCGATAAAATCCGAAGAAGTTATGGAAGGCTCTTCGTTAATCTTCAATAAAGGCAAACTTGAGACAAGATAATAGTATTGCACAGCCATTTTCTATTTTTTATCCAGGATTTCTCTTAACTTCGGATTCAGATACTCCTTAAGCATCTCGCTTATTCCCGCATCCGTAATGTCGTAATAAACGTTGCTGCCCTTAAGCCCTATCATGAATCCTTTTTTAATCTCTTTTACTGGTTTGAACTCAACCCCGTGCTTCATTTTAGCCGGAAGTGCCGAAGTCACCAGTTTCTCGATATTTTTCTTGTCCTTATCGTTCAATAAAACTTCAATATCCCTGGTTTTTCCGTCTTTAAGCCAGTTGTCGAAAAATTTTATCAGGATCTCTTTAATAGTACTATCAGATAAAACCTCTGCTGTTTTTTCCTTCAGCAGGTTGTCAAATACCTTTGTTATCTCGTTTTTCAATCCCAGAACAATGTTTCTTGCGGACTGCTCCAGAGCCTTTTCGGAGCTTGATTGAAATTTTTCCACTTCTTTTTTTGCGTTCTTTACGGTCTCTTCCGCATCCTTTTTTGCCTTAGATACTATCTCCGCAGACTTATCCTCGGCCTGTCTAATAATTTTGGAAGACTCCTCTTTTGCCTTGGTAACGCCCTCTTCCTTAATCTGGGAAATCAATTCCTGTAGTTGAGATTCCATATTAACACCTCGTTATGCAGACCGTTCCCGGAACGGGCCTAGGCCCGTTCCGGGAACGGTCTTTTTACTTTAACCGTTATTTGCTGTTTTCAATTATCTCCGGTATGTATTCCTCCATACCGATTGCCATTATATGAACACCGTCAGCGAAACTTCTTAACTCTTTTATTATTTCGGAGCATATCTTCATGCCTTCTTTTAAAGGGTCCGATGCCTGCTCGATGCGGCGGACAATCTTATCTGGGATATTCACTCCCGGCATGTTCAAAAGGAACTTTATAAACTGCGCAGATTTAATCAATATAACACCGGGCAGGATTTTTACTTTATGCTGACTGACCAGTTTCAAAAATCCTTTGTACTGCTCTATATCGTAAATCGGCTGTGTCTGAAAAAAAGCAGCTCCTGCCTGAGATTTCTTTCCCATCATAATAACCTGCAGGTCAACGGGAGAGGCTGTAGGATTAACAACAGCACCCAGACAAAACTTAGGAGACCCTTTGAGGTGCTTGCCTACCATGTCAACTCCTGTTTCAAGCTGCTTTGCAACAGTCAACAGCTGGACCGTATCAAGGTCATAAACAGGTTTTGCATCTTTATACTCCCCGATTTTATTGTGGTCACCGCTTAGAATCAAAACATTCTCTATACCCAGGACGTAAGCGCTCAATAAATCCGACTGCAGCGCAATCCTGTTTCTGTCGCGGCACGTCATCTGAAGTATCGGTTCATAACCTTTTTCTTTAATAAGCCGGCAGATAGCCATTGAACCCAGGCGCATCGATGCGCGCTGATTGTCTGTAACGTTTATACCATCTACAATCGGGCCCAGCAAATCCGACTTCTTCATCAATGATTCTACATCTGTCCCCTTAGGAGGAAAAAGCTCGGCTGTGATTACGAATTTATTTTTATTCAGCTTCTCGCAAAATTTGCTCATTTCTTCTCTTTGTTATTCAGTTTTACGGGTTTTGAATATGTTTTCGGGGCCATATATTTTTTCAATATCCCCTCTTTCACGTTTTTCTTCTTGTTTTTCTCAAATATCAAAACCCAGACACAATCATTATCCCTGTCAACCTCGCATTTTCCTTCTACCGCACCTCCACAGGGGCCGTTAAGCATGCCTTTCGGGCACCTCGATATGGGGCAGATCCCGCCAGTTTCGGCAAGTATACAGTCACCGCAAATCTTGCAGAACTCGTTGTATATACCTATTCTCTCAATTGTACCCAAAAAAACCGGGTTTAACGAAGGATAGAGCGGCATATCTATGACTCTCTCTACCGCCTGAACCCCTCCGCCGCAGGCCATAATCAGCAAAGCATCTGCTGCTTTGACTTCCGGGAGCCGTGATAAATCTTTTTTTACTATCCTTACATCACAGGGCGTATCCAAAACTTTATATCCCGTAACCTCTTTTTTATTCTTTTTTAAATCATCCGCCATTTTCTTTACTGCTTCCTCGCCGCCTGTCTGGCATTTGGTTGCACAGGCAGCGCAGCCGACAACAAATATCTTTTTATATTGTTTTAAACTCTCTATAATTTCTTCTAATGGTTTTTGTACGGTTATAATCATTTTAATTCAAGTTAAAATTTATTTTAAACTATCTTCTTGTTTTATTGGAGTGTTAATCTTTGATGCGGCTTTCTCCATGCCTTCGGTTAATATCGTTTCAACTACTTTTACAGCTTCTTCAATTATTCTGCCTATATCGCTTTCTTCGGTGCTGGTAAAATTGCTCAACACATAATCCGAGTGATTTATATCCGAAGGCACCGGACCGATTCCAAGCCTTAAACGCGGGAAATCAGATGTGTTTATATGTTCAATAATCGATGTAAGCCCGTTATGTCCGCCTGATGAACCTGCAGAACGCAACCGTATTTTTCCGAAAACAAGGGAAAAATCATCGACGACAACAAGCAGCTCCTGCGGAGATATATTAAAATAATCAATCAGTTTTCTTACCGCAAGGCCGGAGTTATTCATGTATTTCTGCGGTTTCGCCAAAGTTAGCTTATAACCCGGCTCAATTAAATCGATGGTGGAAGTCTTGGCTAATCTCTCCCAGTTCCTCCACTTCCCATCCTGCTTTTCCGCAAACTCATCAACAACGCGGAATCCGAGATTATGGCGAGTTTTTTTATACTCTTCCCCGGGATTGCCAAGACCGACTATTAGTTTTATATTAGCCATTTAACAATATTCTAATGTTATTCTTTTTTCCCTTTAGCTGCTTCTTTTGGTTTGGCCGCTGCTTTACCTGCTTCCGAAGCAGGAGCGGCACCTTCAGCGCCTTCCTCTCCTTCTTTCTCCTTCTTGCCTTTGCCTATTACTTCAGGTTCCTGAGGCAGCTCCCCAGCTGCTGCTGCTTCTGCTTCAGGCGTAACCTCTTCAATCTTTGTAGGAGCAACCACGTTAACAACCATGGATTGAGAATCTGCAAGAACCTCAACACCCTGAGGTATCGTTAAATCCTTTACCGCCAGGCTCTGGGTAATTTCAAGCTTCGAAACATCAACATCAATTGATTTCGGAATATCCCCGGGCAGACATTTTACTCTGAGCTCACGCAAAATATGCTCAAGAATACCGCCGGAATTTTTTACTCCCGGAGCAGTTCCTACTACGTGCAGAGGAACATTCACTTCTATTTTCTGCTTCATAGAAACAGCCAGAAGATCAATGTGTATGGGGTTATGGGTGAAAATATTACGTTGAATCTCTTTGACTATGCAGGTCTTATTCTTGCCTCCAATATTGATATCAATCAAAGCATTTTTTCCCAATCCCGTATGAATCAGCTTGTCAAAGGCTTTTCCATTGACGACCAGATGCGTTGTTTTCTCGCCATGCCCGTAAAAGACGGCGGGAATTTTTCCCTCTTTGCGCAGCAACTTCAGATTTTGTTTATTCTCAATTTGCCTTGCCTCTACTTCCAAACTTAACCTTTCCATATTCAGCCTCCCTTGTTATTTTTACATAAAAAATCAAAACAAATACCATATTAAGAATTTATTATGTTCGTATTAAACAAACAGCTCGCTAACTGATTCACGGCTGTAGATTCTTTTGATTGCTTCTGCCAGAAGCGAAGCAACGCTCAGCACAGTTATCTTCTGGGATTTCTTTCCATTAATAGGAATAGAATCGGTTATTATCAACTCCTCCAGACAGGATTCGTTAATTCTTTCTATCGCTTTTCCCGAAAGAACTCCGTGCGAGCACGCAGCTAAAACACTTTTTGCCCCTTTCTTTTTTACTGCCTGGGCAACTTTCACCAATGTCCCTGCGGTATCCACCAAGTCATCGAGAATAATAGCAGTTTTATCCTTTACGTTACCGATAACGTGCATAATATCCGCTTCGTTTTCTTTTGGCCTGCGCTTATCCGTGATAACCAATCCCGCATCTAATCTCTTGGCAAAAGCGCGTGCTCTCTCCGCTCCCCCGGCATCAGGGGCAACAATAACTATATCCTTCATCTTTTTTCTGTTAATATAGGATAAAAACACAGGCATGGCATATAGATGGTCAACAGGAATATCAAAGAATCCCTGAATCTGGCCGGCGTGCAAATCCATTGTCACAACTCTTTTTACGCCGGACGCTGAAAGCAGATTCGCAATCAGCTTTGCCGTTATAGGAACGCGAGGCTCCGCTTTCCGGTCCTGACGGCCGTACCCGTAATACGGTATCACTGTTGTGATATTGCGTGCTGAAGCGCGCCTTAAAGCGTCAATAATAACCAGAAGCTCCATTACATGCTCGTTAACCGGCGCGCATGTGGGCTGGACCACAAAACAATCCACTCCCCTTACATTCTCCCTTATTTTTACCAGGACTTCACCGTCGCTGAAACGGTTAACCTCGGCTTTACCCAGGGGAACACCCAGATGTTTTACTATTGATTTTGCCAATTCCTTATTTGCATTTCCTGAAAAAACTTTTAATTCCATAAAAAACTCCATCTATATATTATTTTTTCCTTCCGGAAAATCTGTGTTAACTACTTTTTCTTTTTAACTTTATTTACCTGCCTTGCACGGGCAATAGCCATGTGTTTCTTCGGGACGTTATTTGTAATTGTAGATCCTGCCCCGATTAAAGTCTCCGGCCCTATTTTTACCGGAGCAACGAAGTTAACGTTAGAGCCCACAAACGACCTGTCTCCAATAATTGTCTTATATTTTTTTACGCCGTCATAGTTGCAGGTAATAGTCCCTGCGCCGATATTTACGTGTTTGCCCAGATATGAATCCCCTATGTATGAAAGATGATTAACCTTGGAGCCTGCGCCGATCGTCGAGTTCTTTGTCTCGGAGAAATTCCCGACCTTTGCTCCCTCTTTAACTTTAGTGCCGGGCCGCAAATGCGAGAAAGGCCCGATTTTAACGCGTTTTGAAATACTGGAGCTGTAAATGTAGGAGCTGACAACTTCTACATTGTCCGCCAAAACCGAATCTTTTATATAAGAATAAGGGCCTATCCTGCAGTTTTTGCCTATTGATGTTTTTCCTTCTATGACAGTGCCGGGAAAGATTACAGTATCTGTTCCTATTTTAGCCTGGCTGGAAACATATGTGTTTTCCGGGTCAACAATAGTGACGCCGTTTAACATAAGGTTTTTTAAAATATTTCCGCGCACTATTTTCTCGGCCCGCGCGAGATCCGCACGGTTATTTATACCGAGTATTTCCTCAAATTTTGCATTCGGGTAAGCTCCGATATTTTCTCCCATATCACTCAAGAAGGAAATGGCATCCGTCAAATAATATTCTTTTTTCTTATTATCAGATTTTATTTTCTTTAACGCATCCCAGATAACGGGGCTTGAAAAACAATATATCCCGCTGTTAATCTCTTTTATCTCCCTCTGGCGGTCCGTAGCATCCTTTTCTTCGATTATGCCCCTGACCTGCCCTGAGGGCAAACGATAAATCCTGCCGTAGCTGAAAGGATTGTCTATCATGGAAGATAAAATAGTAGCTGCGTTATTCTGCTTTTTATGGATACTAACCAGATTGGACAATGTCTGCTTTTGTATCAACGGCACGTCGCCGCATAAAACAAGAATATTGCCTTTATACCTTTTGAGATACCTCTCTACCTGTTTTAAGGCATGCCCCGAGCCGAGCTGCTTTTTCTGTTCGACAAAAATAACCTTATCTTTCGATAACTCGCTGCAGACCTGCTTTTTATCATGCCCGACAACTATATAGCTTTTGCCCGGTTTCAACGGCGCTACAGCAGATAAAACCCATCTTATCAGAGGCCTGCCGTTTAGTTTATGCAAAACCTTCGGGAGAAAGGATTTCATCCTTGTGCCCTCGCCTGCTGCTAAAATGACTACAGTTAATTTATTCATATTTATACTTTAATTACTAAAAATCCTCCGGGACCAGGATTCGAACCTAGACAAAGGGATCCAAATTCCCTTGTGCTACCATTACACCATCCCGGAATTATAAAACAACCTCAACATTATATTTAAAAGAGATCATACTTCGGCAGGAAGTCCTAAATTTTAATATATACTTATGCGCCTTTTATTTTATCTTCATAAACTTCCAGAACTTTCTTTTCCAGCTCATGCCTGAAGTCGTTGGTAATGGGATGGGCTATATCCTTAAAGCTGCCATCCTGCATTTTCCTTGAAGGCATGCATACCATCAGACCCTTTTCACCTTTAACGATCCGGAGATTGTGAATAACAAAAACATCATCAAACGTTATTGCCGCGTACGCCTTCAGCTTTTGCTCATCCTTAGGAAAAATCCTCACTTCTGTGATCTTCATCCCGTAAGACCTCCTCAAAATTAGTAGAGAGCAGCTGCTTAAAAACAACGATGGATTTTCAAAGCTTTTTAATAGCTACTCTATAAGTTTCAGGGAACTGTTTTTACTACCCATATATCCCAAAAATCTTCATTAAATTTTGACTTTATTTTCTCCCCTTCGCTTCGGGACTTTATCAACGCAAAAACCGCAGAACCGGAGCCGGACAATAAATTAAAAAATCCCATATTTTTTAATTCATTTTTTATTTGTCTTATCTTTGCATAATTCAACAGAACCGGCTCTTCAAGGCGATTGAACAACAGCCGACCCCAGATGCTTGGCAAGGAACCGGCTTCCAATAGTTTTTTAATTTTAGTAATTTTTTGTTGTTTTGTCAATGGAAAACTCAATTTTTTGTAAACGGATGCGGTAGGTATGGAAAACCTTGGAAAAATAAGCAAATACCAGGCTGGTTTCACATTATTAATCTTCTTGATTTTTTCACCTATTCCTGATGCAAAAGCCGTGCCTCCATAAAGAAAAAAAGGGACATCAGCCCCCAGTTTAACAGCTATTTTCAATAATTCCTGCTTTGGAATCCTTTTTTTCCAGAATTTCAGGAGCCCTTTCAGCACCGATGCGGCATCGCTGGAGCCGCCGCCCAGGCCTGCACCTGCAGGTATGTTTTTCTCCAAAATAATCTTTGCGCCATGTTTTACCTTTAGTTTTTCTTTTAAAAGAAATGCGGCTTTAAGCGCTAGATTGTCCCTGCCTTTGGGTATACCCCTCTTACTGCATACCAAAGATAAAGCGTTTTTCTGCGGTAGAATTTTTATTTTATCGTACAGGCTTACGGTCTGGAAGATTGTTTCTAAGTTATGATACCCGTCGTTTCTTTTGGATACAACTTCTAGGAAAAGATTAATTTTGGCAGGGGCAAGAATCTGCATTTTTTTGATTGTTATTAACCCTCGCGCTTCAAAAACGGGAGTTTAGCATTTAGATTACTCTGTTTTATTGCCTTCCAAAGGCTCAAAAACATTGTCCTTTATGGTTTCATTGAGAATAAAATTCTTAATTTTAATTTCCGCTGTCGTGTTTTCTCCCGGCAAGACTATATCTATGTCAGACGGCAGATAAAGGCCCTCAAACAGAGTCTGTTTCCGGAACTTCATTATTATCTGTTTTTCCTTTCTGTATTCCTTTATCATGCCGATTTTTTTATCGATTAAAAGCGTCTTCTTGCCCAGTTTGTAAAGATAGTCGGAGCCTTTAACTGTAACCTCCGTATCCTCGGAATCAAACTGCTCCAGAAGGTCTGCGTTGAAATAATCCTTTATTCTGCTTAAATACTGAAGGTTCTCAACAGATATATTTCTATTCATAGCCTGGGGATATACGTTGATGTCATGGTTCTCCATAATGACAATCTGGGGAGCAAACAGGTTGCCCAGAATATCTATCCGCCATTTATCGGGCCTGCTGTACTGGAATGTCCCGAACGATCTGTAGTTATATTCGGGGGTTTTGGCGGATATGGCGAAATTTGTTTTCAATGATTTTACCTGCAGAAGATTCCCCACGGCTCTTTTTAAAATCTTCCTGTGAAGTGTTTTCGGTAAAACAAATTTCTCCAGCTGGGAGATTTTTTTTGCAAGTATTTTATTGTTCGGGTCCAACTCCATTGCTTTTTGATAAGCGTCCCAGGCCTGGGACGTATTATCCAGTTTGAACCTTACATCACCCAGATGCTCCCAAACAATCGGGTCAGCTATTTTTCCGACGGCTCTATTTAATATCTCCTCCGCTTCCTTAAACGACCCTCTCCTGAAATAGACCCAGCCGAGTGAATCAATATATGCCCCGTTGTCCGGGTCGATTTTAAGCGCCTTGTTTATTAAATCCTCGGCTTCATCAAGTTTCATATTGCGGTCTGCATAGGAATATCCCAGATAGTTCAAGGCAGTTGCATTTTCCGGATTCAGGCTGATAACCTTTTCAAATTTAGAAACAGCTTTATCGAACCTGCCCCAGCTGTCATAAAGCACTCCGAGATGAAAGTAGATTTCCTCAAAATCAGGTTTCAGCTCTATTGCTTTGAGGAAGTTTTTCTCGGCAGATTTGTATTTCTTCATATCAAAATAAGCCAAACCCAGCAAATAGTAAGAGTTCGGGTTATCGGGTTCAATCTCTGCCACTTTTTTCAGGTACTTGATTGCCCGGGATACGTTTTTCATTGCGGAATAATAAAAACTCAACCTTGTTAAAACAACCGAACTCTCGTTTTTTTCCCTTATTAACTCGAAATGGCTTATTGCTTTTCTCCAATCCTGCCTTTGCTCGGCAAGTATCCCCAGCCAGAAATTTATGTTTGTGTCGATTGGATTTAGTTCAAGAGCACGGGTAAAAACCTTCTCCGATTCCTCGAACCTGTTGAGCCTGAAGTACAATCCTCCCAGATAGAGCAGTACAGTCAGGTTGTCAGGTACTACCTCAAGATAATGCTCATACTCCTTGATGGCAGCATCTGTTTCGCCCTTCTGTTCATAGATTCCTGCCAAGGACAAATGTGCTTCAGCTTCATTCGGTTCAAGGTCAACTGCTTTCTTGAATGAATCCTTTGCCTCTTCAAGATGCCCCAGTTTTTCGTGAGACGCGCCTAATTGATAATAACCCCTGGCGGAATCAGGCCTCTGTTTGATAAATTTCTCCCAGTATATGACAGCTTTTTCCGGATACCTGTCAGAATAATATGCTGCCAAATAAAGTATTGCAGTTTCGTTTTCAGGCTCTATTTCCAGAGCTGTCTCCCAGGCCTTTCTGGCTAATGCCGATTGCCCTGTCATTAAATAAAAACTTCCCAGGAACAGCTGTGTTTCTACCTGATCTCCGGCCAGTTCATTATATTTTTCGGCAGCATAAAAGGAATCATTAAACCTTCCGAACTGCCAGTAGAGATATGCCAGTTCGCGATACGCAAGCACTGCATTCTTGTCAAGCATAATTACTCGCTGATACTGTTCAAGCGCATATTTTAAATCCCCGGCCCTGCTTGCAAGCAGCCCTCTGACATAAAAGTGATATGCTTCTGTCGGAATAGCGTAAGCGCTTGCAGCAACCAGCAAATTGAATATCAAAATATAGGCAGTGATTTTTTTGAAATTTTTCAACATGTTTTATTTAGTTATGTTTTGGATAATTGACAATCCGGATTTGCAGTTTGTTTGGAATTTGATTTGAAATCTTTTATATTTTTTTCCATAAGGACTGCATTTTCTGTTCCGTAGTACTTCGGCCTTAATCCAGTTACGTTAAAACCCATTGAAATATAAAGTCTTTTTGCTGCTTCATTGCTTTCACGGACTTCCAAAAGTATTTTTTCAATATCCTGTTGAGTTACATTATTAATTACATAAGCCAGAAGTTTTCTTCCCAGCCCCATTCCTCTGTATTCCGGATGAATGGCAAGATTAGTCAAATGTGCCTCATTAAGAATCTTCCAATAGCCTGTATAACCGACAATCCTGTAATCAGTTTTTGCAATAAAAAAACGGGAAATCGGTAAAGAGATTTCCCTTTCAAACATCTCTCGCGACCAGGGTTCCGGAAACGACAGGTTTTCTATACTCAAAACTTCCGGTATATGTTCCTTTCCAAAAGGCAAAAATTTAAGTTCTGGCAATTAAACAACCCCCGAGCATTTCTTAGACCGAAGATTTCATTAAAAACAACCCTATGCAAATTATAACAAAAAGTTATAGATTTTTCAAGGATTTTAAGTGAAATATTTGCAAAATTGTAATGAAATACAAATTCTTTGTAGTGTAGCCCTTGTGGACGTAAAAATATCGTAAACCAATTATTACGGGGACCCATTCGACAAGCTCAGGGCACTGAGCAAAGTCGAAGTGCAAGCCCCTCCACTACAATTGAGTGTTGATTGATTAGCCTGCGGCATTGATGGCTTGTTGAAGTGCGGCAATGGCTGCCTGCGGTGCTTCCTCTACTATGAAAGGTTCCTGGCGCTGATAGTGCGTAAAAAGAATATTTAAAAGGTCTGTAACTAAAACACCTCTACCTCTATCACCCCATGTCCTAATATCACCAAAATTACCAATATAAGGAGCTATTATTTGATGAGGTGATTGTCTCTGAAGCCTTTCAGGTAGAGTGTGTTCGTATTCAACCGAAGTAACTCTTTTTAATACTTCATTGATATCTATTCCTTCATCTAGGTTTGCTATTTCTATTAGCAGAAGTTTCAAGAAAGCAGATTCATATTCCGGAGCCTCGAACTTTATATCACTAATATATCTTGCTTTTGCCATAGCACATGCTATTCCAACTAAAAATCCTCTAAACTCAGCATATGCATTTACTTGTTCTTCCATATCATCATTATGTCTAATTCTATCAACTAGCCTATCGAACTCCTGTCTGATACGCCCTTCTTCAGCAAACATTTCAGGCACTTCTATTAACAATCCCTCATCTATTATTTCATTTTCTAAACACATATCGGAAATCTCGCACAGACGCTTGAATTTATCCGGATAGAAATCCATGTTAACGTCAAGAAGTTCCCCGCTCCGTTTCATGAAAAACGCCTCTCCGCTTTTACTGCTTTGCTCGAAGCACTCCTGAGGATTTTGCGGCTCATAACGCGTGATTAACCTCATTATTTTTGTCCTGACACCTATTGTAGTAACTCTTTCTCCTTTTTCCGCCTGACTTAAAGCTCTTTCATAATAATCGCTCGGGATAACGACGCATTTCATATTAACAGCCCTGCTTTTTACCATCCTTATCATCCTGTCAAGCTCCCGCGGGCTTTCTATCATAACAGCGTTGTCCTCGCTTAAATCCTGCAGCCCTTGAGGCAATACAAAATATACCTTCTTTATGGGAAGCTTTGATAAAACTTCCCTGCTGAAACCCTGATACCAGGTTCTGACCGCCTGCTGCTGTGCCGGTGCTGTCATAGCCCTAAAGTCCAGATAGACTTCATCGTAAGCTATGCCGTTTAATCCCGCAGTCAACATATTGGTGATAAGGTTATTTAATCCCTGCCCCTGCAGCTGCTCCTCCTTAGTTACACGGACAGGCACAGAAACTTTTATCTTTGCTTGTTTTAATTTTGTCACGGCTGCCTGCAGCTCTGCCGTTTTTTCTGCAATCTCCGGAGTTAAAACTCCCGGAGAATCTTCAACGTAAATATCCCGCAGCATTAAAGTGCTTAACGGTGTCCACATGGAATTATCCCTGTCCCTGAGTTCTGTAATACGTTCTGCCAGATTGGAAACGCCAAATTCATCCACGCTCATATCCATAACTAAAGCTACTTCCCAGCTTGTTACGGATTGAATAGTATTAGTTAAAAATCCCTGCCATATCTTACGGAATCTTTGCATAAAAGACATTCCTCTTTCAAGGACAAGATTAACTCTTCTGGATGCTTTTGCCTGCCTTACAAAACCTTGCATATTTTCGTGCACTCCGGAGGCATCAGCTATGACTTCCGCATCTCTTAATAAATCTTCTGCTTTATCAACATCCGGAAAAGTGACTTTCAGAGCATCGAAAGAAAGCGTCACGCTTCCATCTTCGTTATAAACAGGATTAAATGACTGAAGCGCCTCGCCCGGGACCATGCCCATATTATCGATAAAAATAACTTCGGGCAAGCTCTGCCTGTTGCTTGCCCGACTTTTTGGCTGGCCCGCAATCAGCATTTCATTTACATCATCGTCTATAATTCCTCTGTAAAGCAGCTGGCATGTAAGCAAATACAGCGTCAATGCTTCCTGGTTAACAAGCCGCCTTTGTATCAGAATCATGCCCGTAGATTCATTCTTCCAGACATCTATTGGTACACTTCTATCGTTGATTCTCACAACAAGGTTCGGAATCCCGGTTTGTTTCCTGAATCCGTTCTTCCTTAAATTATAACCTTTAGGTATAAACCCTACTCCGTGAGCGTTCACCCCGGCTTCTTTTAAAGCTGCCAGTTCCTTCTGCTTGGACTCCAGATTCCTTTCATCATAAACAATGTGGACAGTATCCCTGTTAACCGCGTAAGGATACTGCTGCCTCAACCCAGAAAACCCGTCCATTTGTGCCTCAACACTTTCCCGGGCTATCCTATTAACATTCGCTGTCCTTCTTGCAGCAAACAGCGCTCTTCTAATTATGTCTCTAATTACATTAGGTAATATAGAAATTGAGCCAATCACCTGATTAGTATAAGGCGCAACTTCGGCTCTCCATCCGCTTTTCTTTTCTTTATCTCCTGCATTAACTTCATCTCGAATAGTACTTACATTTCCATTAGCTACTTCTACCATGTTGCTGGGCATAGCCATATGGTCTCTAAGAATATTCCAGTCAAACTGTTCTCTGCTTAGTTTATGATACTCTTGCTTAACACGATATACTATACAATCATCATCCCGCCCCACTCTTTCCAGTATTCCTGCATCGACAAACTCCTGCGCTATGTCCAGAAGCACCCATTCCCTTTCAATAATAAGGAACTCCTTATTCCATGAAGGGTCATCAACTGCGATTATAGAAAGGATATGATTTCTTGCTTTATCCCAGAAACCAGCAGTGAACGAATCCCGCAATAAATGTATTGCTTTATCCTTAATTGAATCGATTAATTCAGCTCTGTCATACATTCCTGCATAACCTGCAAGATCTGTTATCATTCTTAAGACTATGTCCAAACTCATTAAATCCATATCCACTATATCGAAGTTTACGGGCTTTGCAGTGGCAAGATCCCGCAAATGGCCGTTAATAGAAATATTCTGCCTGCTTATCATCCCGTGCGTATAACCCTTTTCATACCACAAAGCGACCTGGCTTGTAACATTTTTTAACAAGAAATCAATATATAAGTCAAACAGGGTTTTCTTATCTATTTTCTTTCTGAACATTCCTTTTTTAATAACGCCTTTTTTCTCCAGCAACGACCTTATCACTCTTTCCTGCATCTCAGCAGGCATTTCCAGGACATCTTCCAGTGTTATTATATCTTCCAAAGGCTGGGGCTTGTAACTTACAAAAACAGGGTCTACCCAATCAGTATTATTTTTTTCTCCCGGAATAAAAAAGTCACCCAGATCTTCAACTCCCACTAAGCCCGTGTTTCTTGACCATACATGTTCCAAGCCAACAATACTGTCAACTTCAGGAATAATTACTGCAGAGTCAGCACTTGTTAGCTTTTTAGACATGTCACTTCGTTTTTCTGCTTCATCGCGCGCCATAAAACCGGAATAAACCGGGCCTACCGCAAAATTTCTGCCCGGATTATGGACAAAAGAAGGAGTAAGCCCGATACCATGGTAACAAATGAATCTGTCTTCGCCCTCAATAGTACAGGGATGGAAAAGTGCCCTGCCCTGATAACCAACCAATTCACCTTCTCTATTCTCAAAAGCTGTCTCAAATAAAACCGAAACTTGATATTTTTCAGGTGAGTCATAAACCCTTCTTGCTTCCTCTGAATCGGAAGATATAACGAAATATGCCTGTTTCCCGTCTGAGTTAGGCTTTGCCAAAACATAAACAGGATTAAACCAGGGATATTTTTTGCTGATTTTTGCACCATACTTTACAAGTTCATCGAAGTCCGTTCCACTGCCTTTCCTTGCAACCGGGGGCAGGATGTCAGCAAACTGTCTAAGATGCACGGCTTCATGTTTTTCTATTATGTGCTTTTTCAGGTATTCCGGCAGCAGGCCAAAGGCAAGAGCATCGATATAAATAACTTTGCGCCTTTTCTCATCAACCAGATTGTTTGGATCAATACCCGCAATACCGTCGATTTTTTCACCCGGCGGGTTCTCTCTATCCTCGAAATCCCTGAACACATACCCCTGCTTTTCATATTTTTTATTTAATTCTTCTATGACTTCCCGGATTTCCAGATTAAGTTCTTCCTGCTTCCGGGATATTGCATCATTATTTCTTTTTGAATCAGAAATGTTTATAGCGTCCTTTATATACCCGGACTGATTCATCATTGCTAAAGAACCGGAAATTAAAACCAAGCCTGCGCTTATAGATAATGCCCTGATTAAATACATAATCCACGGCACTCCTATCCAGTTTCCAACAAGCCACAGAATTACAGGAACCAAAACTGCTCCGATTCCCGATATTACAGCTGCTATTTTTGAACCTCTGGCTGATGCAGGCAAATTTGACATCTCTGACTGCATGGCAGCTATTTTTTCCGCTGTTTCTATATCCTCTATGTTTGCAGCAGCTTCCGGGGAAGGTTCGGTTTCAAGCCATGCTTTAATGATTTCCAGAACTTCATCAATGTGCACACTCTTATCATCTTCAGTGAAAATACGTCCACCTAAAGCTATAACATTTGCATCAAATTTTTCCCTTGCAACTACTGCAGCATCCACATTGTTTGTTACTACTCCTCTCATACCGGCAAATTTTTCCAAAGACATACAAATCCCAAATCCGGTACCACACTGAACTATACCCAAATCGCTTTCTCCTGATAAAACTATTCGCGCAACTTTTTGGCCGTACTCCGGATAATTTATGTTTTCACCTGCAGCTTTCTTGCTGGCTATTGTATCCCTGTCAACACCAACAGGCTGTAAAACTATTTCTATGCCACGTTCCTTTAAAGATAGACCTAATTCTTCCACTAGTTTTTCCTGTAACGCTTCCATTAACTCAATGGCTCCATGGTCGCAGCCAATTGCAATCCTTGTCTTACCCGCCTGCTTTTTTGCTGTCGGGCTTGGAGGAACCGGTTCCGGTATTTCCATAAACATATCCAATCTTTCCTGGTGCCTTGGCTCTTCTATACCCTCATATGCAGTTTCGAGCCACTCCTTTTCAATCTGCGCTCTTTCTTCCGCAGTGCCTTTGCTTCTGTCTATTATCAAAATATTTGTGTCATTATGAGCCCTGCTGAGAACGGTTGTGTTTCTTTTGTCATAAGTTATAGTTGGAGTCAGATCCGCAATTACAGCCCTGACTGCGCGGAATTTGTTTGCAGCAACAAATGTACCTATAGCCTGTTCTGTTGTGTCGCAATAAATAATCGCCCTTTCTCGTTCCCCTCTTGATACTTCCTGCGCAACTTCTACTGCATGCCTTATGTAATCATGATTTATTTTATTGATCAGAGTCTGTAAGGACTCTGCCATGCTATTAGCAACAGGTTCAGTTTCAGTCTTTAAAGGAAAGGTAACTTTAATGGTATAGTTCTTTTTCCCGCGTTTAGTAACCGCTAGTGCACCGCCCAACTCTTCAAGCACAGCATCTATAAAATCAGCTCCTATTTGTTTAAATCTTGTAGGGCTGAATACATTGTTTGTGTCTATTTGAATAACCAGATTTCCATCTTCATTATATGTATTGATATAAAACTCAAGCCCATTCTGGTTCCTGAAGGGTACGAACAAAGCTAATAAAAGATAAGCAAGTTTATCCTGAGATACATCCAACTCGCCTTCCGCGCGCAATCCGGTTCTCACTGTTATATCATAACGATCTGCATAGTATTTTGAGAAAACCAATCCGGATATTTTTGACACAACATCATTTACATCAACAGATCCTCTGGCTTTATGCTCAAGCAGAAGTTTTATTCCATCTGCAAAATTGCTGACATCTTCCATGCCTTCAATTATTTCTTCAACATTGTCAGGCTCCTGTTCTATTAAGGCTTTAAGAATGTATAAATTTCTTTCTATATAATCTATTATCTCCTTAAAATGCTCTATAGCACCTTTGCTGTCAACTTTCCCCAGAGATATCTTCTTATCCCGGTTGGCAGCAGGTGAGATGTAATCCCATTGAGCCCTGAGTTCTTTAAATACTTTTTTAGCCTTTAAACCTTGTACTTGTAAATCTTCATTGTTGACGATTAACTGACTACCGAAACCATACAAATAAAGGTATTCCAGATAATCCTGATGAGGGAAAATTTCCAGAAGCGCGCGGCGGTCAACATTGGTCGATACTGATTTACCCGCTTTTGACCCGGCTAAAGCAAACAAGCCGAAAAGTCTGGCTATAACGTTGTTCCAGACAAGGTGCAAAACAAAAATTGATACAAACAATCCAGGAATAGTTAAAAACTGAGGAAGTAAAATGGGAAGCAAGGATGATATGTTTATCCCAAATATGTGAAGCAGTACAGGCGTATGTATTGTTAATGCTCCTATTAATCCAACACCGAATCTGGCAGGTATACTTGCTGGTTTTTCATCCGGTAGCCACTCCACTAAATCTCTATTGTATCTGAATAATCTTTTATGTAACAAACCAAATATTGTATTTAATCCTGCATAAAGCACTAACCTGAAAGTCTTACTCATTAATACATCTTTTATGCTCAAAACAATGCTTGCATCCACTCCTAAAAACCCGAGAATCAAAGGCACACCGTAAACCACACCTATATAACCAATCCAGAAACCCAAAGATTCAAACAGCGGTTTCCATAAACGGATGAGTCTGTCCGATCGCTTTTTTTCTTTCATTCCATTTTCGGTTACTGCGAATGCACTGTAAATACACAGCGCCTTCCATAATTCAGTTGCCGGGTTGTTTGCATTAATCGCACCTAAATCCCGGTCTTGACTATTATATGAATTGCCTATCATTAGTCCGTTACGCGGACTCTTCTTCCTGAAATACTCTCTTTTTGGATCCAATTCCTCTAACGTTTCCAGAGAAAGTATTTCAACTTCGGAACCGGGAAACATGGAATGGAGTCTTTCCATGGCTTCCTCATCCTGTGAAGCAACGTCTTCTGCATGCTGGCCGCTTAAGAAATAAACAAGCTGGTCTGCCATTAATTGCCATCCTTCATCACCAATGACAGAATCCAACCCGGATATTTCACTTCCACTGAAATCAACAAATGCCTGATTAAAAGTATCTTTTAAGGAAACAGCCAATTTCTGTCTCCTATCCTCTGCACCTAAATAAACAAAAGGCTCTTCAGTATCCATCCACGACAATCTTGTCAGCACAAGAGAAAGTAAATATGCTCCAAAATAGTAGTAAGCTATCTTTTTCGGATCAGCACCTACTAAACCCGTATCTGTCCTATCATGGGGCCTTTCGCGCCCTACCGTGGAGAAATACCGACGATTATATCGGCCTTCGGAGATTGCAGAAATTGTTGTAAGTTTTTCAACGTCCGCAAATCCTGCTAACCTATAATTTGAGAACCTGGCCGATTTCAACGGTGCAGACATCCTGCCGAACAGCATCCAGTTCCAAGAAGCCTCGTCAAGCCTGTTTGCCGCTGTGTTTGCGCCGGTTCTTGCTCTCTCTTCCCCCCGAAGCATTAATTCTTCATGGTATAAATAAATTGTATCCGGATGTACTATCCCGTATTCTAAAAGCTTCATCATATCATTAATAATCATCCTGTTTGCATTTTCAAATTGTGTCGAATCAATATCTTCTCCAAGAAGTTCCCTGACTAACTCCATGTCTGCCTTACTACTGTCCATTCCGGCTGATCCATCAAGATACATAAGAGTCTCTCTGGTTTCTTCAAGTACCAAAACAGTGTAGTAACCATCTGCCTGTGCTAGGCTGATTTGCTCCCCGGTCTTAGTCACGGTTTCACTTTCCGGAATTCTTACACGATAAATGCTCCCATCGTTTCCTGCAGGTCTTGCCCATTCTCCTTTTAAACCATCTTTTATACCCGCTGCCCGTTCCCTGTCTTTAAGGGCATGCAGGAACTCCAGATTATTTCTTTCCCTGGCCAATGCTTCGACATCTTCGTCTTCTTTTTGAATCTTAAGGGAAAAATATGTGCCATCCTGCCTTTTATACAGGACTTTACGCCCCCATGTTGTAACATAAGTCCCCATGCGTTCAACCCCTTCTGCAGCATCTATAGTTTTAAAAAGACTGTTTACATCCTCATATGCCGGCAATAAATCGGCATCAACGGGTTCGGGTTCTTCCGGAAATTTCACACCCCTGGGCAATGGCTTGAACTTCAATGATGGGGAGTTACGCAACAGGGAGCGAGTAAATTCATACCAGTTTTCCCTTGCCTGCCCCTCAGCTCTTAAGACTATCGATTGCAAACGCAAAAACCGTCTTAATACATCCGATCTTACAGTTTGAATAATCTCTCGGACCCCTCTGTTTGCCGGAGCATTAATAATCCTGTTTACTGTTGACAGAGTGATATTACCTGACACGGTTCCGATTCTTGCCCTCAGGTTTGCATTGTCAAGCGGAACGCTTTCCAGAATCTCTGCAAGATAAGGGACAGCAGCCTGATCCCCGATTCTTTCCAATGCACCAACCGCATACATTTTTACTGTATTATCTTCATCATATCTTACCCTGTCAAGCAGAGGACCTACTGCTTCTGTAGTCCTTATTTCCCCCAAAGCGTCCGCCGAAGCGAGCCGCACGTCGGGACTCTCATCTGTAGATAATTTTTCAATCAGAATTGAAACAGCCCTTGGACTTCTAATCAGCCCCAATGACTTAGCTGAAACTGTTCTTACCTTATAGTCCTCATCATTGCGCAGCCTCTCAACAAGATAATCAACCGCTTTCGGACTTCCCTGCTCTCCTAAAGCCTCGGCAGCAGAAACTCTAACCTCACTGATCGGGTCATTTAACAGGCTATTAGCAAGAGCTTTAAATACTTTTGATTTTCTTACTTTACCCAGCGCAGCGGCAGCTTTTGCCCGCACATCACCACTTTGATCATTCTCCAGTAGCTCAATAATGAAATCAGTTTCTCTTCTAATATCGGCTTCGCGCATATGCCCGATTAAAACGCTTCTTTCATTATCTTTCTTGCCGCTATTATTCTTCAACCAGGCAATTAACTCAGGGAACATAGGCCTATTAAAATCAAGAATGCCATATAACGTAAGATAAAAACCTTCATCCAATAACTCAACGGCAAATTCGGCAACCCTTTGGGTCCCTATGCCGGCAAGGGCATAACCAATAACATAAGATAAGTCTTTGCTCGGGATTCCGATTGATAAATTCCTATGGAACAAATCTATTATAGGCCCTACTGCTTTTTCATCATTTATTTCTCCCAATAATCGAACGGCAAAAATCTGCACGACGATGGCTTCATCTTCATTCACTCTCTCAATAATGACATCAACCGCTTTCGGATATTTCATTTTTACTAATGATTCCATGGCTTCGTTTCTAACAAACGGATCTGAATCATTTCTCAACCTGTCTAAAAGAATCTCATATGCTTCATCTGTTTCCATGCCAGCCATTGATTTTAGAGTTAGATAACGTATACTTGCATCATCTTTACTTTCAATATATCTGCTTAATATAAATTTATGTATCGCGGTGTCTTTCTTATCCTGTATTCTTCCTATGGCTCTTACCGTTCGCTGGATAACTTCGCTATCCTTTTCTTCCTTCACTATTTCGCCGAATACGTCAAGGGCTTCCTTATAATTATTTTCTCCCAACCAATCAACAGCCAACATTCTGGCTTCTTTTTCCTTATTATGCGTTTGTCTCAGCCATTCGATGATAACTGGAACCGCAGGTCTGCCTAATTCAAAAAGGTCGCGAAGTATTTTTAAGGGATATCTGCTTGCTATTAATTTCTCAGATAAATTTTGCAGGCGTTTCTCCAATTTCTCGTCTTTTAATTCCTGAATGCGCCTTCTTCTCCATGCCATGAACTCATACCAGCTTATCAAAGCAGTAATTACAGGAATAGAAACTGCTATTGCTATCAGTACCCAAACACCCGATGCAAATCCGCTAAAGACTAAAATCATCCCTATGCCGGCTCCTAAAAATACTGGCAATATGCGGTTAATCAAATATGCCGGGAACTCAATTTTTAAGGTACTTTTTGATTTATCTGGATGGATTAAATGATATGCTTCGAATCCTATAATGCCTTGTGCATAAAGAAATGCTTTACCCAATCTCGGGTATTCTGAAAGGATTGCATGTACGAAAGGATTAACATGAATTGTATTTTTACTTGCTTCCGGAACTTCAAAGAAACCTGTTTTTTCTCTTGAAACGAATTTTATGCCCTCTATGCCTTTTATTAATGTTTCCTTTCCTTCAGGGCTTGCTCTCATTCCAAGAGCCCGAGTTATCCATACTACTACGTTACTCCTGCCCATAAACCATACCGGCCATAATAAAAGGGCTGCGGTTAATAATATGACAAGAGGTAAAGAAGCGGCAGAAGCCATCGATATTTCCTGTGTTGCAAAATATCCACCTTCTCTTTCCTTAACGGAAACAATTCCGTCATTGCCCGGCCCGTCAAACCAGTAAAGTATCTTGTAATCCCCCGTTCTTTCATCATGAACACCTGCTCTTACTGTATATTTGAATGTTCCGGTTTCAAGCGGCGTAAAGGTAATCCCATACTGCCATACTTCGCGGCCTTCGATGCTGCTTATCTGTCTTAAAGGTGTCATCTTATGAGCCCGCCATTCTCCCGTGAAATTAGACCACAGCTCCACGGTTGCAGCGCGCGGCGATAAATCATGAATTCCTAAATCAACCGTTACGGTTACTTCTCCCCCCTGCTCCACATTGGTTATTACAGAACGGCCCGGCTGCATATTTTCTAGAGAATCAATTTTCCCGGCTTTGTATACCGGCAGGTATAAATGATTGTAATAATCCTTAACCATTCTTACCGCAGACATTTCGCCTTCGCTTGATTTAAACGCATTCCAAGAGACATCTCTCCATGCGTCTGCATCGTTATAATAAATATCTGATATCTTCCTCAGCATGTCCATTAGTGCTTCCCTGTTGTCTTGGGCCATCATAAAACCGTTCCCATTGCCTGTTTCAGGATCAAACTCTTTAATATGCTCAAGAGGCGCTCCGTCCTGAGAGTTAGCTGAAGGCACCCCGTTTATCGAAGCCATCTGGAAGCTTGTACCTGATGCTTCTTCCCTGAGCCTCGGTATATGTAATATGAAATCTCCTCCGGCAAACAACATACGGTTAACGGATAAATCGCCTTCGTCATATCCGGGAATATATACTATTTTTCCGGGATACTTTTCCTGTAACGATTTTATTGATTTAATCATCCACAATCCGTAATCTCCATAGGGATTTCCTGCAACCACAAGCTGCATGCCAAGCCCGCCTTCCTCTTTATCCTTTAACATAAGATCTACAATCCCATCATCACTTAATATCATCCACAACCTTTTGTACTCCACCATCCTTCTGGTAAACAAAGCAACCGGTTTATCTTCGTCAAGTTCCACGCCGGTGAGCTCTTTTACTCTTCCAATCATATCTCCTTTTAATCTCTTTTTGACTTCAGCCAGCTTTGCTTTACTCCTCACCTTTTTCAAATCAGGATGCCTCCAGAATCCTATGTGAGACCCGTTTGTTACTGAATGAATGACGTGAGAAAACTCCGGGAACATGTCGCGAGAAACTTCTTCGTGTTTTTCGCTAACCCCATAAATCATACCATGATCACCCTGCATCAGGTTCATAGCTCCCTGGGTTAGCTGCATCCTGCCGTCTCTTACAAATGCTCCCCTGTACTTATCAGGTATTCCTGTCCGGTTCCACCAGCCTTCTTCATAGCTTCTTAATGCTGCTTTTACAGGGGTATGCGTGGCAAATACATATCGTGTATCTTTGAAATGCTCATCATCCATAGCAAAAGGCGCTGTAAATGAGGTAGCTGCTTCATTCATATGTATTACTGTAGGTTGAATTTGTAATGCTTTTAAAACCTCCACGGAACCCTTACCGAGAAGCAGCTCCTGCCTGAATCTATCCCAAGGCCAATCCGGGTACAATTCATAGTTGATACTCGGACAATCAAGATAATATACGGTTGAAGCACCTTTTTCTCCTTTTATTACCTGTTTCCATACTTTTACCTTTATTTTTTCACCAGTTATATCTAACTCCACTTCTAACGGAACTTCTTCGCCTCTTTCATCACGTGCCATTACCTGTTCTATTCCATCTACCTTGCTGTAATCTGATTTATAGAAACCCCTGGTATATGTACCATTTTCCTGTTCTACCGGATGCCTTCCTCCCTGATATAAAAGTGTCATAAATATCATGTTCGAATCAGCAACGTCTGATGCGGCATAAGCTGTATCAGCTGCCAGCTTCCCGAGCCCGCCGGCAAAAACCGTATTTTGTATGGCTATTTCTGAGGTTACATATACAATCGGTTTCTGCTTTAGTTCATTAGGTATGCCTGCGATCAACCTGTTTTTTATAGAGTTGTATAGAGGATTAATTATTACATTAAAAGTCATACCTACCAAACCACCTACAAAGTTTATCACAGGCACTACCGGCAACAGGATTATATTCACTGCATAATGCGGGACTACTGTGAGGGATTCAAAGAATGTCAGGTCCATTTTCAAATTTATGATTCCTAATAAAATCATGTATATAAATGAACCTATCCATAAACCAGGCGAGATTCCTGCTAAACCTGCACTTACCAATGTAGCTACACTTACTATGGGCAGAGCTATGCTTAATCCGTATATTACTAATGTTACAAGCCCAAGCCACCCGGCATACAAAACTGATAATTTTTCCCCTTCACGGGCATGGCCTTGTATAAACTCCCTAAAATTCCATATCTTCGGAGCTTCATGAACGCCTGCAATGCTGAACGAAACAATGCCAACCACTGCTTTGAACAATGCATAAACCCACAAATTCAATCTTGCAGGCGGTTGTTCTATATCAACATCTGTATTTCGTTGCACCCATTGCCAGAATTTTGAATTTAATACAATTTCTTCGGCTTGGTACTTTGTATCAGTCTGAATCCCGTATCCAGCAACACGTGATTCTTCTGAAGTAATAATAGTGACTTTAAGCCCTATCTTTTTTCCTTCATCTAAACCCTGCAGAACATATGAATTCCACATCGATTTAATATACGATTGAAAACCCTGTACATTTCCTCTTTTTGAATTGACAATGACTTCAATGGTCCCCCTGGGATATCTGGACGTCCTGGCCCATTTTACATCATATACCTTTACAAACATTCTTCTGGCTAAATCCTTAATTACCGCTGTAGCTTTTTTAAGAACAAGTGCTTTTTCTTCCGGGCCGAAATCTTTTATTTCTTCAGTTCTTTTTGAAACAGGGCGCGCTTGAGGTGTTCTATCAGATAACTCGCCGGTTTTTTCTAAATATTTAATTACTCCATTAAAAGTAATGTCATCCCTTATAGAGCTGAGCAGATATCCTGCAGGCCAGTCTTCCTTATCCAGAGAGCCGTCTTCTAAAAGCTTTACATAGAACGGATGCTCTTCCCATTCCCACTCGATACCTTCAAGATCAATCCCATGCCTTTCAACAATTATGCCATACTTCTTCTCCTGAGCGTACTTTGTCAAACCATCTGTTTTTATATCTACCAGACTAGGGCTTGAGGCTAAACCATCACGTCTAAGCAGGATATTGAATGGCTCTGAAACAACATCCTCCATTCTTGTCTCTTCCCTGAAATACTCAAAAACTGCAGACACAAAAAGAGGGGTCTTGCCTGAACCAAAAGTATCTACAAACTTTACCCTTTTCCTTCCTGAAGCAAGAACCCCTGTGTCCAGAATCTGCCTGTAGAGCCTGCTCGCCTGTTCAAAAGCCTCCAGGTCGCTATCAAACAATCTTTTGGCCCGTGCATTAAATTCTTTTTGAAACGCAGCAAAGTCATCTTCCCCAATATCTTCCTTAACCGATAAATATACACCATGCATTTTAGAGTATATCTCTTGTTCATTTTTAAACGGATAAACTAATCCGGCCCTTTTCGGTCCGTCTCTGATCTCCTGCATATAAACATCGGTTTCAAATAAATAGCCTGCATCTCTGGCTATATAAACAGCAAACACTTCATCAGAACCTTCATGTATTATATTATCAACAACTGCTGCTGCTTGCCTTGATTTTTCAACCGTTCCATCTAAATCCGTAAAATCATCCATAGAGGCAACAAGTGAAAAGCAATCTCTAAACCTTTCCGGGGAAACACCCTTCCTGTCCAGATAATCTTCTACAAACCCATCAATAATGCTGCTAAGGATTGTCTTACCACCAAAAATCTCTCCCATAATCTCCTGAACTATTCCGACTTCCAGTCTTTCTTGTTCAGTTATGTCTCCGGCTCTTACTTCGGCCAGTTTCCTGCGAAATCTTTTTCTCATTTCTGTTCTGTTTATTGCATTCCTTCTGCCTTTTGATATCTCAGCAGCTAATCCCGTATAAGCATCTTCAAGCTCTTTATGATTCATATTCGCCGTTACAGGAACATCCCACGGTTCTGAAGGGAAACATTCCTTTCTTATTACTTCAAGCATAAAATACAGTTTTCCAAATCCCCTTAATACAACATCTGCAACACTAGGCAATAAATCCAATGTCTCCGTTCCTGTGTACAACTCGAGAAATCCCCGCGCTCCTGCAATCGAAGTCCTTGACCAATGGCTGAAGTGACTCAAAAATTCATCCATATTTAAAACTTCGCCTATTGCCACTATATTTGCAAACTCAAAATTTATTCTATCTATTGCAACAAGCAGATCATTAACACTCTGCCGAATTAACTCCATATCAGCGGCTTTGCCCCTGCTACTCTCTGCCAATATTCGGTTTATGGTTTCTTCAACGACAGATGTTTCCTTCTCAATATAAGAGATTAACTCGTTTAATCCATTCCTTAAATCGCTTTCTTCCCATGCCCTGCCGTAATACTGCGTAAACCACAGCAAAAACCACTGGCCGGCAAGCCTTTCTGCAAGCTTAATATTCTCCGGGTAGTACTCGGCAAGTTTTCTTTGCATCTCTAATTCATGGAGGAACTCAATAAAATGATGGAAATTATCAGTGGTTCTTGACTGGGAAAGCTGCCCCGGGTTTACTCTCAATTCTTTCAAGAGATATTCATCAAACAATCTTCTGTTTGATGACCCTTCAATGTTTATCGCCATGTATTCGTCTGCTTCATGCTGTCCGTTTAATTTTGCAAATTGAAGGTTACGATGTTCTGTATCCATTCTTGTATCTTTATATCTCTTGTTCCATAGCTCCGGAGAACCGATATTTTTTAACCGATCAATAAACTCTGTATTCTCTAAAATCTCAACTCTTTGCTCTGAAACTTTTCTTGTAACAGTTGCAATGCCGCCATTTTGCGCTGTGCCCATAAGATTTTCTGTTTCGCTGAATTTGACCTCAACTTCACTTATCGGGCATGCAGCTTCACCTTCAAACACTTCCATTGCGCCCTTTTGTAAAGCCTCTTCAAAAGAAGCCAATTCCGCTGTCGTATCTATTAGCCCATATTCCATAATCGCAATAGCCGCATTATATATGAATCCGCGGTGAGTTTTATCGTATTTAGACAAAGCTTCTGCAAACTCTTCAACTGTGCCGACATCTCTTCTAATGTCTCTTAACTCGTAAAACAGCTGCGGAGAGAATATATGTAAAAAATACAGTATATCTGTATCACCGGAAATAGAAAATGTAAACTCCGCTACTTTTAACGCCATATTCCATGCCAATGCTACTGGCTCTGCTTTTGGTGTTGAGGTACCGAGATCATTTTTTGATTCTTCTTTATCTAGTAATATCCCCAGAAGCTCTGAAGTCTCCCTTGGGCCGGAGACCCATGCACAATAAACTCCGGTTTTAAACACATCCCGTGCAGCGCTACCTCTGTGCATCGAACCATCAAAGTATATTGCACTCTTCCTGCTAAATCCATTATACCTGAGCGTTCTTAAAATTGTATCTGCCTTATTAGTCAGGCTAATCTGAATATAATCATGCATCGGGGATATGAGGGGCATTGCATGATAAATTTCCACCATTGCAGACATTGCCAGTTCAAGCTCATCTTCTGATAAATCATAGTGCTGGAGCATCTCTTCTCTTTGAGAGGACATAAAGCTGCTGACTTCTTCGAGAAAATCATCAGGATCAGTTCCCGGACGCTCTCTTTCAAGTGCTTCCTGATTCAGATATATTCTGCCTTCATAACCCATTCTATCGTCTCTTCTAAAGAATTGCCCGTATTCTGATTCCAATACTGCCTGAATTATATCCTGCTTAAGTGCCCCAAATAAAAACTCATTAGTATCCACCCGCATTATTGGTATAGTTCTTTCTTCTATCTCGCTTAACTCGCCCAATTGAGTGACCCTGTATACTTTTAAGCCTGATTCTGCATGCAAAGAAAACAATGAACGAAATTCTTCTTTATCTTTAATATATTTAATAAATTTATCCAGATATACATATATATACGAGGCCCGAGGAGTATCTGTTTCAAATGCTGCTGTTGTTACTATCTCAACTTTTATCCCCTGTCTCATTAGTTCAAGCATTAGTTCAAAGTTGGGATTATCCTTACGCATATACATAAATTCATAATCGTAACCACCCACCAAAGTCCCGTCCAAATCAAAAAATGCTACTTTAACACCTCTTGCTTTTGCCGCCGCAACATTTAAAAAGTTATAATTTCTTTGCCTTTCATCTTTTGATACTAAGCCTTCCCTTATCGATTTCACCCCCAATGCCATTGGATTAAAATGTTTATCAGTTCTACCGATTTTTATTAATTCACGATTGAGGGATATCAAATCTTTCAGCTCGGAATCATTCATATCGCTTCTTGGTTTAAATGGAACCTGACGCAGGTAAAAAGCAATATTAAATACATACTCTTTTAAAGCATATGTTTCTGCATATTCGGAAAGTTTTTGGATTACTGCATTATCTATACGCTGGTCCTGGAAAATATTAATAAGCGCCATTACTTCATCCACGTTCCACGTCCCGGGGGTTGTTAGTAATATATTGAAAATTCCTTCATGTATTGCGTATCTTTCATTTACTGTTTTTAAAAAATCTAATACCTGCTGGCCATGTTTATCCTTAACCTGCCTCCACTTCTCTTCCAATTCAGTTTGCGATGTGCCAAAAACCTGTATCTCAATAATCCTCGCTAACTCCTCTTCTCCGATTTCCTCCGGATCAAAAATATCTAGTAAATCTTCAATAGATTTTCTTAATTCAGGCCCAAAAATTCTCGGCGACTCACCCCTGTTTAGTTTATATTTATAGTCAACGTATAAATTACGTATCTTAGTCTGTAATTCTACTTCTCCTAAAATATGTGCTAAAAATGCTAATCTTTTTAATGATTTAAGCCAATCCTCAACCGGTTTGTCTTTATTTGATAACTTGAAACCATTAGTATAGTTTCTTTTATAATGAGCTATTACATTATTTATAATCTCATCTCTGCTCATCTGTTGAATTGACTCATTCAGGATAGTTAAATCCCCATAATAACCTGCAAATGGATCAATATACGGTTTTTTTGAAACCCCGATATCTATTGTTAGTTCTGGAATCCCCCTGCCTGACACGGTTACATTCGCACCTTTTTCCCCAATTGTTACTTCAAAACCAAATAAACGCAATTGATTTGCAAACTCCTTTGCCAGCTCCACGCGTAATTCATTCATCAATACTTTAGTTAATTCGACATCTTCTAATCTTAAACAAATCCTTGTATCAAGATCACTAATATAATCCCAATCAATCTGATCATCTGAATTTATATCAGTATATGCGCTCCCGAATACCTCAATAAAAAATCTTCCCTTGAAATTATATCCTTCCAGCAACTTGTTAACGGATGTCTGCAATATTTCAACCACCCTTACATCCCCATCCTGAGATTCTTTAACCGGCAACATATAAGCTTCATTAATTGAGACTGTTTCGATATACCCTATTGGAGTGCCATCAAGGGAAGTCTCTATCCGTTTTGCCCTGACATGATATGTATCAACCGAACGGATAGCAGGCGGTGCTATATCAAGAAGTTCTTTTTTTGTGGCTTTAGGCCTTTCAATTCCCGGTAAAGCCGGAATATAAACAAAACCGGCATCGGGTGAATCATCATCAATAATTCTGAAGTCTGCATCAATATGTGTGGAGATTGGATTAAAACAAGGTAGAATGACTAAATCCTGCTCAATACTTAAATCTGCAGGCACTTGCGCTAACTCAACTAACACAGGAGGGCCTCTAACATCCTTGCTATCTTCTAACCATTTCAGCATATTTGCTTTTATATCATCACTAACAACGCCTGCAATCCAGTAAAATAAATCAGGATAATTATTATAAAGCGCTTCGTAGATTTCCGGATTATACGGATCATTCTCTACCATTTCTAAGAATTTTTTGACATCTCTGCCCCTCTCACCTTTTTTCATAAGAGATTCTGGTGTTATGCTTAAAACCATGCGGATCGGCTCTTCACCGGTGAGGATATTTTTAAGAAATCTTCTGCTTTTTGACGAGTCACTATCAAAAAATAATCTTGTAAATTCCCTTTTCATCGTACGGTTGGAAGGGTCATTCAGCGTTTCTATAAATTTAATAACTTTGCCATATTTTAAGCCATACTCAGAGTGTTCGATTAATTCCTTTGCTGTATTTGTAGTACTTACAACATAGTTTTTTATTTCTATAAAATATAACTGGCCGTCCTTCCTTGCCACAATATCTATTTCCGCTGTAACCATAGATAATCCCAGGTATATTATTTCAAAACCGGCTCCTTCAAGGGCTTCTGCGTGTTTAAGCTCCCCCAATTCTCCGAATATACTTGTACTTCTTTCATAAACAACGCTCAACCCTGATTCTATCCTGAATATCTTATTTTCCATGCCAGGAACATTTACAAATTTTTCTATAAGGCTAAAACTTTCTTCGCTTAACACATCAGAATGATAGATATTTCTCGACGCCTTTAATAATTTCAGAATTAATGCATATTGTCTATTTTCAAGTATTTTCCTAAACCAGTCAGCTTTCGCCATTTTTAACAAGAATAATAACAGTCTAACCGATGATGTTTTTTCCGGTATGTCTATTAATTTTTCCAACGTCTCCAGTTCTTCTATATCTCCTGACAAAATAGCAGCAGCGAATCTTGCTTCTTGGTCTTTTTTAACTAATCCGCTTTCTCTTAATAGATCAAAAATCCGATCCAGGATTTCATATGCTGTTTCCAGTTTTGTAGATGATAGTTTTGTCCCATCCAAATTTTCTATTATTGATTTTTTATAAGGTCCTTCAGGTATAGCATGTAAATCCAAAAATTCTCTCAATTTTTCTTCCATATTTGGATTAAGATTTCTTCGGAATATTATTCTACACTGCCTAACCTGCTCTTTAGAAAGTCCTAATTTATGTACAATTCTCATAAAATCTACGGTTTTCTGTTTAAAACTAGACAACAGAGCTTGACTTTTTTGTGCTTCAGAAAAGATTATAGGAGAATCTGATAGGCTGGATTCCCTCTCAATTAGCGTAATAAAACTTGATACTAAAGCCGCTCTTCTTTCAACTTCTGCAATGGTTTTTGAATTTTTCAAAATATATCCTATCTCCTCTTTATATTTAACCTCAATTCCTAGCTCTGCTAATTTTTGTCTAATTTTATGTTCATTGCTTGTAGGCAATGTTGAAGCAACTTTCATCCACTTGGGGAGTTTGCCAATTGAAACCAGATACAAATATAATGAATTCCATATAAAATGCGCTAATGTGCTTGCTATGTAAGATATTAAAGGCGAAAGCAGGGGTGATATTGGCAGGGTAATATACGAAACTAAAATATAAACTGAGGTAAATATAGTAGCAGGTATAAAAATCAATAAATCTCCAGCTGTTGGAGGTTCTTTCTCAACTATCCATCTGACAATTATATGTATTGCTGAAAAAACTATTATGCTTGCTGCCCAGGATATTAAATAACTGTATGCGTTCGCTCCCAATAAAGAGAAAATGCCTTGTATTATTAAACCTCTGAGCAAATACTCTTCCCAGAAAGGCGCTGCCAGAATAGTTGCAATATGAGCTTTTGTGCCTTCCCCGAGCCATCTCTTTGCTATCGGGTCAACCACCGAACCGGGTTTGGAAGTGATACGAGCAATTAAATCAGCCAGCCTGCTGCCAGTCCCTGGAATGGAATCTGATATATCATCAAGACCGGTAGCCTGATATATGTCTGTCTTTTGTTCTGTTTCGGGATCAAACTGGTTTATGTCTCCGGTTTCGATGCTGTAAATAAAAGTTTCCGGGTTCTGGAGATCGCTGCAGGTAACCGTAATTAATATTGAATCATCCCCTTTTTCTTCCAGTCCTATATTTAAGCCTGAGCCCTTAAAAGTCACATCCAATATCTCCTGAACTTTTTCTATACCTCCTTTTTTGACTTCGGCCCCTAACTTTTTTACGTTCTCTAAAACCTCTTTATCAAGAATTGTTTTGGTATAGACCCTGCCCGCTAAAACCTTTTCTCCGGGAGATGACTCGTCGGTATGCATTAATCTTGTTAACGTTTCAAGCGCCAGCATGTCAACAGGTGCTGGCCCGGAGATATTAGACAAAATCCTGCTTTGCTGCTGAATCAAATCAGAATATACTGATTCGGCAAATGTTGTATCCTCCGTTACATTTGGAGTGATTACAATATATGGAACACCTTTTTCTTTAAATATCCCCTTTAAACCTGATGTATGGAAACCACCGGTAATAAGCACAACCACATTCTCGTAATCAGTAACTGGTAATCGGTCATCAGTTTGTATTTGTTGACTGATTACTGATGACTGATGACCGATTACTTTGCAGTTTGCAAACAGGCAGTCATTTCTTTTCAAGTTTACCGCATAGTAATCATTTAAAAGTTGCAAATATGCTGAGATTCCGGAAAGTTTGCCGTTACCAACGTAACGCGTCCATAATAGCTCAAATTTTGCGAAGTTTTTATTTATATATTCATAATCTTCGGCTGATATTTTATATGACAAATAATCCCCAAGATAACGCGTAAATTCAATAAGAAACAATATCTCGCGCTCGCTTTCTTTTTGCGCCAGGCGCAACCTGATCTCATCCAATAATCTCTGTTCCTCTTTAATAAGCTCAAGAGGATTGATTCTTTGATTTAAATCAAGATTTGCAAAAAACGTCTTAAGATTCGGGAATTTATCTAATACCGAAGGTTTTTTATCTGCTATCCTGGAAAGATATATATAAAGCTCATTTGCTTTCGAAAAATTCGCAGTCCTTTCAATTAATAAGCTGTAAGTGTTATAAGGAAGCTTGCTCTTTAAAAAAATAATGAATTCCTTCATCTCCCTTGCAACAGCTTTATAATCGACTCTCTTCGATGTTTCAATCGAATCCGTAAAATCAGACAGATTTTTGAAAGAACCAAGATCCACACCCAGCTTTTCAGCTTTTCTAATAAGGTAGTCATAATATTTTTCAGGTTTTAATTTTCCGGCTTTAAACTTCTTAACTACTTTATTCAGTTTTTTATTACTTCTGTTATAGTACCTGTCTTCCAGCCCGGTTAAATCGTCTTTGATGTCTTCTAACTTTTCTTTTATCTGCGGCTGCTCCCTAACAATCCTGCTCAGCCTTAACATATTTTCCGTATGCAATTTTTTATTTTCCACTCCGATTAAAAGGTCATTTCTCTCTGACACGGCAGCATAATGCTCGGCACCTGTAAGTTTACCGCTGTTTAGAAGCGCATCCAGAATTTCATTTCTAAGTTTTTTATCCCTGATACGGGTAAGCCAGGAAGTATTGAGCGCACCGCAGCTCCCTTCTATGTACACGTTCTTCAATGAATACTTTTTGTCCAGCACTTCCAATATTTTAGAAATATTTCTTTGCACCTCGGGGTGGCAATGCAGGTCTTGGATGTTTACTACTAGCGTAGAGCGTTTAGCGGATAGTGGATAGTTATCCTCCCCTATACGCTCTACGCTCTCCGCTATCCGCTGTTCTGTGATTCTCCCATATGAGGAAGGAAGCACAAAGCTGTCAAAAACATCTTTGTATCCGTTTATAGCACGCCTTTTTTCGACAACCGCATGTAAAGGCTGGCTTATTATAAACGTAAACGTGAAACAACTTATGGTTAATAGTGCGATGATTTTTTTATAGTTCATTTTTCTGCAAATAAAAAACCCGATTTATTAAGGAATAAATCGGGTTTGCATATCTTTTATTCAAAAATGACATAATAATGCTATCTATTGCACCTCGCGGTAAAAGATAAAACAGCAACATAAATAAAGTAAAAAGCCATAGTTCCTGCTTGTACCTTGATTTTGGTATAACCTCTATATTAAAAAGATCCCGGGAGCAATCGGCGTATTTAATAAAGCCATCTGCTTTATTAATCCTGGATGCCTTGAGAATCAAGTTATTCGTATTGGGAACTAAACAAGAATCTTTTTCAGGTTTTACCGGCTTCCTTGAGTGTTTGCCTTTTTCCTGATTGGGTAAAGAACTCTCTTCCATCATCGAATCCAGCATTTTAACTGCTATATCTGATATGTACTTTGAAAGGAAGAAGCTTGTCCCCAGCGATGACGGGTTGGAAACAGTATCAACCTGAAAATCAACCGACAGAAGGGTTGAGAAAGGATTAAGTATCAAACAGGAAATAATGACTAATATAAGTTTTTGTTTCATAAACTGGTCTATTATATAGTATTTAATATTATTATAATTATAAACAAAATTTATGAAATTTCAAGGGAATTTTTGTGAAATCTTTGTAAAAGTTATTGAATTGGCAGGCTATTTTTGATTTAGGTGTGTTTTTGGCACATATATGAGGCCAGTTTGATCGCTTCAATCATTGGTTTGGGGTCAGCGGTGTTCTTGCCTGCTATATCAAAACCTGTTCCGTGACCCGGGGATGTGCGTATAAAAGGGATTCCTGCTGTTACGTTTACAACTTTTCTTGGATCCAGGCACTTTAATCCTATCATTGCCTGGTCATGATACATAGTGACCAATAAGTCAAACTCACCTTTTTTCATCTTAACCCAGGCGCTGTCACAGGGGATCGGCCCTGAAATATTCAATCCCAGATCCTTCAAAATATTTACAGCGGGTAAAATGAACATCCTGTCTTCTTTTCCTAAAATACCGCCCTCTCCTCCGTGAGGATTTAAGGAACATACTGCAATTTTAGGGTTCCTTATGTTCAATCTTTTTTTGAGGAATTCTGAACTCATAAGAGTCGTATTTTTTATTTTATCTATTGTAAGGTTCCTGCCCACCTCTGAAACAGGCATGTGCCGCGTAACCATGGCTGTCCGGAGCTTACCGGCAATCATTAACATCGCAAACTCTTTTGAGCTTGTTATGGCTGCCAAAAGTTCGGTCTGCCCGGGATAATTAACCCCCGCCAGTTTCATTGCTTCCTTCGAAACTGGGGCGGTGACCATGGCGTCCGCAACTCCGTTTTCTGCGACCTCAACTGCTTTAAGCAAAAGTTCATATGAATACCTGCCCGACTCTTTGGAGATTCTGCCCGGCTTAATTCTTTCCTTGTTATCAAAAGAGACTTCCAAAAAGTTTAGTTTGAATTTTTTCTTTATGTTTTGATAGTTCGGAATTAACTGGCGGTCACATATTACGATTGGTTTGCATGCTTTGTAGATATCTTTGCTGGAAAGAGATTTGCTTACAACTTCAGGTCCAATACCTGCCGGATCTCCTATGGTAATTGCTATGCGGGGAAGTAACATCTTTTTAGATACTTAATTCTCGATTCTCGATTTCAAAAACTTAGCATCGAGCATCTGGCATCGAGTATCGAGTATCTATACGTTATTCGAGTTCGTTTATTTTAATAGTTGCCTTTGATCTTAGTTTTTCAATCCACTTTTCGTATTTTTTCTGAGCATTTTTCTGATATAAATACTGCTGCAGGTCAGGTTGGGCATCTTCATATTTAAACTTGCGGCTGGCTCTTTTCTCTTCCACCTTGATAATGTGATATCCAAAATCAGTCAATACGGGTTCTGAAATCCCGCCAACGTCAAGGGAAAACGCGGCTTTTTCAAATTCCGGGACCATATCGCCCTTGGCAAAATACCCCAAATCACCGCCGCGGTTTGCAGAACCTGAATCCTCTGAGTATTCTTCCACCATATCCCTGAAATCAGCTCCATTATCAAGTTTCCTTTTAATCTCCTTTATCTTCTTGAGAGCCGCGGATTTCTCCTTCATGGACGCATTTTTATCCAGCTGAATTAATATATGGCTTGCCCTGATTTGTTCAGACGTCGCACGCTTAAAGATCTGGGCCAGCTTTTCAAGATCCTCTTCATCCTCTTTTTTCAATCCCAGGTTCTTTCCGTCCATTTTTGCCTTAATCTGGTCAAACAATTTCTTGGTCTGTTCTTCGGTCGGCGTTTCAGTCTTTGCTTTTATCTCCTGTTCGGTCAGTTTCATAACCATCAGCTGTTCCTTGATTCTTTTTTCGAACTCAACCATTGAGATATCTTCTTTTTTTAACTCGCTTTGAAACTCGGATTCCGTTGTAAAACGGCTTTTCACCTGCTTTATGCCTTCCTCAACATCCCTTTTTGAAACCCTTATCTTCTGGTTCCTGGCTTCCTGTTTCAGAATCCTGTCATCTATCATCTGGTCGAGGAGCCTCTGTTTCAACTCCCGGGTTTTCTCGGGAGTCTGTTCTCCAAGGGGTGTTGCCATTTTATATTGTTCAAGTACCGGCTCGACAATTTTATCAAACTCAGATAGCATAATTGCCTCACCGTTTACTATAGCCAGCGTCCTGTCAACGACCTTGGCGCTCAGATAATTAAAGGAAAATATAAATAATAATAAAGCCAGAAACAAATAACGTAAAACAAACATTTATGCCCTCCCGAAAATTCAAAAATTATTCTTCAGTTTTATATTCTGCGCCCATCTCATCTTCATCAATCGATTCAGATTCAAACGGTATCTGTGCAATTGCATCATTGTCGATTTTCATGTTATATCTTTCTTTAACCAGCTCAAGCCATGCGTCAAACTTGTTTTTTTCCAAAACTTTAATAATTTCGTCTCTCGCATCTTCCAATGAACGCTCAGGCAAGACCTTTTCGCTTATTTTTTCAATAATATGATATCCAAACTGCGTCTCTACTACATCCGAAATCTTTCCTTTTTTTAAAGGAAAAACCACTTTTTCGAATTCAGGTATCAAATCACCCTTCCTGAAAGGGCCGATCTCCCCTCCGCGGCTGGAAGATATGGGATCAATGGAAAGCTCCCTGGCAACCTTCCCGAAATTTTCGCCGGATTTTATTCTAGACAATGCTTTTTCTGCATCTTCCCTTGTTGCCAGGAGAATATGCCTTGCTTTTATCTCCAGGGGCTTTTTATATTCAGCTTCATGTTCCTGGTAGTACTTCTCGATTTCATCGTCGGATGAACTGATCTCCTGTTCATGCAAATCCTTTATAAAAAGCTCAACAAGGAGGCTCTCTTTATATTCTTCAAACTGTTTTTTCTGGTCTTTTTCGAAACCTTCAACAGCTTCCTTATAATCTTTCCTTTTATCGTACTTCTTTTGTCTGGCTGCCTCAACAACAGCTCTTTCCCTGGATAACAAGTCAATAAACTGCTTTCTCCCGGCAGAGGTATTCAAATAGCTCTTTAATGTTGACGGGGCGTTATTTATACGTTCTTCAACCATCTCCAGTGTCATTTTATCGTTGCCTACCTGCAAAACAACTTTTTTCTTATCAGACTTGGCGCAAGCCGATAATATAACCATAAATAAACAGCTAAAATATAAATATTTTGACATTAATTAATCCCCTTTATTTATTAGTGAGTTTTTATATTAACATATTTATATATTAAAGTCAAATAATTTTCTTAAATCTGTACCACCATTGAAAACTCAGCAATTTCAGCAAAAAAAACAGCAATAATGTCCTACCGAGGCCCCAGGCGGGCATTAAAACTGCGCTTCCAATAAGGCCTGCTGCCCATCCGCCAATTAAATCAGCGGCGTAAATACCCCCTGCAACCGCCCCTTCCTTCACATTTAAAAACCTTGACTTTGCTGATACGATAAGCGGAAACTCAAGCCCCAAAATCATTCCGGAACCGCATGAGAAAACAAATAATAACGGCCAGCTAACCAGGAAAACCTTTATGGCAACCCACCAAACAACGATCCAGAGACAAAAAACAGACTCTAGATTCATCAATATTTTGAAAACCGGCCGCCCTAAATCAACTTTCCTGATTATTCCTGAACCCAGAGCCAGTCCAGCCATAAAAACAGCGCTTAAAAGACCTATCCAGTAATAGATGTTTCCGCTGTAAACCTGCAGAGCCCATATGCTGGCCATCTGCAACCCCATACCAGCAGCGCCTGATGTAAATGCAGTTCCTGCAAACCCGATCCTGTTTGACAGCAGCCACAAAAACACTAGTATCCAAAAAATCCATGAATATTTTATGATTAAGCTGTAGATTTTAGAGAATTTCGGCGAGAAAACCGACTGCCAGTCAGAAAGAGTATAGAGCAGCGCAAAAGGAGCAAAATCCCTGTTTACCAAATTATAGGGTTTCCCTGTATAGTCCTTTAATCTTGAGTTCAGCCATTCCTCTTTCTCTGGATCCAGCCTGTATTTTATATATGTATCGGATATAAACTCCGTTTTCAGATTCCTTTCCAAAAATCTGTTTATGACTGTCCGGTTTTCTGCAATGCCGGAATCATTGGAAGCAATAAATATTGTATTTTCACCCGGTATTATTTTTAAGGAGGCAAATACCTGTTCGATGGTTCTTCTCATTAGGGAAAAAAGTTTTGCCTGGTTATCATTGATATAAACCAGTGAGCCCGGCAATTTAAAAGCGAATAAACCGTTATCTTTTAGTCTATTTTTTATTAACTTGAAAAATTCAACTGAAAAAAATCTATTTAACGATAGGGTCGCAGGCGATGAAACCCCCAGCAATATAACATCAAATTTATTTTCAGTCTTTTTAAGGAAATTCCTGCCGTCAGAATAATGTATCTCAAGACGCTGATTCTCAAACTCGTTTTCCATGCCTTCCGGCCGGTTATTCTTTAGTGTCTTTATAAGCCAGGGATCCTGCTCAACGTAGTCTATCTTACCTGCAGAGTGGTTTAATATCGCAGGAATATATTTAGCTGCCCCGCCTATCAACAATACGCTTTCGGGGTTGCTGTGAAATAACAGGGTAAGGTGACCGAATTCCTCAATACCTGCAACATCCCTGTAAGGAAAGGTAAGCAAAGGCAGGCTGTTTGACAAAAAATACTTTTCGCTGTCTTTTTGGGCAACAACAATCTGGGAATAAGGCGAGTTTACCAGCTCTTTAACCTCGTAATTTCTGTATAATCTAGAAATAGTTATATCTTCGAGCTTTGCAGATATGAAAGGTATGATTATACTTGCAGCTAATACAACCAAATTCATAATATTGCGGATCCTTCTCTGTTCAATCAGCCGTATAGCCATAAAAACACATAAAAACATCAGTATTAAAACTGTTGTTGAGGCATTGCTAAATTTCAGGAATATAAATGTAAAGCAGACCCCTCCTGCAAGATAACCCAGAGACTCCCATAAATAAATTCTTCCCGCAGGTAGCTTTGTTTCATATTCCTCTATCCATCTGACCCCCAAACTAAATTGTGCTCCTATAAACGCACTCAAAGAAAACAAAACAACAAATGAGCTCCATATTGTATCGCCAAGAGAAATCCCTTCTCCCGGGAATAATCTGAGCACGTAACGCAGATTCCTTATCAGAATAAAAGAGAAAAAAACATTCGCAGCAATCAATAAAAAAGTTATTATCAACCCGGTTCTTGGCTTTATTCTTTTACTGAAAAAAGAAGAGCCTGCGATAAAACTTCCCGAAGCCACCCCTATAAGCCAGTTTGACAGAATCACCCCTATTGAAAGCTCGTTGCCGCAGAAAATAACCAGCATCTCCCGCAGGAACAGGGTTTGAATGATTACAGAAATAAATCCCGCAAAAAAGAATATTAAATTTGGCATAATCCCCATATGTACTCCTCAATTATTTGAAACTTAAAGAAAACACGTAGGGACAGGCGCTTGCCTGCCCGCTTTTTCGTTCATTTTCAGGGCGACCAAGGTCGCCACTACGTGCTTAAAGATCAAAATGAAAAAACTGCTCTATTCCCTATTCTATCAAAAATTAATTGTATTGAAAACAATTTATATTTTGCTATAATATAAATACAATGAGCACAAAGAAAAAAATCACGATATCCTTCACTATTTTGTTCCTTTTTTCAGTTTCCGCAGCCCTTTCAAAAGAAGCCAAATATTACGAAAAACTGCCGTCAGGAGAGGTTCAATGCCTTTTATGCCCAAGGGAGTGCCTGATAAAGGAAGGGCAGGTCGGCAACTGCCGGGTAAGAAAAAACGTAAACGGAGTGCTTGAATCTATTGTATATGCCAAACCCTGTTCCGTAAACCTTGACCCTATCGAAAAAAAACCCTTGTTTCATTTCCTGCCCGGCACGCCTTCCTTGTCAATAGCTACTGTCGGTTGCAACTTAAGATGTGTGTTCTGTCAGAACTGGAGCATATCACAGGTCGAACCTGATGATGTGAGATATACCAAATTGTTTCCTGAAGACATAGTTAAAATCGCAAAGGATAAAGGTGCTCCTTCAATATCATACACGTACAGCGAGCCAACCTCATTCTTCGAATATATGTACGACTGCTCACTTTTGGCAAGAAAAAACGGCATAAAAAATGTCTGGATAACATGCGGATACATTAATCAGGATCCTCTAAAGGAGCTCTGCACCGTGCTGGACGCTGCCAACGTTGACATTAAAGGCTTTTACAACAAAACGTACCGCTGGATTGCAGGGGCAAAAATAGACCCCATACTTGAAACCCTGAAAACCTTAAAGGAAAAGGGGGTCTGGCTTGAGGTTGGATACCTGGTGATACCCACAGTAAACGACAGCGACGAGGAAATAGATGCAATGCTTGAATGGTTTATCCAGAATCTGGGGCCGGATGTCCCGCTCCATTTCCTGCGTTTTTTTCCCCAGCATAAACTCACCAACCTGCCCCCTACTCCGATAACCACGCTCGAAAAGATATACGAGAAAGCGAAAAAATCAGGCATTAACTATGTATATATAGGTAACGTGCCCGGACATAAGGCAAATCATACATACTGTCCTAAATGCAAAAAAATGATAATAGAGAGGAAAGGGTATTTCCTGAAGCAATTCAATATAAAAAACGGACGGTGTAAGTACTGCGGACAAAAAATTTCAGGAGTATGGGAATGAAATCCACGGGATTGCATAAAATTTTAAGCTATAATATATTTAATAGACACAGATTTATTGTCTTTTTGCTGCTTTTGTCCCTTTTTGGATGCACGTATGCGGGCGATAAATCTGAAAATGTAAGGGCACCTGCTGTTGCAGGAAGGTTCTATCCGGGAAGCGCATCGGAACTCACCATTGCCGTTGATGACTTTCTTGGCAGAGTCCCTGACCAGAAAATAAAAGGTAAACTCATAGCCCTGGTTTCCCCGCATGCAGGTTATGTATACTCCGGGCAAACAGCAGCGTACAGTTTCCAGCTCCTTAAAGATAAAAATATCGATACAGTGATACTTATAGGAAACAGCCACAACACACTTTTAGACAAGGGGGCTGTATATACAAAAGGAAGTTTTAAAACGCCCCTGGGCAATGTACCAATTGACGAAAAGCTTGCCGCCAGTTTAATAAACAAGACTGATTTACTTGAGAAAAATACATATCCCCATAAACCCGAACACTCACTGGAAGTCGAGCTTCCTTTCCTGCAGCGCACGCTCAAAGAGTTTAAATTTGTACCGATACTTTTAAGCGGAAATTTTTCAATGGACGAATGTAAAAGACTGGGAAACGCGATATCCGAAGTCCTGAACGAACTTAAATTAGCAAATAAGACAATTTTAGTCTGCTCTACGGACATGTCTCATTACCCCGCATGGGCAAACGCAAACATGTGTGACGGAAAAGCTTTAAAAGCAATAGAAAAATTCGACCCAGTATACCTGAAAAACGTTATCTCTGATATTATGGCTTTAAGAATCTCGAATTTAGCCTGCGTATTCTGCGGCGAGGAAGCTTTATACACTACAATGTATGCGGCAAAAAACCTTGGCGCAGACACCGTAAAAGTTCTGAATTATTCCAATTCGGGGGATATCTCCGGTGACAAATCGCGCGTTGTCGGGTACGGAGCTATAGCATTACTAAATTCAAAAGAAAAAAATTCGGTTCTTGGAAGCAGTACAAGGAAAAAGGAGGGGAATGTGGACGAGTTTAAAATCAGTGAAAAAAATCAGAAAGAACTTCTAAAAATTGCAAGGGAGTCCATAAAGCAATATCTGACTACAAGAAAACTTCCAAAATTTGACACTAAAGATCCGGAATTATCTACCCCCAGGGCAGTTTTTGTCACTTTAAATAAAAATAAAAGACTTCGCGGATGTATCGGCACAACCGAACCGCAGGCTCCGTTGTGCGAAGCTGTAAGCCAGATGGCAATAGCTGCTGCTGTACAGGATTACCGTTTCCCTAAAGTAACTTTAGACGAACTGGACGATATACACATTGAAATCTCAATTCTATCCCCGATGACCCGCACAAAAAACCCCGATGATATAATACCGCACAAACACGGCGTGGTTGTGCGCAGCGGCATGAGCCGCGGCGGCCTTTTTCTCCCTCAGGTCTGGGAGCATTTTGAAAACAAAGAGGACTTTATGGGAGAACTGTGTTCCCAAAAAGCGGGCTTGAGCAGAAATGCCTGGAAAGACCCTGCAACACAGCTTTATATTTTCACAGTCTTTGCCTTTGAAGAATAAAAATGTTAAAAGGACTTCTGCTTGGACTTGCCAACAATATCGGATGTTTGACCGTATGCTCACCCATACTCCTGCCTTTCTTGCTTTCTGAAAAAACAAAGCCTGTAATGCCCATCTTGAAATTTATGGCAGGCAGATTAATCGCCTATTTGTTCTTCTCTGCAACCTTTGGTTACATAGGGCTGTATTTCGAAGGAAGGATAAACCCGAAGATATTCTCTTTTTTTCTGATTATCCTGAGCATCTGGCTCATCGGATATTCATTATCCAAAACAAATCTAAATATACCTTTATGCAGCTGGTTAAGTAAATATTTTTCGGGACAGAATTTTCCTCTATTTGCAGGCATTGTGATGGGACTAAACATATGTCCGCCGTTTTTAATCGGCTTGAGCCAGACCCTGGTTCTGGGAAGCGTATTCAAGTCAGTTATTTTTTTCATCGGATTCTATATTGGTTCAAGCGCATGGCTGGTTCTGTTTCTTCTGGCAGGACCGTTATCCAGTAAAAAAGCAATAAGGATTACGGGTCAGGCGTTAACTTTAAGTGTAGGATTATGGTATTTATACAAAGGGATTATCATTCTAATTGAATGATTCCCCGTTAAACGTCATTGCGAGGAGCATAGCGACGAAGCAATCTATCTTTGAAGAACAAGATTGCTTCCTGTCTGCCGGCGGGCACGGCGCTACGCTCGCAATGACATAACTTTTCATCTTAAAATCAGGTTCTAGTAATTCTCGCAGAACAATTCGTAATATGCTCTCGGATGAGCGCATGCAGGACACTCTTCAGGGGCTTCTGGCCCTTCATGAATATATCCGCAGTTCCTGCATTTCCATTTTACTTTCTGTTCCCGCTTAAACACTTTTCCTGACTCCAGGTTATTAAGCAGCTTTAGGTATCTTTTCTCATGCGCAACTTCAACTAATGCTATTTCCCTGAAAATCTTTGCAATTTCCGGGAAACCTTCCTCATCAGCAACTTTTGCCGCTTCCGGATAAAGCTTAGTATGCTCTTCGTTCTCGCCTGCAGCAGCAGCTTTCAGGTTATCTTTAGTCTTTCCGATAACTCCGGCCGGAAAAATACCTGAAATCTCAACAGCTCCTCCTTCAAGAAACTTAAAGAATTTCTTTGCGTGCTCTTTCTCGTTATCCGCGGTCTCAATAAAAAAGCCCATTATCTGCTCGTAACCCTCCTTTTTAGCAGCAGATGCAAAATAAGTATAGCGGTTCCTTGCCTGAGACTCGCCTGCAAATGATGCTAAAAGATTTTTTTCTGTTTTTGTTCCTTTAACGCTCTTCATACCATCCTCCTTTTACTATTTTTTTCTTGTTATATAATTAAATGCCGACAACGTTGCTTTTGTTCCTTCCCCGCACGCAGTTACTATTTGTTTAGCCGGTACGTTCGTTACGTCGCCGCATGCAAATATTCCTTCAATATTGGTCCTGCATCCGCAATCAACGAATATTTCGCCCGCTTCATTCTTTAACACGCCTTTTGTAAAATTCGATGATGCGACGGAACCTGCCTCAATAAAAACACCCTGCACCTTCAGATCGCTGGTTTTACCCTTTATATCGAGCTTTACGCCGCTTACAAGTTTTTCTCCGTATATCTCTTTAAGCGAACTATTGTTGTAAATCCTTACTTTTTCGTTATTCTTTATCTTTTCAACCATTATAGGATCAGCTTTAAGCTGTGAATCAATGTCTGCTATATACACCTTATTTGCTATTTTCATTAACTGAATAGCAGCGTCAATCGCTGCATTACCGCCGCCAACCACTAAAACATCCTTACCTGCAAACATCGGGGCATCGCAGGTTGCGCAGTATGCAACTCCTTTATTCCTGAACTCCTCTTCCCCTTTGACACCCAGTTTTCTCGGGGTTCTCCCCGATGCTATAATAACTGCTTTGGTTTTATATTCATTTTTTTCAGTAATTACTTTTATAAAATCTTCTTCTTTTTCAACAGCCGTAACGCTTTCAAATTCCTTTATCTGAATATTAAACCTCTTAAGGTGTTCGCTGAATTTCTTGACTAAATCGTCCCCGGTAATAAACAAGTATCCCGTATAGTTTTCGATGTTCTTGGTCCAGTTGGTCTGGCCGCCAATGTCTTTTGAAATAACCAAGAAATTCATTTTCTTCCTTGCAGCATATATGCTTGCAGTAATACCCGCAGGCCCGGCACCTATTATTATTAAATCATACATACGTTTTTCTCTATTGTTGTATTCCCAGCTCTTTTGCAATCTTTTCCTTGTTGAAACCGATAATTATTTTCCCTTCGATATCCAGGACGGGAACGCCCATCTGCCCTGACTTGGTTATCATTTCCTGCGCCTTTTGCTGGTCTTTGCCTACATCCAGGTTTTCAAATACGATGTTGTTTTCATTTAAGTATTCCTTTGCCCTTCTGCAATAAGGGCAAGTCTCAGTCGAATATACTTTTACGTTTTTAGTCATTCTGCACCTCCATACCACTTTTTAGTTGGTTCTTCCCGAACTTTTCAATAACTCAAGTTTTAAATTTGTTAGCTTCGCAAAATGCTCCTGTTCCTGTTTAATAACCTCATCCAAGGCAGGAATCTTTCTTCCCAATATGAGCCCTTTCATTTCATAATAGAATATTATGGAGTCCTTCTCTATCCCTATAGCAAAATCAATTATATCTATATCGTTCTTTAATGATTTAACTATTGCTTCCGCATTTTTGCTTTTTGTAAAAACATGTTCTCCTGCCAGAATTTTAAGGTATGAAAAATACTCAGGCGTATATGATTCGGAAGGCTCATAATTCTCAATCTGTGAAAGGACTTTTTGAAAAGCATCGATATGCTTTTTTTCCTCTTCAGCCAGGTATTTAAATGTTTCCCTGTTCGTCTCATTTTGCGTGTTCTTTGCAGCTGAACTATAAAAATCCCTGCCGTTTTTTTCTATCTGCACAGCCATCTCAACTACTTCGTTTACTGAAAATTCTTCTGCCATTTTCTTCTCCTTATACAAATTTTGCAAAATACTTCTCGGCTTCTTCCTTGGATTTTATTTTATAAAAACTATCCAACATCTCTCTATCCTTTAATTCCTTTACATGCAATAATTCACACTTAATATCAGAAAACTTGGAGACAGAAACACTGAAACTTTTCAGGCCTATCTTTAAGAAAAGCGGATAGAACTCCTCAAACGAAGCCGCCTCGCCGCAAAGACATATTTCTTTTTTTGCTTTTTTTCCTTCCTTTACAACCAGCTCCAGCAATCTGACAAGCGCGGGATGAAGGATATGATACCTCTTTTCCGCCAAAGCATTCCCGCGCGATGCTGCCAAAGTATACTGAAGCAAATCATTTGAGCCGACATTAATGAAATCCGCGTTTTTTAAAAGCTCATCAGCCATTATGACTGCCGCAGGGGTTTCAACCATAACCCCTTCCTGAATATCTTTATTGTAAAATTTCACATTTTCTTTCTTAAGTATTTTTTTCGCTTCATTAAGGGCACTTCTGTATGTATTTATATCATTAACATCCGCAACCATTGGATACAATAATCTTAAGTTTCCATTTTCGTTTGCCCTTAATAATGCTTTAAACTGGGCAACATAAATATCCCTGAACATATCTACCGCCATCGCTCCCCGAAAACCCAGATCATTTCTCGAGTCAACAGACGATTCCAGGTATGAAGGAAGTTTGTCGTTGCTTAAATCCAGTATCCGGGCCGTAACGGGGCCTTTAACCTCATCCAATATTTTCCTGTAAACCTGGTATTGTTCTTCTTCAGACGGCGCTTCATCCTTCTTTATAAACAGAAATTCCGTTCTTAAAAGGCCGATGCCGTCATGAGGCAACCCTGCAATCAGGTTTAATTCATCGGGTATGCTTACATTCAGTTTTAGCGTAATGTTTTTTCCTTCTTTTGTACGTGCATGAACTTTTTTATCCACTGTATCGCATACAAATTTCTTTTTTTTAATATTTTCTATTTTTTTGTCATAATAACTTTCTGTTTTTTCATCCGGAGAAATAATGACCTTGCCGATTGAACCGTCAACAATAGCATTTGTGCCGCAGTCGAGCTCTTTCTCGACATCTATGCCAAAAACAATCGGGACCCCGTATGAGCGGGCAAGAATAGTTGCATGGCTTGTAATCCCTCCTTCTCTGGATACAAAAGCCAGGACATGCTCCCTTGGTATGTTTAAAACCATCGAAGGGGTCAGCAGATTTGCAGCAACTATAACCGGTTTCTGTTCGCCAACAGAACACCTGAAATGCCCGGTTTCCATATTAAACGACATTAAAACCCTTTCTCTTGTATCAACAAGGTCATGGACCAGCTCCTTAAAATGCCCTTCAGCTTTACTGTATTTATCTATGTAAATCTCAAACACATCGCTTACTGCATGCTCTGCGTTTATATTTCTTGTCCTTATTAAATCCGTAATTTTGTCAAAAAGGCCTTTGTCTCCCAGCATCATTAAATGTATGCCGAATATCTCCTGGGCATTTTTGTCACTTTGAGATTTGGCCTTTTCAATCATATCCCGCATTTCGGTTTTTGCGTGCTCAAAAACTTCTTTTAACCGTTCAATTTCACGCTCTACCTGATTCGGTTCGATATTATAGTGCGGAACCGTATCTTTCACTTTATTATCGTAAATACAAACTACCCCTCTTACAATTCCGCTTGCTGCTGTCGTTCCTTTCAACGTTTTCATTTATGATTCATCCTTAATGAAATTAGTTTACAAATCCACTTCGCTTATCCAGGCACCGTGGATGTTGCATTTCTCTATTGCAGTAAATTTTCCATTTTTAACCTTCAAGTGCAAGCCCGCTGCCGGGTATAACCTTCCCGCGGTGAGATGTGTTCTGGATAAGAACTTTTTATCAACATAACAGTCAATATACATAATATGATGCTCAGGAAGTATGGGGTGTGTTATTTCTCCGATTTTAACATTAACATCCACACATCCTTCGGGAATCAATTCACACTTTTTATTTACTGTAATCTTTGGTATATGCTTTTTATTTGCTTCAACCTTATCCGTAGCATCGCTCGGAGTTACTATGGCATCCTCTTTTTCCTTAAACGCCTTTTTTGGAGCTCCGCAAACCGGGCATGCCTCCGGCGTGCTCCCGTCTATTGAAATAAACCCGCAAACCGAACAAACTATTCCTTTCATCTTATTCCTCCTTTTTCAAATTTATTTTTTCTTTACATATCCTTTTAAAACAGCGCCTTCCTTCTTGATTTCAAGAAACTGGTGTCCTGTAACCTTGCACCACGCAGGTAAATCTTTTTCAAAACCGGGGTCATCGGCAATTATTTCGATTATATCACCGGAGTTTATTTTTTCAATCTCCGTCTTCGCATTAATTATGGGCATAGGGCAGAAAAGCCCCGTACAATCTAATGTTTTATTTGGTTTCATATACCACCTGTTGTCATATAAATAAATTTACTTTTGATTTTCTGGCTTCTTCTATATAAGTCATTGCGCCGGCAAATTCATCGACATCTTCAATCAAATTTTCCTTGTTTAATCCCATAACCCCACAGCTCGTTGTACACGCTATATACTTCACATTGAGCTGTTTGGCTATCTTCATCAAATCTTCCAAGGATGCCATTTTGGATTTTTTCATTAATCTCTTCATCATCCATGGCCCCAACCCGAACATATTCAGCTTTGAGATCGGAAGCTTTGAAGTACTAAAAACGTTAAACATTTTTTGCAGGATATTCTGGGCTCTTGTTATAGAAAGTTTTGTTTTCTTTAAAACATTTAATCCCCAAAAAGTAAAATATATGGTTACATCCATGTTGCTGGAAGCAGCGGTAGTTGCAAGTATAAACGCAGCTATTGCTTTATCGAGTTCACCTGAAAAAAGAATAATGGACATTTTCTCTTTTTGATCCATCTTTATTTCCCGCAACCCGGACAGACGCCGGTCCTGCTGCTGTGCAGCTTCCCGCATTTTGCGCACCTTATCAACTCCGCATGGCACGGCTCGCAAAACATAGGTTGAAAACATTTCATTTCCAGTTCTTTCTCACAAAACGGGCATTTACATTTATCTATATGTTCTCTTTTCATAATTATTTCCCCTTTTTCTCCAAATAAGCATCTATTGCTTTATGAAGGGCATCAGCCCCGAGATTCGAACAATGCATTTTATGCGAAGGAAGCCCCCCTAGCTCTTTTGCGACCATATCGTTTGTAATCTTTTTTACATCATCGATGGTTTTACCTTTTGCCATCTCGCTTACCATTGAAGAGACGGCAATAGCAGCTCCGCAGCCAAAAGTCTTGAATTTTACATCCTCAATTTTATCATCTTTAACTTTGATGTAGAATGTCATCATGTCGCCGCAAACCGGATTGCCGACCTCACCAACGCCATCCGCGTCTTTAATCTCTCCTACATTTCTCGGATTCTGAAAATGTTCCATCACCTTTTCTGAATAAAACGGCATCTTTCACTCCTTTACACGGATAAACACGGATTTTTAATATCACGGATTTACACGGAATATTTTATTATTTTAACCATAAATACGGCGCCTAACTTCTAATTTACTAGCTCCAAAATTAACAAGCATACCAATTTTATACTTTGTTGCTTTCAAATAACTAAATAATTGGTTTTCAAAAACTCTTGGCATAATATCAACTGCTTTAATTTCAACTATTATTTTTTCTTCAATTATAAAATCAGGTTCATATATACCTACTTGCTTATTCTTATAAAATATTTTTATCCTCTCTTTTTCTTGATAACCAATATTTAATCTTTCAAACTCATCTTTGAGAGCATTTTGATAAACTATTTCTTTAAAACCGGGTCCTAAATTCTTAAAAACCTCAAAAAAAGCTCCTCTTATTTTGTAAGTTAAATCCTCGTATAGCAGTTTATTCATAATATTGTCAATCCGTGTTTATCCGTTTCTTTATCTGTGTATTTCCGTGTATTATTTATGGTTATGTTCGTAATCCGTTCCGGGGCCGGCTTCAAGCCTTTTTCCTGTCTTCTTGAAATGACTGTATAAAGGAGACATATCCCTCAGTTTCTGCACAATAGGCGGAAACTCGGATAGGACATAATCAATTTCATCATCCTTATTGTATTTTGAAACCGACATCAGTATAGAACCCTGTCCTACCGCCGCATCAACATTAATCGCAGTCAAAACGTGAGACATCTTCAGCGCCCGGGACGCGCATGCAGAACCGCTTGTTACATATATCCCCTTCTGGTCTAGAAATAAAAACATGCCTTCGCCTTCGACAAACTCAACTGAAAAATTAATATTGTTAGGAAGCCTCTTCTCCGGATGCCCGTTTAGATACATGTATTCTATCTTTCCGGGAAGTTCTTTAATTAACCTGTCGCGAAGGTGAGTTAGTTTGCCGTGATTTTGTTCCATTTCTGCTTTGGCAATCTCGCATGCCTTGCCGAATCCAACTATTGCAGGTATATTCTCAGTCCCGGCCCTTCTCCCCCCTTCCTGAATACCTCCGTCAATTAGCGGAACGACTTTTACACCTTTCCTGACATAAAGAGCTGCCGCACCTTTGGGCCCGTAAAATTGAGATCCTGAAAAAGTAAGCAAATCCACTCCTAAATCATTCACGTTAACTGGTATCAACCCAACACTTGCTACAGCATCAGTATGAAACAATATATTTCTTTCCTTAATAATTTTCGATATTTCACCGATAGACTGAATAGTACCTATTTCGGTGTTTGCATGCTGTATTGAAACTAAAATAGTGTTATCTTTAAGAGATTTTTTTAAATCATCCAATGAAACAGCTCCATATTTATCGACAGGTAAATAAGTAACCTCAAAACCGCCCTGCGATAACCTCTTTGCCGCATAAAGCACGGAAAAATGTTCAATCCCTGATACAACTATGTGCTTGCCTTTCTGTTTATATGCTTCAGCAACCCCTTTTACTGCAAGGTTGTTGCTTTCAGAACCGCATGAAGTAAAATATACCTCATTAATATTAGCACCAATGAGATCTGCTGCCTGCATTCTTGCTTTTTCCAGGGCATCTTTTGACTTTGCACCCAAAGAATGCATGCTCTGTGCATTCCCGTAATTTTCGTCTAAATAGGGAAGCATTTCATCAATAACCCTCCGGTCAACTTGTGTATTAGATTGATTGTCCAAATATACCTGTTTCATAGCCCTTTCCATTTACTTCTGATTTTCCAAACATTTCTTGCATATACCCTTAAAATATCCGTGCAGTTCCTTTATAACATGCCCCTGAAACTTCTTTTTATCAGCTATCGGGCACTTGACATCTAAATCAATTATATTACCGCACTTCTCACATAAGAAATGGTGATGATTACCTGTATAGCAATCAAATCTCGACTCAGTACCCGTTATATTTAAACAGGAAACAAGTCCCTTTTCAAACAACATCGTTAAAGTGTTATATACAGTTGTTTTTGATATAGTAGGTATCTCTTTTAAAAGATACCTGTATATCATATCAACTGTAGGATGATTCTGGTTTTTCTCCAGATACTCCAGAATCTTCATCCTCTGGTATGTAGGCCTTACGTTTTTAGATAATAGCTTATTGTTGATTGATTCCATATTTGTAATCATTACAATTATGTATTGTATACAATTTATTGTGATTTGTCAAGTCTAGGGCAAGTTTTTATTTCTCTGCTTGACCAGAGTCCCCTTTTTGCAGATTTTGGCTTTTTTTGTTTTTAACCTTCAGCTTGGCATCAATAAATTCCCTCTGGGATAGATGCAGCAAATCTGACAGCTTATGGACCATGTAATCTTCATGTTTGTTTAGCACATTGTCAGCATAAATTATCTCCCACATAACCTCAATAAGCTTAACCTTGTCTTCATGGGAAAAATTATTATTTATAAGATTGGTATATTTCCACAGTTCAACGCTTTCATTTTTCTGTTTCTTTGCCGCATTGATAAGCTCGTTGATCTCCTTATCCTTAAGATCAAAAAATCCTTTGATAATCCCGGAAAGTTTTTCCCTTTCGGGATCGCTGAACACCTCATCGCAATAAGCAACTTCCAGAAGGAGCACGCATACAGCCATTTTCAGCCTGCTCGACTTCTCTTCCCCTGAGTCCTCTTTCTTATCCTTCTCTATACCTAATAATCTCTTTATTAAATCAATCATCGTACCTGACCTTCATTACAACTATGGCAATGGCCAACACAAAAATTACGGCATTTGTAAGTATTATGGGCAGCTCTTTTACCAATACACCATATACAACCCAGAGCAACACGCCAAACGAAAATACAGAAAACGTGAGAAGCGATAAATCCTTGGCGTTCTTGGTTTTAAATATTTTAACCACCTGAGGCACGAATGAAATCGTGCATAAAGCCCCTGCTATCATCCCGATTACGAAACTGTTCATTATATCCATCCTTTTGGCTATCTGATTATACTAAAAAAACAATATCCAGTAAAATCAATTCCTTGAAAATTCCATCTGTGTAAAAAAATCGCCCTTGGCAGTACCTGTATATATCATTTTCTGCACTTCTTTCTTTATATCATTTTCTACCGGTTCAGGCAAGGTGTGTGCCAGGGGTGTGCCGGGAAGGGGTATAAAATAATGTACGCTTGGCCTCGCGTCAAACTTTCCTATAAGCATCTTCATAAGTTCAAGGGTTTGCATGCGGTCTTCCCTTTTCTCCCCGGGCACTCCAAAAAGTATATCCACGATCGGCTTAAAACCATTATCCCTCAGAATTTCAACCGCTTTCATTATATCTTCCACATTATGTTTTCGCCTCATTATTTTAAGCACCTTTTCGCTTGCACTTTGGGCACCCACAACAACTTTGGTGTTTGTAACGTATTTCCTGAGGATCCGGGCAGCTCCGGGGTTTGCCGCCAGTTTGTCAGGAGAGACTTCCGAAGGGAAATTTCCCAGCAGTATGTTTATACCCAGCCCGCTGACCTCAGAAAGAAAATATTCCAGGTTTTCAAGATTAACACCACCGTTATCTGACCCATATGCCAGCACATCAGGAAGAGTGAATAATACCCTGTCTCTTCCTGAGTCTTTCATATAACGGACATATTTTTTGGCATACTCGATGCTTCTTTCCCGGATTTCCGGGTGTATGAAGGAAGTCTGGCAGAACGTGCACTTTCCAAAACATCCCCTCCTTAACTCAATTGGCCCGAAAAATCCTCTTTTATACGCAAAGGGCGGATAATCATCAAAACTGGCTAAAGGCAAAGGATTTATGACTCTTTTCTCCGGCAGATTTCCCGTTTCATAGAAACTATTTAAAAAATCCGGAAGCGATTCCTCGGATTCGCCTATAAATGATAAATCGGCCCCTGCTTTCAGCATTTCTTCGGGTTCAGCTGTTGTATGAGGACCCCCGCACACTATTATAACCTTATCCCCTAAAACTGACCTTATGAACTGAATTTCCTCTTTAACTTTGCCGGACTCTATTGATGTAAAAGAGTAGGCAAGAATATTTCTGGCTTCATCATCTCCGGGGGTTATATTGCGTGTGTTCTCAAAAGTAGAAACAGTGAACTTGTTCGGATCCAGTTTTTCATCCAATAAACCTATCAGCGCTGATAAGGTATAATGATTGTAAGCTGACCACCTAAAAAACACATTGATTTTTTTCTTCATAAATTGTATCCTTATGCTGTATTATACAAAAATAATACCTTATAGTTAACAATCAGATTTATAAAAAAGGAGGGGTTTATGGGGTACCATTTAATCACTTGCATTGTCGAGCGGGGAAAGGCGGATAAAGTGGTTGACAGCGCTCTAAAAGCAGGCGCCCAGGCAGCCACTTATTTTTATGCACAGGGAAAGGGCGTAAGGGAAAAGATTGGATTTATGGGAAAATTCATTATGCCTGAAAAAGAGGTTGTTTTTATTGTTACAAACGACCAGCAGAATAAACAGGTTTTTGACGAGATAGTTAAAACTGCAAACCTGGAAACTCCGGGAAAGGGATTTGCCTACATCCAGCCGGTAGAACAGGCCGTTGGTTTTATAGATATGTAAAAGACGAAACACCAGTTTTAAAAGGATAAAAGATGAAGATATTAACTTTAGGTATGTTAATCTCGCTTGCATGGTTTGCGGTGCAGGGCAAGAGCATGATTGCAAACTTTACCCAGATGCCGGAACAGATTGCAGTAAAAAAGCCTGATACTGGAATGCAAAAAATGGTCGTTGAACGTTTAAAAGACGTTGATGAGGAAAAATTAAAAGAACTCGGCATAGAAAAAGATTCATTAAACGTCGAGGTTTATTCCCCCGGTATTATATTAAAAAAAGAAGGTGAAAAATCAATAGATTCTTTTACCCAGAGATTACTGAAAACAAAGGATATACTTACAGGTTTTGCAAAAAACCTTGTTGAAAACGCACTAAATTATCTCGGCATTTTTTTTATAACCATCGTAATACTGCGCTTTTTAAAGTTCTGGCCGATACTGCGTATAATATCCGGCCTCTTCTTTGCGCTTTCCCGTTTAAGCTTATTCATAATAAGCATAGCAGCGCTGGTTCTAGCCTATTATTCTCATACAAATCTCTGGGACACCTCTGTTTTTTTCTGGTTTCCTGCAGGTATCCTTTGTATAAGCGCTCTCGGGCTCAAATTTCTTGACATGAACTTCCCTGTCTGGAGAAGGATATACGGAAGTTTTATTTTGCCTATCATATCAGGAGTCGCGGTTTCCTTCATTATTTGATTTTTGTTGCCTATTGACTCTGTCATTTTAGTTATATACAATAATATATATTCGAAAGTTACATTGGGGAAATTTCAGTGTTAACGGAGAAAAAATATGTATGAAAAAGTTATGATAGTAGAAGATGAAGAGTCAATGTTTGATTATTTGAAATTCGGCCTCGAGATGTTTGAATATAACGTGGTTGGAACAACCGATGCGCTGAAAGCAATAGAGATGGCCCACCGCGAAATGCCTGATATAGTTATCCTGGATTTCATTATGCCCGGAATTGACGGGTTCTGCATCGCAAGGGGATTAAACACTTCAAATATTACCAGAAGAATACCTATATTATTTATAACAGGAAAACCGACCGAAGAAAACCTGAGAAAGATTGCACAGGTCAAGTCTCACGGTTATATACCTAAACCATTCGAAATACAGGATTTGGTAAAACGCATCAAAAGAATACTTTCCATGAGGGAACTGGTAAAACAAACCGTATAAACCAACCCGAATATTCCAATCTTATATTACCTCAATCTGATATTGCCTTTTGTTTCTATAATAAATAAGTATGTCAATAAATACCATTAACCCGTTTAATGCGTACAAAAAGATAACAGCATCATAGTTATACAAGGCTTTATGTATACATCCCGAAATATATCCGATGAAAACCACGTATAGAAAAATAATGCTCTTGCCTTTATTTGTTTTCGACGTATAAGATTTATAAATAGAAAACGGCCAAGCAGCTCCGAAACATATCAGCATCAGAGCTTCAAAAATACTCATAAATCCCCTTTATCCGCCTTCGCAGAAAATAATTGGGCGCTGTCCCTACTGTTTTTTCCCGTTCCTTTGCAATGTAGGGCTTTATTCCCGTAACAAATGAAGTTTGAGGTAAACTATAATTTCCGGTATATTTACGCCCATAAAGGGCTGCACTACATAAGAAATATTGTTTGTAGTGTAGGGCCTTGCACTTCGATTTCACTCAGTGCCCTGAGCGACTCGTGGTGAGCGTAGCCGAACCATGTCGAATGGGTGCCCGTAATAAATTGTTACGCCCCCGCCTGCATCCCTTTAATCTTGTCAATATGCGCAGATAAAAACTTTATTGCCTCAGCAAAATTTTTATCGCTTTTGCGGAACCTCATGTAAAGGTCAAACCCGCCCGGCATCTTTGTTGCAACCATGGGTTTTTCAAGCATTTCAAAAACGCCCGATGCATCAGAAGGCATGTTCAGGCCCTGCCAGCCCTGATTGCCTCCGCTCTCCAGAATATTTTCCTGCGCAGCCTTTATTTTTTCGTCCTGCTCCCTTGCTTTCTTATCATCCTGCTTTTTCAACTCCTTTATCACGGACTCATAATCTTTGCTCATAGCCATAGAGTCCTGCCACTGTTTTGCAAACTCCGGGTTATTGACCATGTTCGTCAGATTTTCCACTCTTTTTTGAACCTTGGGGTCATTGATTTCCTTGGTATCTGCCTTAAGCTGCTCTATAGTGTTGTACAAATCCGCATATTCAGGCGTGGTTACGGCAGGGGGGTGCGCGGCCGCGCACCCTTTACTTTTATCTAAACCATCTATTGTCATCTTTCCCTTAAGCACTTCCTGTTGTACTTCTTTAGGCGCATTAGCTACTTTCATATACCTGTTTACAGTGCGCCTGTGGATATTCATAATCCGCGCAATATCGCTGACTGTTTTGCCCTTATCGGACAGCTTTTTGCACGCAAAAATCAGGTCCATCTTGTTTAAGGACTTGCGCTCCCTGTTCTCGATAAAGTTTAGCTTCAGGGCCTCTTCCTCGTTCAGCTCAGTTTCGGGAATAACAACAGCAAGTATCTTGCTTTGCTTTATGTTATAGGCCGCGTATATGCGCCGGAACCCGCTGATAACCTGCAGCGTCCCGCCTTTGCGTTTCCACAAGACAATAGGGAACTTCTGCCCCTCTTTCCTGAACGATTCAGCCAGGCTCCTTTCATCAATCTCTTTGCGGAACTTAAACGCCGTGTTCCTGGTATTTATATCCGCCAGATTTATTTTCTGCGGCTTGTATTTGGATAAGTCCATAAAGCTCCCCCTTCCTGTAATCCTGCATGTTATCGTTCCCTGTTCCCTGGCTGCTATCTACTATTTCCTCTGATATTTTGACAGGTCCATTCCTGTGTCCCCGTGAGTTTTTTACATATTATAGAAACAGACTCAATCTGCTTAATTTTTTGATTTTTCTATGCCAAAATAATGACTCACCTTTCTATTTGAGTAAAGGTATATATATACTATAAATACAAAAAAAAGACTGAATGGTAATATTTTCAAATCTTCTAATGATTTTGCCATAAAAAAGTATGGTATTGTTGACACTGCGAATAAAGTATAAAAAAACATATTTCTACCCCATATTTTATACTTTAATATTCCTATTCCTGATATAGATAGTAATATCCCTGTAATAAACATAGTTGGACCAGCACCTAAAAGCCAAAATTCATTAAAAGAAACAGTCTTACCATTCACAGAAAAGCTAGCAAACGGGCATAATGGAACTACTGTAAACATAAAACCACCAAAAATGCATATATACGTAATAATATTAAGAAAAAAGGGCATTGATTTTATTTGTAAATAGATTTTTTTTAACATTTTATTTCCATTTCTTTATCTTTATTTATAGATTTAGTCAAATTAATTAGAACCGTCCCCTTTTATTTAGTCGCATTTTCGCATTAACCCTGCACCGTGCTTTTACCATGCATCGTGCTTCGCTCTGGTGCATGGCTGGTTCAAGGTAGATTATGTTAAAATTCAAGATTTAAGACTTGACCCTAATTATTATAAAATTGATAAATTGTTAAATTAATATAAGTTTACTTTTTTTCTTAAACCATTATATTTTAAAACCTTTTTTAAAAGCTTCTTTTATGTTAGGAATTAATATTTTTTCTTCATTCATAGTTTGAGATGGAACCTCTAATTCTATTTGCACAGAACTATTGAATATACAAATTGCTTTCCCTTTTAACACTTTGCTCCCTTTAGGAGTTGGGGAGAACGCTATTTGAGCAATAACAGCCTCAGATAAATGTGAAATTGGTTTTCCAATAGATTTATCATTTGCATCTAGATCAAACACTCCCTTGTATAATACTTGATTATCTTGCATTTTTTTAGCGCTACATCTTGTAGATGACATTACAATCATTGTCACTCCATCTTTACCTAACGCTATATAACCACCTCTGTCCATATAAGTTCTATTTGTATCTAAATCACATTGAACTATTACCTCTACATTAGCTTTACCCGTTCTTAATGGCTGTCTCATAGGATCCATTTTCATGGTTAATTCATTTATTTTATTATCTTTCTCTTCTAATTGCTTTTGATGCCCTGAAACTCTAGACTTCAATTCAATAAGCTCGTTTGACGTACTCTTTGAA
>JAFGIL010000040.1 GCA_016929635.1 Endomicrobiales bacterium
GCCGCTTGTAAACAGGGCAGTAAACGAGAAACCGCTAATGCCGAAAAGCTTCGGAACGTACCCGCCTATTACGGAGCCTACCACCATTCCTATCATTATAAGTTTTTTTGAAGCCATAAAACAAATCCTTGAAATAAGTATTAAGAATATGGATGCTGTTGATAATATGCTACCAGCCGCCGGTGTCATTGAAGTAGGGTCGTATGCTATCAAGCTTTTTTTTGCCTATTCCCTTCACTTTTAGTAAATCATCCCAGGTTTTATAAGGACGGCCTGCAATAATTCTTTTGGCAATAACCGGGCCGATCCCCTTAACACTCCGAAGCTCTTTTTCCGTAGCTGTGTTTATGTCAAGCTCTCCCCGGGGCTGCAGTTTTTCCGATGTCTCTTTTTGAATTGCTTCTAATTCCCTGTCTTCTTTGCGCTGCATGGCGCGGAGTTCATCTATTTTTTCAGGTTCGGCCTTCTCCCATATGCCCATGCGGTTCAGCATAGCTGTTTTTTCAAAATCGAGCAGCCTTTTTTTCATTTCAGCAGATGATACTCCCTGATGGGTTTTCCTGCGTTTGCCGTGAGTCCGGGCAAAACCAATTTTTACCAGCATCTCCCCCAGGTCAACCCCGTCAGCAGTTGTGATGAATCCATACACACGGCCCTTTGACGACCTTCCAGGAGCGTTTGCAAACGCTGTATGAACAGTAAAGGGCCTGGAAAGGGCATACTCGGTAAAATTTTTCGCTTCCTTTCCAAATTGAATGGTAGTTGTTGAATGCAACAATCCAAAATAGCGCGTTTGTTCCCTTAACCTGCGGGCATCTGTTTTGGAAGCAGCCGAGGTTTCAGGGCAGTCAACGAAATAAAGCCTCAGGCGCAAGGTTTTCCCGCCGGCTTTCACAAGAAAGCTGTCCCCGTCATTTTCAGGATCTTTCACTAATCTGCTGTTGGGAAACGTTTGCAAATCCTTTGCAAATGACGTAAGCGCACAGCCAAACACCATTACCGCCGCAATTAAAAACAAAATTGGGATTCTTAATCTGTTTCTCATTTCAAGATTCAAGGGCTGGCCTTAGTTTACGTAGTTTTTAAATTAATCTGGATTATGCCAAATTACTACTAGTATTTAATACTTAATTTTAGCTCTTTTTTTGGGATTAGACAAGGGAGAAAAGCGGGTGGGTTTGGGCCTGGTTTGTCCGTTCCCGCAACGGGACTAGTCCCGTTGCGGGAACGGACATTTTTTGCAGCCCGTATTTTTTTATTAGATTAATTTAGGGAAATATGCTATTTTATTATACAGGAGTTAAAAATGTTTTTACCAACAACTAAAGAGGAAATGCAGAGGTTCGGCTGGGATAAGCTCGACATAGTATTGGTTACGGGTGACACTTATATTGACAGCCCCTATATCGGTACAGCTGTTCTTGCCAACCTTTTGTACAAGAACGGGTACAGGGTGGGAGTTATTGCGCAGCCGGACATCCGCTCGGACTCTGATATAACAAGGCTGGGCGAGCCTGAGCTGTTTTGGGGCATAACGGCCGGTTCCCTTGATTCGATGGTTGCAAACTATACTGCCTCAAAAAAAAAGCGCAAGTTTGACGATTTTACTCCCGGAGGCGAGAACACAAGGCGGCCGGACAGGGCATCTATTGTATATTCCAACCTCGTTAAAAGATATTTTAAAAACACAAAACCTTTGGTTCTGGGCGGCATAGAAGCAAGCCTGAGGCGTATAGCTCATTATGATTACTGGTCAGACTCAATCAAGCGGTCTGTTTTATTTGATGCAAAAGCAGATATAATTGTATACGGAATGGCAGAAAAGGCGATACTGGAACTCGCCTTAAAATTCAAATCAAAAGCTGCAGATAGCGACCCTGAAGGGTCGCGCTACGAAAACCTTAATTTTTTACATGACGTGAAGGGCATATGTTACATATCAAAGGAACCCAGAAAAGATTATATAGTACTTCCGGCATATGAAGTTGTCAGGCAGGATAATTCCAAATTCATAGAGATGTTTAAACTGTTTTATGATAATACTGACCCTGCATATGCAAAAGGGCTGTGCCAGATGCAGGACACGCGCTATCTGGTTCAAAACCCCCCGAACAATGCGCTGACGCAAAAGGAGCTTGACGAGATATACGCATTGAAATATGAAAGGGACGTGCACCCTTATTACAGAAAACAAGGGCCCACAAAGGCGCTTGAAACAATAAGATTTTCCGTTGCTACGCACAGGGGATGTTACGGCGAGTGCAACTTCTGCTCAATATCCGTGCACCAGGGCAGGACAGTGACGTCAAGGAGCGAAGAGTCCATATTAAATGAAGTAAAGGCAATCACGGGCCTTACGGGTTTTAAAGGGTATTTAAGCGATGTTGGCGGGCCCACTGCGAACATGTACATGATTGAGTGCAAAAAGAAGCTTCAGCGCGGCAGCTGCAGGGATAAAAGGTGCCTCTACCCGAAAATATGCACAGAGATGCCCTTGAACCATTCAGGCCAGCTTTCCCTTTTAAGGAAGATAAGGAATATTGACGGGATTAAAAAAGTGTTTGTTGCCTCGGGCATCCGCCATGATATGGTTGTTGAGGACTCAAAGTGCGGTAAAAGGTACATTGAGTGCCTGGTAGAAAACCACATTTCAGGCCAGCTGAAAATAGCGCCTGAGCATGTGAGCCCTGAAGTGCTTCGGTATATGGGCAAACCCGGAGCGTATTATTTAAAGCAGTTTAAAGATGAGTTTAACAGAATTAATAATCAGAAATCAGGGTATTATAAAAAGCAGTACCTGACATACTACATTATCGCTGCCCATCCCGGGTGTTCGTTCAAGGATATGCATGCATTAAAGGATTACGCGGTACGCGAGCTGAAAATAACTCCGGAACAGGTTCAGGTTTTTACCCCCCTTCCGTCAACCTATTCCGCATTGATGTACCATACCTGCATTGACCCCTTTTCAGGAAAAGAAATGTTTGTTGAAAAGGATTTGGGCAAACGTGAATCCCAAAAAGCAATAGTAGTTGGAAGAGGTCATTACAGGCGCAGGCACAGTACATGATTGTAGTTGCCTGGAGTCCAGTTGCAGAGACTGTGTCATAATTATAGAGTAGGCTCTTTTGGCCGTAAAAATACAGTTAATGATATTTGTATGCCCGTAAAGTCCCTGTCGATTGTTAAAAGCTCTCCATATTCTCTATTTGCTTATCTTATATTCAAGCCAGATGCCTATCACAGCGCCTATGCCGCTTGTAAACAGGGCAGTAAACGAGAAACCGCTTATACCGAAAAGCTTCGGAACGTACCCGCCTATTACCGAACCTACAACCATTCCTATCATTATAATTTTTTTTGAAGCCATAAAATTAACCCAATAACAATCGTTTTGTTATGTCTAAATTTTACATCTTTTTTTGGGGAATAAAGAAGCGAAGAAATGGGTTGGGGGTGCGGGTTTATTCGAGTATTTCGTAGGTTATGACTTCCATATACGGAGTATCATTTATTCTATGAAGTTTGCCCTTCAGGGATACTTCAATGTGCTGTTTTCCGTGAGCTTCGTTTTGCAGTTTTTTGGTAACTTTATTATAAAGCAGGCAGAAATGCATGTCATCATTTGCAACAAGAAACGCATTGCAAACGCGCTCTCCTGTCCCCGTAAAATCAAAGAAAAAGGCTTTTCCCTTAATTTCGAACAGCTCTTTTGTTTCTTTAGCGGGATTTTCTGTTTGATTATTCTGAGTATCAATCCTTTTGCCTGATGCGAATGTGAAATTTACATATACTGTTAAAATAAGCAAGGCGCCCATAAATCCTCTAAAATATTTCATATTCTACCTCCATTATTTTATTGACGACCAATACCAAGAAATCCTAAAAATAGCATTCCTACATATGCAAAAGGTCTAATGATTGTCATAGCACCTTTATTTATTGCTTTAGTAACCTTGTACGTAAATCCAACTCTTTTTCCCATAGAATATTTCGCTTTTGAACTTAGCTTACCTTTACTGTTATACGATTTACAAATACCATCACGCTTCCCATTTACATAATTTGCCACATAATTTATTTTACCATTATGATAATAACTAATATATTTACCATGGAGAAGATTCTTTTTATAGTTAGAAATACCTCTATATTTTCCATTTTCAAAATACATAATTACTTCGCCATCAGGTATTTCACCTTCAATAGAGGGATTATCATGAATAAATACTTCCCTGGCAATTTCTACTCCATCTTTATAAAACACACCTAATATAGGTTTAAAACGCTTTTCAGACTTATCATAATATGTTTCATATTTCCATTCCTTGTATTTAAACATTATGGTGTCTGCCAATGAACAATTTATTGATAGGAATAATATAATAGTTGTTATTGTAATATTACGTTTCATAGATACTTTTTTATTTATCTTTAAAAATTAGGCGCTGTCCCTATTTTTCTTTCGTATTCGGTAAGTATGCGGGGTTCTTTTTGTGCGAGGTTGTTTTCCTCATCCCTGTCTTCGGATATTCTGAACAGGCTTTTCTTAACTGACTTTTTTCCGCCTTTCCCTGTTTCTTCCTGCAATATAAGCTTCCATTCATTGTCGCCTATTACATTGATAAGGACTTTCTTATCAAAAACCATGTCGTTTTTGTCAGGAGTGAACTCCGAGCCCGCATAATAAAAGGTATTTATGTTTTTATCATTTAGAATCAGCTCAGTAAAATCCTTTCCCCGGAACGATGAGGGTTTTTTTATTCCTGAAAAGCTCAGGATTGTAGGAGCTATGTCTATAAGCTGCACAATACCTTTTATCCTTTTATGCTCAAACATGGGATGATATATTATCAATGGAATGTGAAGAACAGGATCGTAAAAAGTGTCTTTTAGGGGACCGCTTCTCATAAATCTGCCGTGTTCGCCAATCATCTCGCCGTGTTCGGTTGAGATTATTATGATTGTGTTATTCAATAAATCATTTGCGTAGAGATAGTTTAATAAACGTCCTATCCACTTATCAGCGTTAAAAATTTCGCCGTCATACAGGGCAATCATGTGTTCAATGTCTCTGTTGCTGAAGAGCACCTGCATATTATCGTCTTCACTTGTGGTTTTCAAGCTGTAATATTTTTTGTTGTTGATAATTACCGGCTCCTGCGCTTCATAGTTCCAGTAAAAACGGCTGAAGTCTATATCACCCTCATAATCCGGATCAAATTTGTCTATTTTTTTCGGAAGAGCAAAGGGATAATGGATGTCGTAACCCTGGAGGTACAGTAAAAACGGGTTGCCTTTATCTTTGTTTTCCCTCAGCCAGTTAATGGCATTAGGGATTACGTTGCTCATCACTCCGTATTTAGCCCACAGGTACTCCTCCTCTTCTTCTTCCGGTTTTTTATTCTTTGGGGATAGATAGTATTCGCTGTAATCAAACCTCCCGATTAAACCATAAGGATGTATGTAGTCCCTGTCACCGGTGAAAGCAGCTGTTACGTAGCCGTTTGATTTCAGCACGTCAACGAGTGTAATAACTCCGTCATCCAAAACCGGCATGCTTCCATCGGCATGCATTCTTCCGTCAAATATTTTATGCTGGACCGGGTATTGAGAGGTAAAAAGCGATATAGCAGCTGGCAAAGTCCAGCTTGCGTGCGTATAAGCATTGTCAAATACAAGCGAGTGTTTTGCAAGTTTATCTATGTTCGGTGACGTTTTTCTGAAGTAGCCGTAGGTCCCCAGATGTTTGTGCCTCAGGTTGGTTATCGAAATGTAAATAATGTTGTATTTATCCTGATTAAAAACGCCGGGTTTTCTTGAGGCAAGATATTTTGAAAAATCACCCTGCAGAAAGAAAGATACTGCCCGGAATAAAAGAAATGATCCGATTATTATGTATGTTATATGTCTTAATCGCATTTTAGTGACAAAAACGTTTCTTCCATTTCCTCGAAGGTTTTTTCTAATGGCGTAAAAAGGCTGACTTTATATAGAAGCTGGCTTGATTCAGAGTAAATATATCCTTGTATGGATTTATAAGATGCGGATTTAAGGCTTTTAACACCCAGCCCGAACCTTTCGTTAGTGTAAAGAAGTACATAGCTGTAATAAAGATTATCAGAATAAATCTCCTTAAATACGGGTTTCATCTTTGGATCTGTAACAATTTTGTTCGATATCTCCCCCGGGTAAGGAGAAAGACCGTCCGCATATATCAACCTTATCTCCATCAGTCCGTCAGATATAAGTTTATCTGCTGATGCTTTTTTTATACCCGATATTTTTTCTATTTTTATGACGTTTCTGTCTTTTGCATAGGTGAAAGTCTTTATTATTTTCCCTGTTTCGTATTTCTTAAGCTTATATTCTTGCAGATATGCTGATTTTAATCCAAGCTGTTCCCTCGAGCATGACAGTAGGAGGAGGGCTAAAATAAGGGTGCGGTGAGTTTTAAGTTTCATTTATTTTCAAAAATCCTTTGTATCGGCTTACCCTGTACGAAGTTCGGGGCTTTAATCTTTAAGAGTTCCAGTATTGTGGGGTATTGGTCAACCATCTCCAGAGGTTCATCTCCAAGGAAGTTGTTTTTCTTAACGCCGGGGCCTATTACCACAAACGGAGCCCACATACATGGATTGTTACTTGAAATAATAGACTGTTTGTATCCCGTCTTGAGGGGTTTAGAAAAAATCTCTCTATTTTCAGTCATTTTTTCATTCCAGCCAAAGCCTGAGCGGTTTGCTATTATCAGGTCCCCGCATCTTTCATGAGGCAGCCTGAATTCGCTCTTTGCATTTTCCCATGTGCATATCGATTCAAGCGGTTTTACTCCGTTTTTATCTTTCAGATTCCTAAGAACGTTTGCCACTTCATTTCTTAATGCCTCGTAATCCCTGCCGCTTGCCCTCTGCCATATACCTGATTCATTATGCAGGCCTTTGGGATTTACGTATATGTGGTCAAACTTCAGGTAAACTACCTTGGAATTCCTCCAGTTAATGATAGGTTCGCCTGTTTTCGGGTCTAGTTTGAATTTAAGCCATCCTTTTTTCGCAAAAAGGTTGTTAAGATTAACCCATGTATGAAGAGGGGCTGCGCCGTGGTCCGAACTTAAAATAAAGAAAGAGTTTTTATCCATTTTATCCAGGTATACTCCTATAATATCATCCAGCTTTTTATACATATCCAGCACTTCGTCCCACAACTGCTTTCTTTTTTCGGCTGATACGGTGTCGTAAAGTTGGCTCTTCGGGTCTATATATCCCAGCCACCAGCGGCTTGTAAGCATCTGGTTTGGCGAGTAAATATCATGTATGAATATATCTGAATCCTTTTTGTCCAGCAGGTATGAGAGCGCTTCTTTATGCCAGTCAAATGACATGTTACACTCTTCAATAAACGTTTCCTTGTCTTCGGGATAGTATATCAGCTGCGGCGGAAAATTGTCCACGAAGTCCACCATAGGCCCTACGTTATCTGTGAGTTCCTTTGCCAGGATTTTCGGATCAGCAAGAGTTTCGTTTATGCAGTTGTAAAAAAATCTTATCCTGTAGTAGCCGCTGTCTCTTAAAAGGATTATCTTGATTTTAAACTGGGTGTTTATTTTTAAATCTTCGTTTTTGATTTTTTTTGAAAGTTCAATAGGCAGCCATTCGCTCCATTCCTTTTCTTTCAGGTCCGCAAAAATGATTTCATTATCAAACGTGAACGCAATCCTGTCATAGTTAGTCCTGTTGTCGTTTGTAGAATCATAGATGTACCCGTAAACTGTGCTGCCCCATGCGTTCAGTTCCATTTTTTTAGGAGCGGAATGAGACTTAATTTTATCTGGAAAATCAGTTACTTTTTTACTTGAGCAGAATTTGACCAGAGGAGGCCCGAAAAAGAATAGCCTTTTGCCGGTACCCTGCTCGAAATTCCTGCTGCCGTCAGATATGTCTTCAAAATTAACAGCATAGAACGGTGCTCCCCATCCTCCCCAGCGTCCGACAATTGTCTGTCCGTTTTTAAGTTCAGGCGGTGTAGAGCCCGGAATGGAAAAAAGTGTAACTTTTCTGGCAAGATTTTCCAGCGTGATCCATATAGGTTCAACCTTTTTTGCTGCGGAACTGAATCCTCCAACCGAGACCCTGCTTAGAGGATTTCCCTCTTCATGCATGGGCCCGTCAGAAACGCCATGTACTTCAGGATACGTGCCTGTAAAAAGAGTCGCAAAGTTTACAGGTGTATGGCCCGGATAAACAGGTTTGCAGTATCCGTAAGAGCCTTTTTCCATCATCCTTTTAAGGTTTGGCAAAATGCCGTTTTCAGCCCATTCGAATATTTTAAATACTTCCGGTTCAGCCCTCATACCGTCAGGAATAAACCAGTAAAGTTTCTGAGGTTTATGAAATAAATATGGTTTTACGATAATACCAGCTGATATTAATAAGAACAAAATAGTTAAAACAGCAGTTCTCTTTTTAAACATTTTATAACCTCCTTAAAATTAAATCATCAGCTGTATCTGTACTGCAAGCATATCATCGGAGTTTAAATTATAGTTTTTCTGGGCATCTTTGATTATATAATTAATTTTTACGTTGTTCAAAGTCTCTTTTTTAATCAGCCACGTTATTCCTATTGTTGTTGTGCCGAGACCGGCATCTTGCTGGTTTGAGTCCATTTCGTAGTAATCATATCTCACAGGAAGCTCAAGCCTGGGATGAACTTTAAAACCTGCCATTATGTACATGCCTTTTGGTTTAACCGAAGAGGTGCTGAAAGTTTCAAGAGCTGACTTGCTGGAATAATTATCATAGTATCCCTGAAGGTACTCTGCCATGAGTCTGTAAAAGCTTTGCTTATAACATAACTCTACACCGCCCGCATATTCGGGAATATCAACGGCCTTTGTTGAGCCCAAACTCGAAGTTATTTTGACACTTGAGCTTCCTTTAAATGCGGAAGCACCGATTTTCAGCCCTTGAACCGGATTAATCCAGATTCTTCCTGCCAGGTCCTGTTTGCCGTTATCATCGAAGTAATATAGCCCTGAACCTGCGGTAACAGAGAAAATGTATCCCCACGGCATGTTGTTATCCTTGAAATTTCCCCAAACCTCCACACCTTTATCATAGGCATATGATCCGTTTCTTCCCATGGTGAGCCAGATATGGTCCACGACCCTGGGCCTGAAAATAAAAGGGATTTTTGGGAGTATTTCCGTTCCTGACAGGGAAAATTTATACCAGGTCTGCCCGATTTTAATGTTAAGAGAGTCCCTTAATTTAAAGTTGACCCATGCATCTAAAAGAGTGCATGGCTCCATTAAAGTCAAATCTCCGCATTCTGTCAAAAATAGATAGTTTATTTTCGGAGACATGTTTCCAGTAATGCCTATACGAGCTCTTGCCAGTTTTTGCGTCACGTCATAATCAGCGTTGTTGTCATACTGCCACCACAGATGAGTGAACCCTGTAAGCTTTACAGTAGGGTAGTTGCCGGATTGGGCATAGCACGGAACGTATAAGATAGAATAAGATATGATAAAAGAAATCACAAAAAATATAATGCTTTTCATAGGAATTCTCCTTACCAGTAACCGGTTTTTCTAAACCGGTTCCACTTTTCGATAATTTTTGTATTCAGCTTGATTTTAGACACAACATTATCCGGTTTTTCATTATTAAGGAATTTTATTACGTTATCAAGAACTTCCTTATCGTTAAAAAGGTCTTTATGTGATTTATCTCTATATTGCACAGCGGTAACGTCTTTGCCGGCTTTTACAAATTTATTTCGTACAAATTCCACAGGTCCCAGATCGACTAATTCATCAGATTCGGTTGTTACGAGAAGAATAGATGATGAGGTATTTCCGTAGTTCTTACCGTTTATGATGCCCTGAACTTTACTGAATACGTGCATGTCATCCATCGGTGGGCCAAATCCAATAAGTGCAATTTTGTTTGCTTCTCTCAGTCCATCAATACGGTTAAAAACAACGCAGGAATCCAGCGAGTAACTTATTATATCGATGTTAGAGGAATCAATCGAAGGTGAGGAAAGAGCTTTTTTTAGCAATAAGGATAATATATCGCCGTGTTTGTCAAGGAAATCTTCCGGGTATCCTTTTTCTTTACTTGTTAAAACAGGCATCCATACAACGTAGCCGTTTTCCGATAAATAATTCGAAATATTTGAGTCTTTATTTTTTAAAGCCGTAAAGTATATTATAAGGGGTAGTCTTTCATTTATTTGATAAGGTTTATTTACAATTACGTCGTAAGTGATTTTGTTCGCTTCAATTGTAAAGTTTTCCTCTGTTTCTAAAGGATCAATACTGGCATCATTTTGAGCGCATGCGGTCAGAGAGATTAATGCAGAAAAGAAAATGTAAAATAATCTATGAGTTTTAATTTCTTTCATTTTTAAAATAAAACATAGGAAGAATATCTTCTGAATCGTATTTTGTAATGTTTCTGTATTTTTTCAATACTTTATCGTTCAATTCAGTTATCATAGAATAGTGAGAAGATGCAATATTTATTTTTTCGTTCGGGTCATTCTCCAAGTCATACAGAGCTTCCCAACCTTTAAGCAAGATTAATAATCTTCCGGAACTTTTAAATGAGGTTATAAAGTGGTACTTCTTATTTATTAGGGATATTTTATAGGTGTCAATATCATCCGGCGAATAGTGTTCTGAATATACAACTAAGTCATTTTCAGCATTTTTATTTTTTAGATAGGGCAGCAAGCTGGCGCCATCAATATGTTTTGGAATATGAATAGACAGCAGATCAAGAAGGGTAGGCATTATATCAATGAGAGACACAAAGTGTTTAATTCTTAAGTTTTTGTATTTTCCCGGTATGGAAATGATTAGAGGAACATGGATTACATCCTTATTAAGACTATTATGAAAGATATTGTTGCCTTGTCTGAAATTCTCTCCATGCATAGACATCAGTATTATGATAGTATTTTCTAAAAGGTTTCTTTTTTCTAAAATATTTAAGAATTGTCCGAATTGCTGATCAAATTCATAAACTTTTGCTAAATAAAATTCTCTCAGATTTTCTAATTGCTCTGTGGAAGGATTATTGCAGATATTAAAGAGACTATTATATTCCACTTTTAGCATTTCCTCAAAAGAAGAGTGAAAGTAGTCGTTGTATGAAAAAAATATTTGGCTGGAATTTCTGAGTATAGGTATAAGCAGTGACTTTTGACGGTTTAAATCATTTAATTCCAGAATGTCCTTATATTTTTTTAAACCCTTATTAGTAAAAATAATTTCTGGTTTATTAAGAATACGTTTCAAAAGCCTGTTTTCGATTGATTCTCTTGACATAATTTCAAGATCCAACTCTTTATTGAATAATAGTTTAAGAGTTTCTTTTTTAGGAAAATAAGGATTGTGAAGCTGCATATCGAGTATAAACATTATAAATTTGGATTTATCATTTTTGTCCAGCCATTTTATTATGTCTTCGTTTCTAGTTATATTTGCACTTAGAAGATTTTTAGGGTTACCCAATAACTTATCGCCTAAAACAGAGAAATATTTATGATCATCGAAAAATACCGCCTTATATCCATTATCTTGCAGGAGGTTAAAAATGGTTTGAAAATAACTTTCAAACGGTGGATTCAAGAGAAATTGGAATACTTTGTGTGATATGGGATAAACTGATGTAAATATGGATATTGCGCTAGGAATCGTATATATTTCCTGTGAATATGCATTTTCAAATAAAATTGCGTTTTCCGCAAATTTGTCTATATTTGGTGTTACATTTAATTTTGAACCATAACATCCTAAGGCATA
>JAFGIL010000041.1 GCA_016929635.1 Endomicrobiales bacterium
GCTGTCTGGGACGGGAAAAACAGCTCCGGGAACCCTGTTGCAAGCGGCGTGTACATTGCATACATAAAAAGCGATAACAGTACGAAAAAATTAAAAATTGCCCTCATTAAATAAAAGTATTAAAAAATATTTTGTTATTTATTAAAACCCATTAGCATGGAGGAAAGCATGAACAAAAACAGCAAAAAACGCATTGGTATTTTAACAGGCGGAGGCGATTGCCCGGGCCTTAATGCTGTTATTAGAGCCGCGGTAAAGAGCGCTCTAAATCTCGGATGGGAGGTTATTGGGATCCGGGAAGGGTTTGAAGGGCTTATTGACACCTCTAAAACCGAAATGATAACCTCTCAGAACATAAAGGGAATACTTAATGTCGGAGGGACAATTCTGGGAACCACCAACCGCGGCAATCCCTTTATTGCCCGCAAAGAAATTAACGGGAAAGTTGTAGAAGTAGATTCTTCCGATAAAGTTGTTGAAAACTTTAAGAAACTCGGGCTCGACGCCCTGTTGGTTATAGGAGGCGATGGCACTCTGGGAATAGCCGAAAAATTCGTTGATAAAGGCATACCTATTGTCGGTGTGCCTAAAACGATAGATAATGATTTATCTTCCACAGTAATAACTTTCGGGTTTGATACAGCAGTGTCAATTGCAACCGAAGCCCTTGACAGGCTTCATCCAACCGCGGAAAGCCACAGGCGCACAATGGTTGTGGAAACAATGGGAAGGTATGCGGGCTGGATAGCCCTTAACTCAGGAGTCTCCGGCGGGGCAGATATAATACTTATACCGGAAATACCGTTTGATATAGACAAAGTATGTAAAGCTGTAGAAAAAAGATATAGTAACAAATCAAACTTTGCAATTGTGGTTGTTGCAGAAGGCGCAAAACAAAAATCCGGGGAATTATTTGTTAAACAGGGAAAAGAATCCGGAAAGGAGCATCCTGTTTTAGGAGGAGTCGCAGAGTGGTTATGCAAAGAGATTCAGTCAAAAACCGGTCGCGAGTCAAGGTTTATTTCACTGGGCCATTTGCAGAGGGGCGGAAATCCCACAACGTTTGACAGGCTTTTAGGAACCAGATTCGGAGCTTGTGCCATAAGGTTTATCAGTGAAAATACCACAGGCATTATGGTCGCTTCCTCACCTCCTGGAATGAAAGCAGTACCCCTTAAAGAAGCTATAAGCAAATTAAAAAATGTGCCGACTGACTGCGATACGATAATATCCGCAAAACAGATGGGAATTTCTTTCGGCGATTAAACAAATAAAAAGAGTGTATATAATAGGCCATTTAATACAAAAGGATTAAAGATGAAAAAATGGTATGAGAAATTGTTTACTAACTACGCGAAAACTTATGACACAGAATCATTTACAAAAGGAACCCTGCAGGAAGTGGATTTTATTGAAAAAGAGATTAAACATAACAAAAACATTAAGATATTGGATGTCGGGTGCGGAACAGGGCGACACTCAATTGAGCTGGCAAAGCGGGGTTATGATGTTTCAGGCATTGACTTGTCCAAGAACCAGCTTGCCCATGCGCGCAGGAAGGCAAATGACGCGTGTGTCCAGGTCAGTTTTTTTCAAAAAGATGCGAGAAAATTTGTTATGCCTCAGAAATATGACCTTGTAATAATGCTATGCGAAGGCGGATTTTCTTTAATGGAAACCGATGAAAATAATTTCTCCATACTTAAGCGCTGTTCAATGACACTAAAAGAAAAAGGTAAATTTATATTTTCATGCCTTAATGCTTTATTCCCACTAAACAATTCAGTTAAAGATTTTCTAAATGCAGATTCTGCCGTTGGGCCTACGACAAAGCTAACTTTTGACTGGATGACTCTTCGCGAACGCTCGCTTTTAAAGGCAAAGGATGACTCAGGAAAAACCCAGATACTCAAATGCAATGAGCGCTATTATATGCCTTCGGAAATTACTTGGTATTTAAAATCTCTAAAATTCAAGAAAGTAAATATTTACGGCTGTGATGTCGGCAGATTCAGTAAAAAAACAAAGCTTACTTCAAAAAACTTTGAAATGCTTGTAATAGCAGATAAATAATGATTTCAGCAAAAAGACAAGATATGAAATATTACATTCAAGCCTACAGCTGTTCGACGATACAAGAACGGCAACTTCAATAGATCATTTACGACAGCAAAGATACTTTCGCAGGAGGTAAGTATTTTACAAGAATAACCATGAGCATAAAAGCATTAATTATAGGAAATTCCGATGGCATTGGACTTGCAGTCACAAGGATACTGCTTAAAAAAAAGTGGGATATTACAGGTATCTCAAGAAGTAAATCTTCAATAGAAGATCCATTATATAAACACATAGTAGCAAATGTTCAGGATAACAATTATGTAGAACATTTAAAATCAATTATCGATGACAATAAGCCCATAGATTCATGTATTTATTGTGCAGGTATAGGTGAGCTTCTTGATCCATCTAATATGGAAAAAGAGACTGAAATATTTAACGTGAATCTTATCGGCATGGTAAAAACCGTTACTCACGTTATCCCTTCAATGCTTAGATCCGGGAAAGGACATTTTATAGGACTATCAAGCGTAGCTGATGAGATGTTATCAAGCGAAGCTCCCAGTTATCATGCATCAAAAGCGGGTTTTTCTAACTATTTAGAAAGTCTCGCATTACACTTAAAACCTAAAGGGGTATTTGTAACGAATGTACGCTTTGGTTTTGTTGACACAAAAATGGCAAAGAGTAATATAAAACCTTTTATGATGAGTGTAGACCAGGCAGTAATACACCTGCTAAAATGTATTGAAAAAAAACCCGCGAGGTATACTGCTCCTAAGATAATAATTCCATTGATAAAGTTCCGTGATTTTATACTGAGACTGAGCTTGTAATTCTAGAATTGGATAGAATATATAAATGATTGAAAATGCAAAAAAGTACTACATTCAAACCTATGGCTGCCAGATGAACGTTGCTGACTCTAATTTGATGGCGAATCATTTAAACGCTCTGGGTTTAAAATCAACTGATAATAAAAAAGAAGCGGATATTATTATTGTTAATACCTGCACTGTAAGGGACCATGCAGAGCACAGGGCATTATCGTATGTGGGAAAAATCAAGGATTTGAAAAAGAGAAACCCAGACCTGAAGATTGTTGTCGCAGGGTGCGTTGCAGAGAGGCTGGGGGAAAATATAAAAAAACGCTTTTCTTACGTTGATTTGGTCTTTGGTGCGAAAAGCATAGAGGGTTTTGATAAGGTTTTTGATAAGTTGTTAAAATCTCCCTCAAATCCGCCTTTAAAAAAGGGGGAAAAAGAAGAATTCAGAAACAAAATTAATATTTCCAAATTCGTAACTATCATGCGGGGATGCGACAATTACTGTTCCTACTGCATCGTACCCTATGTCCGGGGCAGGGAAAAATCCCGTCCGATTAATGAAATAGTATATGAAATAACATCCATGGCTGAAAACGAAACAAAGGAAGTCACACTTCTCGGCCAAAACGTTAATTCTTACAAATCAGAAGGCAATGATTTTGCTGATTTACTATCTGCTGTAAATAATGTAAAAGGGATTGAAAGAATTCGATACATGACAAGCCATCCAAAGGATTTGAGCGATAAGCTAATTGACGCCATGGCAAACCTTGAAAAAGTTTGCGAGCACATCCACCTGCCTCTGCAGTCAGGTTCGGACAGAATACTTAACCTTATGAACAGGCAATATACATCGGAAAAATACATGAAACTGGTTGATAAACTCAAAAATAAAATACCAGATATTTCCCTGACCACCGATATATTAGTAGGTTTTCCCGGCGAAACTGATGAAGATTTTCAAAAAACCCTGGATATAATAAACAAAATCCAATTCAGTTTCATGTTCGCCTTCAAGTATTCCCAAAGGCCCCTGACAAATGCATCAAAGCTGGGGGATACAGTCGCGCAGAAGGACATAGAGGAACGCCATGCCAAAATTTTAAACGCCGCATATGGAATTTCTGCCGAAAAAAATGCTAAACTTATAGGCACCAGGCAAGAAGTCCTTGTTGAAGAAATGCGAAGCGGCACGTTTATCGGAAATACCCGCACTAACAAAAAAGTCTTTATTAACTCAGAAGAGGATTTATTCGGCAGGTTGGTTGACGTTGAAATAACCGATGCCAAAGTCAATTCTTTAACAGGAAAGTGTATATAATAAATTTATGAGAAAAATTCTTCTAATAGTATTAATTTTATTACTTTTAATAGTTTCTTTATTATATTTTGAACTGCCGTTTAATTTAATCAGCCCTGCAATTCATACAAATATTATAAACAAATATGCAGATTCATACGAGATTGATCCTATTTTCATAATCTCCATGGTTAAAGTCGAATCTAATTTTCTTCACAAGGCGCGTTCACACAGGGGAGCAATCGGGTTGATGCAGCTTATGCCGGACACGGCAAAAGAATTGGCAGAAGAACTAAAATACAATAACTTCGATGCCAAATACCTTGAAAACCCTAACGTTAACATACACCTGGGAACGTATTATTTAAGCAAACTCTTCAAAGAATTCAACAATAATAAAATACTCACCCTGGCAGCATATAATGCGGGAAAAAGCAAGGTGATGAACTGGTACCGCCAGAATCCCTTGATGGAAGTCGAAGTAAAGGATATACCATACAAAGAAACCAAAAGTTACATAAAATCCGTAATGAGGACCTATAAATGCCTAAAATGGATACAGGAACTAAAAAATATAATCAGAAAAAACAAAACAGCCTGACACCTCTGATGCAGCAGTACCGCCTGATTAAAGACAAGTATCAGGGAATGATTCTTTTGTTCAGGCTCGGCGACTTTTATGAGATGTTCGGCGATGATGCAAAAAGAGCCTCGCCTATCCTTGAGGTTGTGCTAACAAAACGCCAGGGGCTGCCGATGTGCGGCGTCCCTTACCATTCCGTAAACTCCTACTTAAGAAAACTTATGAAAGCCGGGGAAAAGGTGGCTATCTGCGAACAGCTGGAAGAGCCGCGGCCCGGTACAAAAATAGTAAAACGTGACGTAGTCAGGATTATCACGCCGGGAACCATCCTTGAAGAAAACCTTTTGAATGCCGGCAGAAACAACTATCTTGTTGCGGTATTTCCGGACAGCAATTTAAGTTCTTTCGGCATTGCCTCAATAGACATTTCAACAGGAGACTTTCAGGTAACGGAAACCAATGCGGACAAACTAAAACAGGAACTGTTCCGCCTTTCTCCCAGGGAAATAGTAGTACCTGGCTCTTATCAGAATCATCATTTCTTTGCAAGTATCGCAAAGAATTCTGATTTCGTAATCAGCTCTGCGGAAGACTGGCTCTTCTCTCTTGAAGAGTCCCGCTCAAAGATTAAACAGTTCTTCAAAACTATTTCGTTAAAAGCATTCGGGCTGGAAAATAATGTACTGGCAACATGTGCGGCAGGAGGCATTCTTGCTTATCTGGAAAAAACCCAGCCGCAGCTTTCTAACGAAACAGAAACGTCTCTGAAAAAACCGTTTTTTTCAACTATCAAATATTATTCCCTGGATAACTATCTTCTGCTTGATGAAACTGCAATAAGAAACCTTGAACTCATTGAAGGCCAGAATACAGGCACTAAAGAAAACTCCCTTTTAGGAATAATCGATTTAACATTGACACCTATGGGCAGCCGCACTCTCAGGCAGTGGCTTCTTAAACCTCTTCTGGAAATTTCCGAAATAACAAAAAGACAAAAAGCAGTAGGGTTCCTGATTGAAGAAGGCATAGTACGCAGGCAGATACGCAACTATCTAAAAAGCATCTCAGACATTGAGCGCATCAATAACCGCATAGCATCCGGAAGCGCGGGGCCCAGGGACCTTATAGGACTTAAAAACTCCCTGCAGATTCTTCCTAAAATAAAGGAAAATCTGAAAACCAGTCTGAAACTTGTGAATCTCCCGGAGCTCGTTAAAAGAATCGATAAGAACCTGAATCCTCCGGAAAATATCGTTAATTTAATCAGCCGGGCCATAATAGATGAGCCTCCGATAACCTTTAAGGAGGGGGGCGTAATAAAAAACGGATTTAACAGCGACCTCGACGAACTGAGAAGCATCAAGCATGAAGTTAAAAAATATATCTCTGATATGGAAAGCAAAGAGCGCCAGCGTACCGGGATAAATAACCTGAAAATAGGATATACATCTGTTTTCGGATATTATATTGAAGTCACAAAATCAAACCTGAAGCTGGCTCCCCAGGAGTATACCCGCAAACAAACCCTGACAAACTGCGAGAGATTCATTACTCCCGAATTAAAAACATTCGAAGAGAAAATCCTTTCAGCGGAAGAAAAAATACTTAAACTGGAAGAGGCACTGTTTAAAGAAATAAAGGGCAGGATATTGGAATCTTCAAATGCGCTAAAGGAAATCGCTGAAGCCATATCTCATCTGGACGTTTTTTCTTCTTTCGCCGAGGTTTCCGTTCTTTATAACTACTGCTGCCCTAAAATAGACGACAGCTACGAAATATACATTAAAGACGGCCGGCATTCGGTTATAGAAAATAAATTAAAGAGCGGTTCGTTTGTTCCAAACGATACTTATCTGAACTCGGATTCCGACCAGATTATCCTGCTTACAGGGCCGAACATGGCGGGAAAATCCACTTATCTGAGACAGGTTGCCTTAATTTCCATACTCGCCCAGATAGGCTCATACGTACCTGCAAGCGAAGCAAAGATAGGAATAATTGACAGAATCTTTACGAGAATCGGAGCCCAGGATAACCTTGCAAGCGGCGAGTCCACATTTATGGTTGAAATGCACGAAACAGCCAACATACTGCACCAGTTTACCGACCGGAGCCTGATAATACTCGATGAAGTCGGCAGGGGAACGTCTACATATGACGGAATATCGATTGCGTGGGCAACGATTGAGTACTTGGTTAACAAGATTTCCTTAAAAAAGAATCCAAAAGTCCTTTTTGCCACGCATTATTTCGAGCTTACGGACCTTGCAGATAAATTCCCTCAAATAAAAAATTATAACGTATCCGTAAAAGAATGGCAGGATGAAGTGGTATTTCTGCATAAGATAGCAGAAGGCCCGGCTGACAGGTCTTACGGTATTCACGTAGCGCAGCTTGCGGGGCTGCCACAGGACGTTGTCACACGGGCAAAAAACATTCTGCTGAATCTTGAAAATAAATCAGCCTCGGAAATAAAAGACCGCCCGCAGCTTGAGTTTATTTCATACACGAATTTTGATAAAAACAGGGCTGTACCTTCTGAAAAAATTTTGCTAGAATTAGAGAACCTTGATTTAAATAATATTACGCCCATAGAAGCGATGAAATTTTTATCCGGATTAAAGAAAAAGGTTTCCGATAAAAAAGGAGATAAAAAATGAGCGAAAGAAGAAAATATGCACGCTATCCTGTAATACACGAAATGGACCAGCCGATACAGATTTCCGTTGGAAGAGAAATAATTCCCGGGGTACTAGTTGACCTCTCTGCAGGGGGGACTGCACTTCTTACATACACCAATATCCCTTTAGGGACAACTTTAAACCTGTCAATCGCTTTGCCCGGTTTAAAAACAAAGGACCTTTCCGGATCCATAGTATGGGTGATAGCTAAAGGCGACATGTGGCGCGTTGGGATTGCTTTTACCCACATTGATCCTATCGATTTCAGGCATATTAACAGAATGGCTTTTGATTTTAACGACTGCGAGGCAAAACTGGCTCTCGGCGTGACGGATGTATGCTCGGCAAAGTGTTCTTATCTTCCCTTGTGTCAAAAACCCGTAAAATTAGCGAAATAATACCTGTTACATCTCAGGTTTACAAAATCAGAATAATATGACAATACATATCCTTTCGGAAGAAACAATCAATAAAATTGCTGCAGGTGAAGTTATCGAGCGACCTTCAAACGTCGTTAAGGAATTAATTGAAAACTCCATTGATGCCGAAGCCCGCAGCATCGAGATAGAAATCAAAGGTGCCGGAAAGCAGTTAATTAGAGTCAGGGATGATGGAAACGGGATGACAAGGGAGGAAATCACTCTTTCCGTCGCTCGGCATGCAACAAGCAAGATTTCCAGCTTTAATGACCTGGAAAATCTGGACACCCTTGGGTTCCGCGGGGAAGCATTGCCTTCAATATCTGCTGTTTCCCATCTGCTCATTCAAAGCCAGCCTAGAAACCAGAATACCGGCTGGGAGGAAAAATACGCTGGAGGAAAGCTGAAAGAAAGCCGCACATGGTCCGGTGCTGCGGGCACCACTGTGGAAGCATCGCGCCTATTCTTTAACACGCCGGTAAGGGATAAATTTTTAAAAAGCGATTTTACGGAAAAGCATCACATAATACGCACAATCGAGGAAATAGCCCTTGCAAACCCGCATATATCCTTTAAGGTTATTATGGAAGGGAAAGTTACTTTAAATACACCGGGTTCAAAAACTCATATTGAACGGATAATCGACATACTCGGAGATTCATTTGCAAAAACCTTAATTCCCGTGGAAGCAAACCACCCCCAGCTGAAACTAAAAGCTTTTATAACAAAAACCGAAAACAGCCTTAATAACAGGAACTCCCAGTTCCTTTTCATTAACGGAAGGCCCATAAATTTCAGCAGGTCCGTAACGCACAGCATTTACGAAGCATACAGAGAGAACCTTCCCAGTAAACGCCATCCCGGAGTTGTAATATACCTTGAGACAAACCCGAATGAAATTGACGTAAATATACACCCGACAAAAAGGGAGGTGCGGTTTTCAAAAGAAAAGGAAATCCATCAATTTATTCTCAAAAGCCTGAAAGATGCCCTAATAATGCCTGTCAATATTTCTCTTTCAGTGCCGGACGAGGTTCCCGGTAAAAAAGATAAAAGCAGAAAAGAAGTATTAGTTATAAAAGAAAGCTATACGCCTTTTAGCGCAAAGCGTATCAAACAAAAAACTTATGGAATAAGCGATATTCCCGTAAAACAAACTGAGTTCGCCCGCGAAGATGAACCTGCAATTAAATCTCTCGGCCAGGTTTTCGGCACATATATAGTTGCTTTGAATAAAAACGAACTGTTAATTATTGACCAGCATGCTGCATGCGAGCGCATCCGCTACGAAAGGTATCTTAGTGAATGGGAAAGCAAAAAAATACCTGTTCAACCGCTTTTAATACCCCTGACCCTGGATTTATCGCCAAGCCAGATAGGTTTGATACGCGACAATTTAGAAACATTAACTGGCCTGGGATGGGATATCAGCGAGTTCGGCACAAACACCGTAAGAATAACGGCGCAACCGAACATTTTGGGGACAAACAGCGAAGTTAAAGACATTATTAACGAAATAATTCAGGCACTGGTTCAGGATTCCAAGCTTCCCCTGGCGCAAAAAACAGAAAAAATCATCCGTGCAGCTTGCCGCGCAAGCATCAAGGCAAATGACCCATTATCAGCAGCAGAAAGCAACCAGTTGCTAAAAGACTTGTTTAAATGCAGATCCCCTTACACATGTCCCCACGGAAGACCGACTATGATAAGATTATCACAAAGCGAGCTGAATAAAAAATTCAACCGGAACTAAAATAAAAAAATATGATACATTCCATAATTATAACCGGTCCGACAGGATCCGGAAAAACCGAGATATCCTGCGAACTTGCAAAGCTGATTAACGGTGAGATAATATCAGCTGACTCGCGCCAGGTATACAAGTATCTGGACGTCGGCACGAATAAAACGGGGATATGGGATAAAAAACTCAATCTGCGCGTTATAGATAACATTCCTCAATACCTTACAGATATACTCGAACCGTCGCAGGTGTTCAGCGCAGGCGATTTTGCTGATTTGGCAAACAAAATAATAAAGAAAATAAAAAACAACAATAAAGTACCTATCATTGTAGGAGGGACAGGATTGTACATTAAAGCTCTGGTTGACGGATTAGCTCCGACACCTAAAAGCGATCCTGAAATAAGAAAAGAAGTTAACTCTGAACTCGATAAATACGGCATAGAACATCTGTATCTTAAACTAAAATCCGTTGACCCTCAATCAGCGCAAAAAAACAGGAATAACCCTCAAAGGCTTATAAGAGCGCTGGAAGTTTACCGGCTGGCCGGCACACCCATTTCGGAACTGCATAAGAAAACAAAACCCTCAAAGGAAAAATTTTTACAGTTCGGCCTTTCATGGAACCGTAAAGAACTCTATAATAACCTGGATAACCGCAGCAAAAATATGTTAGCATCCGGAATGATAGAGGAAACAGAGAAAGTTTTAAAGATGCATTTCTCCGGCGACTGCCCTGCTCTTCAGGGCATAGGTTACAGCTATATAGTTAAGTATTTAAAAGGGGAAATTAAAAGGGAAATCATGGAGGAAACATTTAAAAGAGATATAAGACGGTACGCAAAAAGACAGATTACCTGGTTTAAAAAAGACCGGCGCATCTCATGGATTAATCTGGATAACTCTTCCTATAATCCGGCTCTGACAGCCAAAAAAATTATGAAAAAATTGTCGAATTTGGTATAATAAAACAGGCATCTTCTCGACGTAATAAGAACAAAAAGGATATAACAAATTATGGAAAAAGCATTACTCGTGGGGCTTCATCTGCCCAGATTGAAAAGAAAAGAGCTGGATAACTCGATTTCAGAACTGGAGAGGCTGACTAAAACCGCAGGTGCAACCCCTGAACAAACCATAATCCAGAAAAGAGATTCTATTGACCCGGCTTATCTTATAGGGCAGGGCAAAGCTTTTGAAATAAAGGAAATAGCCCGTACTAATAAAATTGATACCATTATTTTTGATGAAGATTTAAAACCCGTGCAGCAAAGGAACCTGCAGGAAATTATCGAAAAGAAAATCATAGGACGGACGCGGCTGATACTCGACATATTTGCCCAAAGGGCCCATACCAAAGAAGGAAAACTCCAGATAGAGCTTGCCCAGCTTAACTATCTTCTGCCTAGAATTACCGAACGATACGGGCGTTTCGAACAGCAGATAGGAGGCATAGGAACAAGGGGCCCGGGTGAAAGGAAACTGGAATACGAAAAAAGAGGAATAAGGGACCGCATAGCACACCTGAACAGGGAAATAGAATCTATTCGCATGCATCGCGATATAGCACGTTCAAAAAGGATTGAGTCCGGACATCCCACTGTAGCAATAGTAGGTTATACGAACTCCGGGAAATCCACGCTCCTGAATGCCCTGACTAAAAGCAATTCAGTTTATGCCGACGATAAATTCTTTGCAACCCTGGACCCTACGACAAGGCAGGTACGTTTACCCGGTGGCAGGGAAATACTTTTTACGGATACCGTCGGATTTATAAGGAAACTTCCTCACATGCTCGTCGCGGCATTCCGCGCGACTCTTGAAGAGGTAACCAGTTCTCACTGCATACTCCATTTAATAGATATTTCACAACCTGACCACCTTAACCAGATGCAGACTACTTTAAATGTACTCAAGGAACTCAAGGCAGACCATATCCCTATTGTTCCTGCATACAATAAAGCAGACCTGATTCCAAAAGACCAGCGAAATAAATTAGTGAGGAAAGGATTGCTGCTGGTTTCTTCAAGAACCGGGGAAGGAATTAATAAACTATTGCAGCGTATCGAACAAATAATTATTCCAAAACTTAACCTGCATAGATTGACATTGCCTTACGAAAAAAGCCGTTATCTTGCAAAAATATTCGGGCTCGGTTTGATAAAGAAACAGAGCTATACGGACAAAGGGATAAAGATACAGATTAGAAGCTCCAGCGAACAATGGGAAAAAATCAAGTCGCTGATAAAATAGCAGAGAAATACTATGACTGAAAACGTTGTTATAATCGGAAGGCCAAACGCAGGCAAATCAACCCTTTTCAACCGGCTGCTGGGAAAAAGAAAAGCTTTGGTGCATCACGAACCGGGCACAACCCGCGACTGCAATGAAGCACTTATATCCCTGCAGAAAAAAAGTTTTAATCTGATAGATACCGGAGGATGGTGGGACGACGGATCCTTTCTTTCAAAAGAAGTAAAAAACCAGATGGAAACCGCATTGTCCGCCTCCAGCATCATAATTTTCCTGGTTGACGGCAAAAACGGGTTTCACCCTCTGGACCAGGAGCTTAACAATATAATACGGAAGCATCAGAAAAGAGTTATTCTTGTTGTTAACAAAGTAGATTCCGAAAAGGATGAGGCTAAATCGTTTGATTTTTACCGCCTGGGAATAAAGGAATTAATAACCATATCCGCCATTCACGGAAGAAATGTCTACGAACTGACGGATAAAATCCACGGTTACCTTAAATCCGGTAAAATTAAGCCTTCAAAACAGAATAAAAACTTCATAAAAATCGCATTCGTAGGCAAGCCCAACGTAGGCAAATCATCCCTGTTTAATACTTTATACAAACAAAAAAGAAACATTGTAGATGAAACACCCGGAACAACGAGGGAAGCCGTTGATATAGAGATTAAAAAAGACGAACAGCACTATATTTTAATAGACACCCCGGGGCTAAAACGCAAAAGGATATTCAAGAATGATATGGAATATCTTTCGACATTAAGCACGCAGAAAGCATTAGGCCGGGCCGACGTGGCTATACTTATTATAGACGCGCAGCAGGGTATCGGCGAAACCGACGCAAAAATATCCGAATTAGTTTTAAAAAGCAATTGTGCCTGCCTGATTGCAATAAACAAATGGGATGTCATAGAAAACAAGGAGGAACGTATAAAATTAATCAAAGGACAGCTTGAGCAAAAGCTGCAGTTCTTGTGGTGGTCCAAAATCACATTTATTTCAGCCAAAACATCCCTGAGGACAGAAAAAATGCTGGATGAGGTCAAAAATATTTACGGGGAATATTCCAAAAAAATACAAAAAGAACGCTTAAGAGACCTCATCTATGAAGCCCAGCAAAAAAATCCCTTAAACAGGAAAGGAATTAACGTGCAGATCAGGGAAATAGAACAGACTGATGTGTGTCCTCCCGGCTTTACCTTTACAGTGAATAATCCTGAATTAGTACATTTTTCATACCGCAGATATCTGGAAAATAAAATAAGGGAAGCTTTCGGATTTACCGGAACACCGTTAATATTAAAATTTCAGAAAAGGGGAGTTAGGGCATGCAAATTCTGATATTGATAGTTATATCGTATTTAATTGGTTCACTGCCAACGGCTTACATTATAACGAAAATTGTAAAAAAATCTGACATCCGTAATTACGGGTCAGGAAATCCCGGGGCAACGAATGTATACCGGGTCGTAGGCCCTGTGGCTGGAATAATAACTTTCATTATCGACTTTGCAAAAGGGTACCTGCCGACATTCTATGCGTTAAATCTATTCGGGCAAGATAAATTAATATACAGCATCGCTGCCGGGCTTTTTATAATTCTCGGTCACATCACTATGCCGCTTCTTAAATTCCGGGGAGGCAAAGGAGTTGCGACCGGCACCGGTATTTTCCTGGCTCTGATGCCGATACCGACTTTAATAGCTGTATTAACCTTTATATTGGTACTGGCAATTACACGATATGTTTCGCTGAGTTCCATAATAGCGTCAATTTCTCTTCCAATATCTTCATGGCTGATTAAAATTCCCGGCTTGCTTGTTATATTCGCGGCTTTATCTTCTCTTATAATAATATATACACACCGCACAAACATTAAACGCTTAATATCAGGAACAGAACTTAACCCGGTTAAAAAAACTTAAGGTGGTTTAGAAAGGAAAAATTATGAATAAAAAAGTAGGAATCTTGGGAGCAGGAGCCTGGGGGATAACATTGTGTTCGATGCTGCATGAAAATAAATGCGACATTACGCTCTGGGAATTTGACCCGAAACAGGCAGAAGAATTAAGCAAGAAAAGAAAACTCGACTATTTTTCTTATGTAAAAGTCCCGAAAAGCGTGGAAATTACCAATAACCTTAAACAGTGCTGTGAGAAAAAAGATTTTCTGCTGTTGGTTTTACCGTCGCACACTTTAAGAAAAGTTGCCCGGAATGTTGCTTCACTGAAGATTGACTTAACTGATACAATAATAATTACTGCCACAAAAGGCATAGAGAATGAAACATTGATGAGGATGTCTGAAATACTGGAAGTGGAACTTCCGGAATATAAAGACCAGATTGTTGTCCTTTCCGGCCCGAGCATAGCGCGGGAAGTAATAGATAAACAGCCTACTGCAGTTACGGCAGCATCAATAAACTTAAAAGCTGCGGAAGCGGCGCAGAAACTTTTTACTACACCCTACTTTCGCACTTACACGCATTCTGACGTAATCGGGGTGGAAATCGGCGGTGCTCTCAAGAATGTCTTTGCAATTGCCTCGGGTATATGCGACGGCCTGAATCTGGGGGATAACACAAAATCAGCATTGATAACAAGAGGTATGAGGGAACTGGTTCAGCTGGGAATAAAGCTCGGAGGGAAACTTCCGACGTTCTTCGGACTTACCGGGCTGGGTGACCTGATCGTAACATGCTCATCCAAATATTCAAGAAACAGGACTCTGGGAGAAAAAATAGGCAAAGGGGAGACTCTCAGCCAAGCGGAAAAAGAAATAATCATGATAGCAGAAGGCGTAAAAACAACACGCAGCGCTTATAAACTTGCGCAGAAACACAGGATTGACCTCCCCATAATCGAACAGGTCTATCAGGTACTTTTCTACAACAAGTCTCCAAAAAAAGCCGTAGAAGATCTTATGTTAAGAAAAGCCAAGCCTGAAACAAATCTTGAGATTTCAGGCATGACAATATAAAAAGGGAGCCCTAATAATGAATAAAATGGATTTGATAGAATCTTTAACAAAGGTACTAAGTACAAGGAAAGAAGCGAAAGACGCTTTGGAGAAAATATTTTCAGAGATGAAACGCGCCCTGAGAGACGGCGATAAAGTAGTCATATCAAATTTCGGGAGCTTTCATCCTTTTACGCAGCGTTCAAAAAAATGCAGAAACCCTAAAACCGGCCAGGCAATACAGATTCCACCGAGAAAAAAAGTGCGTTTTCATCAGTCAAAAGAGCTGTTTTAATTTATAAATCTTGACTTTTCTTTTACTCTTTGGTTTAATATACAAAACCTAAAGTAGTACTTTAACTAATATTATGATTGATTTTTTCGTTCCGGACAAAGAATATTTCTCAATTAAGGAAGTAACCAAGGTTGTGCAGATTCCTGCATACGTTCTGCGCTACTGGGAAAGCGAGTTTAAGCTGCTCAGGCCTGCCCGCAGGGCATCAGGCCAGCGCAAATACACAAAAAAAGATATAGAGCAGATTTTTAAAATCAAAGACCTGCTTTATATGAAAAAATATACTATTGCCGGAGCTAAAAAGGCATTAATATCCGAAAAAAGAAAAACAAAACAGACATCATCAGATCAGCAGTTCCAGTTGAATTTTGAAATGGGCCAGTCTAGGGTTAATCCAAGCATTATCCGCGAAATTAAAAAAGAGTTAGAAGAAATTGTTAAAATATTAAAAGATCAATAGTTTGTTTCGGGACGTAGCGTAGATGGCTAGCGCACTCCCTTGGGGTGGGAGAGGTCGCCGGTTCAAATCCGGCCGTCCCGATTTTTTTATTTGTAAGTCAAGTGGTTACAATTTTTTGCATAATTTGATATAATATAAAAACTTGAAATATGAAGTGGTTTTTAAAATCAAAAATTATCAAAGCAACGGTTACACAGGCTGAGCTTTCTTACATAGGCAGTATCACAATTGACCAGGATTTGATAGATAAATCAGGCCTGGATATAGGTGAAAAGGTACTGGTCGTAAGCAATACCTCGGGGTCAAGGCTTGAAACATATGTAATTTCCGGTGAACGCGGTTCCGGGATAATCTGCATGAACGGGGCATCATCGCATTTAATAAAAAAAGGCGAAGAGATTATCATTATGGGCTTTGAACTTTCTGATAAGCCTCTGGACCCTAAAAAAATCCTTGTTGATAAAAAAAACAAATTTGTTAAATTTATATAAAAACCTTCCAATGGAAGATCTTAATGAGCAAATGATAAAAACTCAGCTCATTCCTAGGGGAATAAGCGATAAAAGGGTTTTGGATGCAATCAGAAAAGTTAAGCGTCATTTGTTTGTTACAAAAGCATTTCAAGATACCGCATATTTCGACCATCCTTTGCCTATAGGGGAAGGGCAAACAATATCCCAGCCTTACATGGTTGCCTGGATGACTGAACTGCTTAACCTGAAAGGCACTGAAAAAGTGCTTGAGATAGGGACAGGATCCGGTTACCAGACAGCTGTTCTTTCTGAATTAGCTAAACATGTTTTTACGATAGAAAGAATAGAGACTCTTTCAATAAACGCACAGAAAATACTGAATGACCTGAATTACAAAAATATATCTTTTAAAATCGGAGACGGGACAGAAGGATGGCAGAATGAAGCCCCTTTTGACAGGATTTTAATCACCGCGGGAAGCCCTGTTGTTCCTGCGCCTTTACTTAAGCAATTATCCGAAGGCGGGAAATTACTGATCCCCCTGGGTGAACGTTTTGCCCAAAATTTAACGATGGTAGAAAAAAAAGACGGAAAAATGACAACAAAAGAGCTGGGAGCCTGTGTTTTCGTACCTCTTATTGGCAGGCATGCCGTTTAAAGCTTTTTTAAATGTTTTAATGCAGTGTAAAAGTTGACGAAATGATTCAAAATATAGTAGAATTTTTAAACAAAATATTAGCAGACGAGTTAATTGTAATGATCCTTGCAGCGGCTCCAATATCCGAGCTCAGGGGCGCTATACCTTTAGCTATCGGCAAGTTCCATTTTGGAGTAATTAAATCTTTTTTGCTGGCTTTTACGGGGAATTTAATACCTGTTATACCGCTTCTGCTTTTTCTTGAAAAAGTATCGAACTTCTGCATGAGATTTCCGATTGGAAACAAGTTCTTTTCATGGTGGTTTGCAAGAACCCGCAAACACAGCGAATTAGTCGAGAGATATGAGGCTTTGGGCCTGATACTATTCGTGGCTATACCGCTTCCGATTACAGGAGCATGGACTGGATCGGTAGCAGCATATCTTTTAGGCATTAAATTTAAATATGCACTTCCTGCTATAACAACCGGTGTATTTATCGCCGGTATAATTGTGACTCTTGTAACAAAAGGTGTTTTAGGCTCATTAACATTTTTTATAAAATAATTCCTGCGTGATTCGGGAAGTAGCGCAGTTGGCTAGCGCGCACGGTTCGGGACCGTGAGGTCGCGGGTTCAAGTCCCGCCTTCCCGACCATTTTGTTATGCTGAAAAAAATACTTATTACTCTTTTACTATTGCCTTCTATTGCAAATGCCGTAGAAAATTATAAATACTTTATGGAAGCCCAAAGCCTTAAGGGCCCTACTGGCAATATAAACACTATCTCTACGAAAACTTTGTCACATAAGCAATGGAGTATGGGGCTTCACAGATTTTTTATGGGCTTAAATTACGGCGTTCTGCCGAATTTTGAAACAGGGCTCAGCTTTAACTTAAAAGACGTAACCCCGCTGACATCTCTGGATAAGGATAATGTAGACCGTAAAATGGATGAATTCTCTTTACATACCAAATACCAGCTGCTCAAGGAAGAAAACTATCCATTAGATATTACACTGGCACAAAGAAGGGATACGTTTTATTTAATAGCGGGCAAATATTTTTCGCAGTTATGGGACTCAACTTTACAGGGCGGAATTCACCTGGAAGGCGATAAATTGCTTACTTTTTTCTCTTTTTCCCAGACTAAATCTTCCGAACAGTTTATATTTGATTATGAACCAAAGAACAATCAATATAACCTTGGCTGGAGGTTTTTACTTTCTCCGGAAATGAAGCTGGACTTTTTCCTCACTGATTTCACCCGGATAAAGAACATATTTTTTGACAATTTCATATTTGGCATAACGCTGGCCGGTTAGGCCTTTATAAATTATGTCTAATGATTCAAGAGTTCATATAACCGTAAAAGGTCAGGTCCAGGGTATAGGATTCCGCTGGTTCGTCCAGAAAACAGGAAAAAGATTCAATCTCGTAGGATGGGTAAAGAATCTTCCCAACGGTGACGTGGAACTGGAAGCAGAAGGCCAAAATGAAGACATTAATAATTTCATTGAAAGCCTGAAAAAAGACCATCCGTGGGCAAGCGTAAGGGCGCTGGAAACAGAGTGGCTTAAAAAGACACAAAACGATTACAGCAGCTTCGAAATAAGATTTTAACCGGTATTTTCAGAAACTAATTAACAGGGAACCTTATGGATAAATTTAATCTAGTTCAGCTTTATTTTAACGAAATCAAAAGATTGCAGCATTTAACTCCGCAGGATGTAAAAGAACTTTGGAAAAAAGCCAGAAGAGGGGATAAAAAATCCCAAAAAAAACTGGTTGAGGCGAACCTGAAGCTTGTAATACCCATTGCCAAAAGATACTTCAGACCGGGGCTTGCATTCCTGGATTTGATAGAGGAAGGCAACATGGGGCTTATGCGGGCAGTGGAGAAATTCAATCCCAGAAGAAGAATTCATTTTTCGACTTATGCCACTTACTGGATAGACCAGGCCATACGCCGCGCTGTTGAGGAACAGGCAAAAGTCATACGGATACCCCCGCATGTCTGGGATGCAATACACCGCTGGCTAAAAATCTGGGACCAGATGCAGGAAGAGCTCGGGCGCAACCCGACTATTAACGAAATGGCACAGCGGCTGGATTTTTCGGTAAGCCAGATAGACAGCCTTCTCAAAGCCGTTAAAATCACACAGGGGACAAGCTCCCTGGAGACTCCGATAGACAGTGAAGGCAATATTTTCATACGCGATATTATATCCGATAAAAAAAGCACTTCCCCTGAATCCATTACGGAATTATTAAGAACTAACTCCGATCTGGGGCAGGCCCTGGATTATATCGCACCGCGGGAAAAGAAGATTATACAGATGCGCTTCGGGCTCGGTAAAAAGGAGCCTTTTTCTCTCGAAAAGGTTGGGGAAAAACTGAATCTCTCCAGGGAAAGAGTGAGGCAGCTTGAGGAAAGAGCCATACAAAGGCTGAAATCCATCGCTCTGAGGATGAAGCTAATAGATGCAAGCGCATTTAAAGAGCTGGAAGAAGAAGAAAAAAAACAAAATAAGGAAAAACCTAAAAAGAAAGAAAAAACCAAGAGGAAAAAAAAGAAAAAATAATTAGTAAATTTCCGGAGGAGCAAAATGCGAAAAAAACCGCTCAATTTAAAATATTCTATTCGCGATATTCCTGATTTCCCCAAAAAAGGAATAATATTCAAAGATATAACCACACTGTTAGGGCAGGGGGATTTATTCCACCATGCAATAGACCAGATAGCAAGCTATTACCAGAATAAGGGAATCCAGAAGGTAATTGCAATCGAATCGCGCGGGTTTATAATGGGCGCGCCTTTGGCGTATAAGCTCAAAGCCGGCTTTGTGCCTATACGCAAAAAAGGAAAACTGCCGTATAAAACGGTTTCCGCCACATATCAGCTGGAATACGGGACCGACACGCTGGAAATTCACGAAGACGCTTTGGCTCCCGATGAAAAAGTACTGATTATAGACGATTTACTGGCAACAGGAGGCACGATCGGGGCTGCCATCGAATTAGTAAAAAAACTGGGCGGTAAAATAGCGGGGCTTGCTTTCCTTATAGAACTTGGTTTCTTAAACGGAAGGAAAAACTTAAAAAATCAAGATATATTTACTCTCGTTAAATACTGATTTGCTTAATTTGTGCCCTGGTAGCTCAATTGGATAGAGCTGGTCCGTCCTAAGGACAAGGCTGGAGGTTCAAGTCCTCTCCAGGGTATATTGCAGACAAAACATCCATGATAGATTTACATACTCATTCATTATTTTCAGACGGACTGCTTCTTCCTTCGGAACTCGTATACCGCGCAAAGGTAAACGGCTATGAAGCCATAGCCCTGACCGACCACGGCGATTTATCTACCATTGATTTTGTTATACCTAGAATAATAAAAATATCCAAAGAGTTAACCGAGCATTTCAGCATAAAAGTTTTACCGGGAATTGAACTGACCTATGTTCCTCCGAGCCGGATTTCAGCGATGGTAAAAAAATGCCGCAGCCTCGGAGCAAAAATTGTGGTTATACACGGCCAGTCTCCCGTGGAGCCGGTGCCTCCCGGAACAAACCGCGCCGCCATATCTTCCGGGGCGGATATCCTTGCCCACCCCGGGCATATAACCGAAGAAGAGGTGAAACTGGCAAAAAAAACTGGGATATGCCTGGAAATCACAACCAGGAACGGCCATAATAAAACCAACAGCCACGTCGCGGGATTATCAAAAAAATTCGGCGCAAAAATGGTGCTTAACACCGACACGCATGCTCCTGAGGATATTCTTACTCCGGAAAAAATAGAAGAAACCCTGAAAACCAGCAATCTCACCAAGCAGGATTATGAAATAATGATTAAAAATTCAAAGGAAGTAGTAAAAAAAACCAAATAACAAATCGGAGAAAAAAATGGCTGATACTTACAGAAAACAAATAAAAAAAGACGAGCTCACCGAGCTGCTGATTAACAGCGTATATTGGGTAAAAGAAAACAGGACGCTTTTTCTCAGCATAGCAGGGACGGTCCTGGGCATAGCCGCATTATCCCTTTTCTTTTTCACGCGTTATTACGAGCTTAAGGTAAGGGCCTCCGATAAACTTTCCATAGCGCAGGGGCAGCTGTACCAGGGGCAAACCGACCAGGCTTTGGCTATTTTAAACGAAATAATCACCAGGTATTCAAACAGCGCGGTAGCTTCTCAAGCAAGAATACTTAAGGCAAATTATTTAATCAGCATACAAAACTATAATGAAGCTGAAAACATAATAAAGCCGGCTATTGAAAAAGGGAAGCCTAACACCGTTATTCCTCTGGCTATGAATATACTGGGGCTTGCGCAGGAAAATTCACAGAAATATCCGGATGCGATTGAAACATACAAAGCTTTTATCGATAAATTTCCCAACCATTTTCTGGCCCCAAAGGCACTTGAGTCTTTAGCCAGGAATTACGAGATGAACCAGTCAATCCCAGAGGCAATATCAACCTATGAGAAGATGGCAAACCTTTACCCCAACACCGGGTGGGCTCAAAAAGCCAACGAAAGAATAGGCTTTCTATCCAGAAAATAAATCATTAGTTGACCTGAAAAGCATTATTTGATAGAATTTTAAAATGAGAAAATTTTATATTTATATATTATTAATAACAGTATTTTTAGGCAAATTTGCTATTTGTTCCGCAGATGTCCTTAATATAAATACCGATTACCGTATTAGCGGAATAAGTTATAAAAACAATGACTTTGACAAAGAAACCGACGATCCCGTAAGCTATTATATCCAAAGATTAAACCTTTCCATATCCGGAAAATTTGATTCCAACATCGAGATCGGATCCAAAATAACTGCATTGGGCGTAGTAGGGGGAACAAGGACAGTTTTTAACGCTGCCCTGGATCAATCTGTAAACCCTTATCCAAATACGGATTTCATGCCTTACATCGAAACCGCCTATCTTAAATTAACAAATTTTGCCGAATTGCCCGTAAATATTTCCGTAGGCAAACAAAACCTCGAATTCGGCGACGGGCTGGTTATTTCGGATAACGGAACAGGTTATTTTGCATTCCATGTTTTGGGTTATTACGAACTGCTTCTTCCCTGGGAAGCCCAGTTTTTCATAGCCAAACTTAAAGATACCTTAAGGGTTACCTCTGACCAGGATTTGCTTGGTTTTATCGTTGACTTTAAGTGGAAAAGGCACCTCTTCGAACTGGGGTATTTTAATAATAAAGACAACGCTGGTTCTGTTTACAACCAGATTCAAACAAAGACCGCAGCAAAAAGATTTTACAGTTTCCGGGTAGGAAGAGAAGAAAAGCTTATGGAGTATCAATTCGAATACGTGCAGCAAAAAGGCAGCATGAAAAAAGTGGACAATACTAACGTGAACATAAATGCCCACGGGTATGTCATTTCAGGAAAGCTCATCGGTGAAAAGACAAAACTGGGAAAAGTAACCGCGAACGCGCTTCTTGCCATTGCTACCGGAGACGACAATCCCAACGACACCAGAGATACCTCCTTTACCCCGGATTTAACAAGGAAATTTGACGGATTAAAAAGAACCGGATACGGCAGCCTATTTGCAGCTTCGCCTTATGATTCTTTCTTTGACATTCCAGATTCCTATTCAGGCATAAACACCTTAAACGTCGGAGCGGACTTCTCGCCGTGGTATGCATGGACTTTCGGGGTCAATTATTACCTGTTTTCAGCTTCACAGGGGCTACCGGGTTTCCCGACCGCATCAGGCTTTGAAAGGATATTCGGGGCCGAATACTCCCTGGGAATAGAAATGGACTTAAGCGTGCAATATACACACTCCAAATATGTGGAAACCAAACTTTCATATAACCGCTACACCCCTCCGGAAACATTTTCTATCAAAAGAAATCCCGCAACTATGTATCAATTTGAGATAAGCACCAAATTCTAAAATGAAAAAAATCTATCTCGCATTTCTCTGGCACCATCACCAGCCCGTTTACAAAAACCCAAGGTCAGGCATATATGAATTGCCGTGGGTCAGGCTGCATGCCTGCAAAGATTACTTTGATACGGCTGCCATACTGGATGAATTCCCGAAAATAAAATCCAATTTTAATCTGGTCCCGTCGCTTTTAGCCCAGCTGAAGGAATATTCCCAGGGCGTTGCTAAAGACAAATTTATGGAGCTTACCCTGAAGCCGGCCGAAGACCTCACAAATGATGACAAAGTTTTTATACTGCACAATTTTTTCATGGCAAACTGGGCAACCATGGTTAATCCTTATCCGCGCTACAAACAACTGCTGGAAAAAAGGGGAAAACATACATCCGTTCAGGACCTGGAAAGGATACACACCTACTTCAAAACACAGGATTTCAGAGACCTCCAGGTATGGTTTAATCTTTCCTGGATGGACCCGTACTGGAGGGAACACGATGATTTAACCAGGTCGCTGTACCAAAAAGGCCAGGGTTTTACCGAAGAGGACAAACAATCCTTAATCAGCAAACAGCTGGAGATTTGCGGCCTGATACCTGAAAAATACAGGCAGCTGCAGGATAGTGGACAAATCGAAGTATCAACCACGCCTTTCTACCATCCCATACTGCCTCTTTTATGCGACACAAATAATGCAAAAGGAGCAACGCCCCAGATAAACCTCCCGAAAAGGCGTTTTCAGCACCGCAAAGACGCAAAAATACAGATTCAGAAAGCAGTTGATTTATATAAGGAACTTTTTGGCAGAGAGCCGCGGGGAATGTGGCCTTCCGAAGGATCGGTTTCCGATGACGTGATTCCTTTATTCGGCGAGGCACAAATAAAATGGATTGCAACGGATGAGGAGGTTTTATTCAAAACTCTTCCTGAATATAAATCCCAGAGGCAAAAGCTTTATCAGCCGTATGCCCTGAACATATTGAATCACGAACTCAATATCATTTTCAGGGACCACGCACTTTCGGATTCCATAGGTTTTATTTACCATAGATGGAATCCCGGCAGCGCGGTCGCGGATTTTATGAAAAGGATTTATGCCATCAGGGATTCAATAAAAGACCCTGATCAGAACTGTTTAATTTCAGTTATCCTGGACGGGGAAAACTGCTGGGAGTATTATTCCAATGACGGCTGGGATTTCCTGCGCGAACTTTACAAAGCGCTCAGTGGTGATTCCTCTGTTGAAACAGTTACAATAAATGAGTATCTGGCAAATTTTCCTCCAAAAGAAACGTTAAAAAAAATATGGCCCGGTTCATGGATCAATGGAAACTACGGCATCTGGATAGGTCATCCTGAAGACAACCTGGCCTGGGATTATCTGGGCGAAGCAAGAAACACCCTAAGCGAGTACATCTCAAAAAATCCCGGGAAAGCCGAAGGGGAAAATATCAAATCCGCGTGGGAAAACATATTTGCAGCCGAAGGCTCTGACTGGAACTGGTGGTATGGCGATGACCATTCATCCGGCAATGATGAGGTTTTTGACTATCTTTTCCGCCAGTATCTCATCAGCGTATATGAACTGCTGGGAGAAAAAATACCGGATTACCTGTTTAAATCAATCATAGGCATTAATAAGAAAAAAACTGTTACCCTGGAACCAATCGATTTTATAAGCCCTAAACTTGACGGGGTTGTAACAAATTATTTCGAATGGCACCCCGCCGGGTACTATGTTGTCGGCCGCAGCGGCGGAAGCATACATCAGGTAGAATCCGTTTTAAGGTCTTTTCATTACGGTTTTGACAAAGAAAACCTCCATTTCAGGTTTGACCTGAATATTTCCCTGCAGGATGACTCTATTGAAAAATACGCATTCAAGATACTATTCCTTGCCCCGGAGCAATGCGAGGCTTTTCTCAATATTGCTCCTAACGGAAATATAAAAGACTTTTATCTTAAAACACCTTCAAGCCACTACAATCTTAAAACCGTCTGTGCAAAAAAGATTATTGAATTATCAATCCCGCTGGAATACTTCAAACTTAAAGAAAACGATAAACATATCGAGTTTTTTATAACCATACTAAAAGACAACCTGGAAATCGAGCGCTGGCCTTACCAATACTCTGTGACTATTCCAAAACCGACAAAAGATACACTCTTTCAGAACTGGTATGTTTGAATAGTTCTATTTGCTTATTTCTTTAATTTAAACTATAATATAAGCATTATTGGGAGGGTTTTATATGAGCTATAGTAAATATAAAATTATTATACTTACTAGGCCGGAAAGGTACTTTTTAAGCTCATTCTATTTTGAAAAAATCAAATACGGTATAGATACAGCCTTAGAAGAGCTGGATTTTAAAGTAATAACTACAGATCAGGATAACAGCCTGCTATTTTCCCTGCCAAAAAACGAATTCAAAACAACCGGAGTCATAAATATTGCCCCTGACGTACATCATCCTTCAGTCAAATTTCTTGAAAAAAACACCGATATTAAATCAATACTTATAAACTGCCGCTCAGAAAACCTGAGTTGGGTAGATGTAAATAATGTACGAGGCGGGAAAATAATAACAGAACACCTTATAAACCTTGGGCATAAGAATATATTATTTATTAACGGCTTCTCTGAAAACCAAAACAGCATAGACAGGCTTGAGGGCTTTAAACATACACTATCAAAACACAAAATCAAATATGACAGCAAATTATTGATTTACTCCGATTTCAGCGTAACACTGACATATGAAAGGGTGAAAAGCTTTCTTGGCCAGAAAAACAGGCCGGAATTTTCCGCAATATTTGCCGCAAATGATCTTATGGCAGTAGGCGCCATAAGGGCTTTAAAAGATGACAACATCAAGGTTCCTGAGGACGTAGTGGTTGTCGGTTTTGATGACTTTGACTTCTCTGCAACCTTTCATATACCTTTAACAACATACAGGCAGCCTTTTCATAACATAGGCTTTCTTGCCACAAAACTGCTTATCAATCAAATAGATGGGAAACATCCCGGGATCCATCAGGCTGAATTAATAGGGGAACTCATAATCAGGGAATCCTGCGGCTCCAATCCAAAGTATAATATCTAATATTTAACTTATTTATTATTACCTTTTCTATAATACATCTATTCGTTGTGTTTGCCTTTTTATCTGCTTATTCAAAGCTATAAATAGTTATAAAGGGTATACTTCATTATCATATGCTGCCCTGCATTAACCTGTCTTTTTACACATTAATAAGCCCATTAAACTTCGATTTTAATACATAAAACACAAAAACACATTAATAAAATGCCTTAAAATACACAGGAAACAAGCAATCTAGCACTATTACTATGTTCCGATAAGTTACATTATGTTAAGTTATTACAATATATGAACACTATAATATGTTTAATGTATTACTTTTACTATATGCTTATATATGCTAATATATATAGTTTATCTTCATATTGTTGATACATTACTTTAACTATTTATTATTAGCACTCATTAATTTGCAATTTTTCAAAAATTTTTGCGAACTTTTCCCCAAAAATTTCTGGATTTGAAATTTCTTGCATTTAATCCCTGAGAGAATTCCTTTCATTGTCTTTCAAGTGGCATACCTTGAAAAGACATTAAAAGGTACATGTTGGCTGATCGGTTCAGACCTCCCGGAACCGGTGCTGATTCCGCCAAAAAAGTACCCTTCCTTAAAAGACCATGAAAGGCACATTTTTGATTTGATGGTCCCCGCCCGGCCCAAAAACACCGCATAAGCATAAATTTTGATTAAACCCGGAAAAACCAGAAAAGACGATTTTCCCGACGGTACCAAGACCCCTTGAAACAAATTTTAGGGGCCTTAAAACCCAAATATGTGCATTTATCGACGATAAAATACATAATTTCAATCAAAAACCGCAAAGAAAACACCAGAAAACGGGAATTTTTGCAAAAGGCGTGGCAAAACAGCGCCAATTAAACCGCAAGCCGCGTAATGCCGCAAGCCGGGCCGGGCATATCCCAGGCAATATAGCAAAAAACCAGGTAACAGAAAACACTATGAAGCAGGAGGCTTGGCTAGATAAAAGCAGGCTGGATTAAAACCCAGCAGAAACCGGGAAATGAACAGGCAGGCAAAAAACCATGAAAAGCAGAAAATACAGCTCAATATGAAAAAACCATGAAAAGCGTAATTTTCGGGGTATATCAGGCCCTAAAAATAAAAAATAGGGGCCTTAAATCGAAAAAGCTGTAATTTATCGACGATAAAATTGATGTTTTTCGCCGAAAAGGCTGGGGAAAAAGTGATTTTCCGGTATAATCCGGTCAGGGTGAGGATTATTTCTCTATATCCATCATGAAGAGTATTTTTTTTGACTGCATATCATAAAGCTCATAACCGGGAGAGTCCACCTTGTAACCTTTCTCTTTTGAGTACTCAGAAAAAGCGGGGTAACACTTCATTGGGCCAATGACATAGGAAAGCATATTTTTTATAGGAAACTCGATAACAATCCTGTTTGATTTGTCTATAACCTGTATATTATACTTTTTTTTAAGCTCGGGGACCATTTTAAGGTTATCCCCCTCAATCACCAGGCCGCAATGGCTCCTGAGTTTATCTGCAGGGACCATCTTAGGATCATCAAAATATATGCCGAAGCCCCTGGTAGTTTTTATTCCCTCTTTCTCCATTGCTTTGCCTACACGCTCAAATACCTGTCCGGATTTTTTATAGTCCCCTATGAATTCCTCATAAACTATCGTGTAGGGACCTGTTTCCATCTCTGTGACTTCCGGTGTGGAAAATACCCCCATGTAAAACAGAAATGAAATTAAACCTATTATTCCTGCAGCAATAACTCCCAATGCTATTTTAATAATTAATCTCATAATTCTACCTTTCATCCTTTTCGAATTTGTTCAAGAAAGCATGCCTTTTTATATGTGCCATAGCATTTTTTTTTCTGTAAAATATCTCGGTCTTAAGAATATCGGCGTCTTTGCCTACAATCTCCATATAAGCTCCATACATCCGCGCCAGGGCATATTTTAATACGTCAGATACAATAATCGCATCCAGCCCTCCTTTACGGGCTGTCCCGGCTTTGCGTACCTGGTCTGCAATCCTGTTTACATCGTCGCTTGACAGGTGTACCTTTGACTCGGTAAAATCCCACATAGTATATCTCGTAAGGGGCCCTTCGTAGTACCTTGCTATCTCATCGTACAAGTCTCCAAAGTTTATATCCCCCTTCGCAGTATAAACTACAAGGTCCAGCTCTTTATCGTGTGTTATTTCAAAATGTCCCATCTTAATGCTATACGTACAAATATTTTATTTTAATGAACAGGAGGGTATTTCCCCCTGAATTGTTATGTTAAATGACAGCTAAGCTGAACCTAATTCTATCAAACAAGAACAGTTTTTTCAATAGCTTTTTTCCAACCCGCATAAAGAATAGCTGATATCTCTTTCTTCATCTTAGGTTTGAATTCCCTGTCTCTTTGCCAGTTTCTGCTTATGTCTGCAGACGACTTCCAGTAACATGTGAAAAGCCCGGCAAGATAAGCTGCGCCGAGCGACGTACTTTCTATAACTTTCGGGCGCACTACAGGGATCCCCAGTATCTCCGCCTGGAATTGGCACAGGAAATTGTTTTCAACAGCTCCACCGTCAACTTTCAGCTCCCTTATACTAAGCCCCGAATCCCTGCGCATCGCATCAAGCACATCTTTTGTCTGATATGCCATTGACTCAAGCGCTGCGCGTATGAAATGTGAAACATTTGTGCCTCTGGTTATTCCTGTAATAAGCCCTCGTGCATTTTGATTCCAGTACGGCGCTCCAAGTCCTACAAATGCTGGTACAAAATATACTCCCCCTGTATCCCTGATTGACTTGATTTGCGTCTCGGTTTCTTTTGCGGTCTTTATAAGCTTTAACCCGTCACGCAGCCACTGGACAGCTGCCCCTGCAATAAAAACAGCCCCTTCCAGCACGTAAGCAGGTTCTCCTTTCGCTCCGCAGCCAAGAGTTGTTATCAATCCATACTTAGAAGCGATGCATTTTTTTCCGGTGTTCAAAAGGACAAAACTTCCGGTACCGTAAGTATTCTTGATCGTGCCCGGGAAAAAACAAGCCTGCCCGAAAAGCGCTGCCTGCTGATCCCCTGCAATGCCTGTAACAGGAATGCCTGCTTTCAGCCTTCCGCACTTAACCGTGCTTCCGAACATACCGGACGATTTCCTGACTTCAGGCAGTACCGGAGCAGGCACCTTGAACAGCCGCAGCAAATCATTGTCCCACGTTTTCTTTTTGATATTAAAAAGCATCGTGCGCGACGCATTGGTATAGTCAGTTGCGTGCGACTTTCCGCCGGTCAGGTTCCAGAGTATCCATGAATCCGAAGTCCCGAAACAAAGCCTTCCCTGTTTTGCTTTCTTCATCGCGCCGGGCACGCGGGACAGTATCCACTCGATTTTTGTGGCGGAAAAATATGCATCCACAGGAAGCCCCGTTTTGCCGCGTATGCGCCCTGCAAGCTTCTTATTCTTTGCCAGAGCCTCGCAGCGGCCGGCTGTCCTGCGGCACTGCCATACTATTGCGTTGTATATTGGTTTGCCCGTGACCCTGTCCCAGATAATGGTTGTCTCGCGCTGGTTGGTTATCCCGATACATGAAATCGCATCTTTAGGTATTTTAGACAGCGCTCTCTGCATAGAGTTATAAACGCTCTGCCAGATGTCTCTGGGGTCGTGCTCCACCCAGCCGGGCCTGGGAAAATGCTGGGGAAACTCCTCGTAGGCGGAAGCAACAGCTTTTCCTTTTTTATCGTATATCACTGCCCTGCTTCCTGTTGTGCCCTGATCTATAGAAAGTATGTATTTCACTTATCCTCCATCACCAGACTATTAAGGCCTGCTTGCGTCGCATTCCGAGCATCTCATATATACGTTGTCATTAAACGTCTTACATTTCGGGCAGCGCCAGTATTTACCCTCTTTGGCCAGCCGCTCTTCCCTCACTTTTTTCTGCATTAAAACTATTCCGATAACGATTAATATGAAAAACCATCCGGCAAACGTTAGAGCCATCATGTAATTATGCGCCCCTATGAACAGGCTCGCAACGCCTACAACCACCGGCACCAGAGTAATCAGCAGCACGCTCACGTTTATCACCCTTACGGCAGGAGGAAAATCAAAGGTACTGAAGTGTGATATAATCAGGAACATAAACGCCAGAAACAGCAGATTAAGAGAGATAAGAAATAGTACCCTGAAGTACCCTCCTCTTCCTACAGAATAGAGAAAGCCCGAAAAGCTCCTTCTTTTAATTGCTTCCTCCATCTCCTGCATTTTCTGCTGCTTTTCATACTCCAGCCTTTTCTGCAGGTACTCCTCCATGGTCATTACTTTTTCTGAGCCTGCTTCATCTGACGCGCTGCCCTTCTCTGCAGGCTGTGCGGCAAAACACGGGCTGAAAGACAAATAAATAATGATGAATACTAAAATAATTTTCATACTAAAAATACCACAAATAATTTTATACTATTTTATATTAATCTCGAATATTTATATTTACGGGCACCTGCCTGCCGGCGGGCAGGTAAAGCTCTACACTACAAAAAAATATATTATGTAGTGTAGCCCTTTATGGGCGTAATAATGTTCATTTTTATTATTACGGGGACAAGCCCCTACACTACAAGAACCGTGTTATTGTGTAGTGTAGCCCCTCGTGCCGTGCCTGCCGGCGGGCAGGGGCATAATTAATATTTTATTTAATAATTGTCAAAGCCACGTATGGAACAATGTTGAACACGAAAATAAGTATCTTGTAAAACCCAATAAGAGAGTACATAACGGTATTGAAAGTTTCCTCGCTGATTTTAATAAACTGGCTGTGTATCTTATAAATCAACTTATTCCCAATCACAATAACCAAAAACGAGAACAGGAGTAAGCCCATGTTTATCAAAGCACACCACAACAACATCTGCCTGATTGCATCGATGCCCATACAAAACCTCCTTCTTATTTTTGCTGAGGACTCCGGGAAACATCCGGAATAAAACCCGCCGCATTATATACAGCCCCCTTAAAACAGAAACAGCGCCCATTCTTTCCTGAAAAAACGGGCGCTGTCTATATTTATACTTTGGCTTTTATCAATAAGTGCTCCATGCAGTACCTTTTGAATCTGTATGCGTACAGTTAATCCATAACTCGCCCCATGCTTTTGCTCCCGATGGCGGCGAGATTTTCTCCTGGTAGCCGAACCTCCCCCAGTGGCACGGGCCTTCTGTCGGATATTCCCCGTAAAGGCTGACATCGGTGTATTTGATATGGTATGGAGGGCAATATATGGTTGGCATTTCCTTGATATACTTTCCATTTTGCATAGTAAGGACGTTTCCGAGTGTACCGCCGGTGCCTGACTCTCCGCTGGCCGTGGGGCACGGAAACCATCCTTCGTTTTCTCCGTAATAAATACTGATCGCACTCCTGATTGCGCCCAGATTACCCTTGGTCGCGCCTTCGCTTGACCTTCGTATCATATCCGCGAATTTCGGGATTGCTATGGCAGAAAGTATGCCAATAATTGCGACAACAATCATCAATTCAATAAGAGTGAATCCCTTTTTCATTGTTATATTTCCAAAATTTTCTATATGTAAGTATAACAGCAAATCATTCCAATTTCAATAATATTTGGAAATATCCAGGAAATAAGGGTACGCATATATCAAATATCAAAAATCTGCTATCCGATACCTTTTACTTGTCGTTTTTTTCCACGAACTTTTTGATGTCCTCAATCGCCTCAAGGATAAGCTTCGCCTTCTTCAAGCCGAACTGGAACGGGAACTTATCTTCCTCTGAGCTCTTTAACACGATCATCGGCCTTCCCTTGTATTCTGATTCCGATACTACTGCCATGACTTCCTCCTTTTTTTATTTTTTAATATCCAAATCCAACTTTATGCTTGCTGTTTTCTGCAGTTTTTACCCTAACTGCTAGTTCCTGGCTGCTAGCTACTTGATAACCATGGTTGCAATCCAGGGCGCCAGAAAAAATGCATTTATTATAACTTTATAAATTCCAAAATATAAATATACAGCTTTATTTACTGATTCCTCGCTTAAGCCGAAAAATTTCCCGTGCATCCTGGCTATGAAACCGCGCAGGCTCAGCGTAACTCCTACGCTGAAAATATAAATAGCCAGATTAATTAAAAGACCCCACATAAAAAATGCCTGAAGTTTTCCCAAATCCATCTTCCCCTCCTTTTGCTTTTTTCTTTTCCCGGCTGCCGGCACCTGGCTGCTATTTACTGACTTTATTTTGTATGATACTTCTTCATAATTTTTTCACCTGTTATTTCTGATTTTTTTCCAGCTTATTATACTGCCCCTTTGTTATGTATATCCTTTTTCGAAAAAGGCTTTCCGGCCCGCAGGCCTTTAGATTATACCTATTATCATAGCCCCAAGCAATGGTTTTTTTTGTTTTTTAAATCCAGGTCAATATAAAATCTTGTATCTTTGTCTATTCTCTTTGCCATTTTTAAGAGCGGGGCTTGAGCCTATTTCTCATTTTTTTTAACTGATTCATAATTTATATCTACGCCCAGGTTTACTGCCCAGATGATACTGTTTAACATAAGGTTTAAATTATTTTTCGCCGTTTTATCAAATTCCCTCTTGTCATCTTCCTTTACTATGGATGTTATAAACACCTTAACTACTATGGTATCCCAGCTGTTATTCAAGGAAATGTCTATGTCATGGAACCCTTTTGTATGGTCAAATTTATCTCTTAACCTTAGCTCCTCTAATTTCATATTTATTTCCAGCCATGACATTTTTGTTACTTTATGCTCGCTGAGCCAAAAACCATAATCACTGTATTCCTTGGCGCTTTCAGCGTTTATGTTAATACCCGCAAACATTAACATAAGGGCTAAAAATATTCTATACTTCATTATACCCCTCCTGAAAAATTGGCAATGTATTTGTTTTTTGTGTTTTCGTTGTCCTGACTACTGTCTACTGTCTGCTGACTGCTGTCTTTCTACCAATCGCTAAGGGTTACTCCTTTGGAGTCGGTATGCCAGCATTCAACAAAAACTGTACCCCAGTCCCCGCCTGATCTGGAACCGCAATATCCCCATTCGCCGTCACACGTTGAATCGTAGCTTGAATTCTTGGCAGGGAAGCTATCCACGTTGGTTTGTGATTTATGATAAGGAGTGATATGGCAGGTTGGCCAATCATCTATATATCTGGGAATAAGCGAGGCCTGGAGATAGGTGCTGTCAGAAACGTATGTATCCGGGCCGGCTGGAAACCAGCCTTCGTTTTCACCATAATATATATTTATGGCGCTTCGTATTGCGCCTAAATTGCCTTTTGTCGCGCCTTCCCTGGTTTTTCGCATCAGGTCAGCAAATTTAGGTATTGCGATAGCAGATAAAATACCTATAATAGCAACAACTATCATAAGTTCTATCAGGGTGAACCCTGCGGCTTTTTTCGGTTTGGCTGGTTTATTATAAAACATGTTCAAATATTATACAAAATTGCGATTTCTGAAATCAAACAACCGCCTGCTGTCTACTGTCTGCTGTCTGCTGTCTGCTGTCTACTGTCTACTGATTATATCCGGATACCTGGTACTTGCGGTTATCTTGCATTCCTGAACAACACTTTCGGGTATCAGCTGCTTTGCTTTATTAAAGAAAATAAGCACAACAGCTATATCATCCGCCTGCCCGAGCCACGGAATCATATCTACTACAATATCGAACGGAGTGAACACATAGAAAATAGCCGCTAAAAATAGTGTCTTTGCAAAAAAAGGCGTTTTAGGATGCGTGAAAAGCAGCCAGTGATAATACACAACCTGCATTATTTTCCTGAATATGTTTTTGTACATTGTTTCTTATACTACCCAGTATCATATACTAAATTGGTGAGATTATTGTTTTTCGTATAACTTCAGCAACTTAGTAGAAATATTAATAAAATCCTTTGCAGAATTAATTACTGACTCCGAGCCTTCTTTTGAGAATTGGCCGTGATAATCTGCCTCTTCCCTTAATACCATAGCATCGTGAAACTCTGATATCATCTCCCTATCGATTAAACCCTTGCTTACAAAAAGCGATTCAAGAGATACTAAAAGATAAAAATGGCTTTTTTCTCTATACCCTTTTGAATATATCAACGCACGGGCTGAATGGAACATAGAATAATAGGCAGTTATAGTTGCATACTTAAACTTGGAGCTTTTAAACCTGTCAATTGCTTCATTTAAGTCTTCCTTCGCTGACTTAATTTCTTTACTTACAAGCTTTTTGCCTTCAGGAAAGCTCAATATTCGCTTTTTTTCCAATCCTTTTTGAAAATTATCAGTCATTTTACGGCCACAGCTCTATTCCTTCGTTTATTTGATTATAAAATACTTTATTTTGTATTTTTAGTTTTGCAAACTCATTAATCGTCATTATTACAGGCTTTATTTTTTCCCCTAAACCGCTTTTCAAACATTCCATTTCTATTTTTTTGCGGTTGTCTGAAATTACAAACAAATCATAATCACTTTCTTTTGAATTAGTTCCTTTTGAAGAGCTTCCATATAATACTACTCTCGTTGATATTGGCATTATTTCTTCCAGAACCACCTCTAAATCAAGGATATTTTTCATGATTCTCAGCTGCCTTACAATCTTGGAATTCGTAATACCGTAAAAATTCATCTTCCCCTGCACTTTTTTCTTTATAATCCCGGTTTTTTCAAGGTCCCTTAAGGCAAAATTCGCTCCTGCCCTGCTTATCCCCGTAAGCTTTGATATCTGCCTGTCATAAAACTCCTCATCAGGCCTTCCGAGAAGAAAATCCAGCACTTTCTGTTGGTTCGTAGAAAAGATGATATTTTTAATCATAATCTTATATCTATTATTTTAGATTTAAGTCTATTTTTTTAGATTCTAATCTATTATAATAGATTTACATTTATTTGTCAAGGCTAAATAATATTACCCAACAATTTTCAAAACCCTGATATTTGTTGGGTACCAAAAGCTCCTAATAACCAACCAGCCAATCTCGCGTTCCCGGGATGCGGGCTTTGAAAAATAGGGACTGCGTTTATTTTTTTCTAAATCCCCCCTTTTCTTCCCCCTCACCTTTCATCTCGCCACGGCGAGTCTGGTCGCCTAGGCGACTCAAGACCTCTGGAGACCTCTCCCCTGACTTGTCCTCCGTAGCTTTTGCGAAGGAGGAAGCGAAGGAGGAGGGGAGAGGAAAGAGGTGAGGGGTTCCTATTGAGGGGCTCTATTTTTTTTAAAGTGTTTTTTTGTCTCTAGTCTCTGATCTCCAGTCTCTAGTCTCTTTTATTTATTTACTCTTCTCTGACTCCAGCGCCGGCCTCTCACTTTGCGCCTTAGCCTGCTGGATCTTCTTTCAAATCTTACGGAGATGTTAACTTTCCGCCTTACTTTCAGCTTTCTTCTGCCGATTATATCGCGCCTGTCCCATAAAACCCTTCTTTCTTTGTCCGACCTGCGTTTAGCCCCGCTTCGCCTTTCTTTTCTTGAGCGCCTTTCAACTTCCACGGGTCTGCTTACATGCCTTCTGGAAATATACTTGCGCCTTTCAATATAAGATCTTCTGTCTGCCATTTTTCCCTCGCTTCTATCCACAGGGGGCTGGCCCCATTTCCCTATTTTTTTCTTTTATTTTTCTTCTTTTTTGGTTTGGGCTCAGGAAGCTCTTTAGCCGTGGCCCTTACCAGCCCGCTTATCCATTCCCTGTCCTCAAATTTGTCTTCGATAAGGAAATACAGCTTTGCTCCGGGGTAGGGCGGAGCTTCAACGACATCCCCGATATATGACCGCCCCGCCTCTGTCGGTTTTATGTACAGCTGGTTGTCACACACCAGAGCTATCACCTTGCTGCCGCTGTAAACCACATACTCCCCGAACATTTTTCTGTACGTGATAACGCCCGCATGCTCTATCTGATCAACCAGAAATTTAATGAAATCCAAATCCGTTGCCATTTTTTTCTCCGGAATCCCCTTAGTTCCCGGTTCTTCCTATATTTTCAAGATTCAAGACCTGACCCCATGTCTGGTCCTGTCTACTGTCTGCTGTCTGCTGTCTACTGCCCTTAAGGCATCCGCAGCAGAGCTGGTTATGCCGCCCGAATAACCCGAACCCTCGCCTATGGGGTAGAGGTTTTTTATATTTACGGATTCATACCTTTCATTTCGCGTTATTTTTACCGGCGAGGAAGTCCTTGTTTCCGGGCCCAGCAGCACCGCTGCGCCCGAAACAAACAGAGGATACTCCTGTTTCCACTTGTTGAACGCCTCCAGAAGCGTTTCATAAACGAATCCCGGCAGGATATCTTTCATATCAGCGGGAGCCGTGCCCATCTTATACGAATTTTCGTTGATAGAGGCTGAAACCCTGCCGCACAAGAAATCCGTCAGGTTCTGGGCAGGGGCCTTCCAGCGCCTGCCTCCGGCTTCGAACGATTTCCGCTCGATCTCTTCCTGAAACTTTATGCCTGCCAGCGGGCCGTCCGAACCATAATCTTCGGTGCGGCAGTTCACGACTATTGCCGAGTTCGAGAATGCGGACGCCCTTGCGGAGCAGCTCATGCCGTTTAAAACCAGCATATGGTCCTGGGACGACGCATTTATCACCTCGCCGCCCGGGCACATGCAGAACGTATATGCGCCTCTGCCGGTTTTCCTGTTGGTGTGCGTAAACGAATAAATGGCTGCATCCTCAGGATTAAAGCCCTTATCCCTGTTTTCGTATTTCAGCCGGTTGATTATCTCGGCAGGATGCTCTATCCTGAGGCCCACGCAAACAGGCTTTTGCTCAAGGGCAACTCCTTTCTGGAATATCATCTCAAAGGTATCGCGCGCCGAGTGCCCCACAGCAAGATAGATATGCGAAGAGCGGTATTCCCGGTTCCCGTTTATCACCACGCCCAGGGCCGTGCTGCCGGATATGATAAGGTCGGTCATTTTCGAGCTGTAATTTATCTCGCCGCCTTTTTCAAGGATGTAATCCCTCATGTTGCCCACGATTTTGCACAATACGTCAGTGCCCAGATGAGGCTTGCGCGCATCTCTTATTTTCTGCGGCGCGCCGAACCTGACATAGGTGTCAAGAACCTTTTTTACATGCAGGGAATTATTATGCTGCTTTGAAAACAGCTTCCCGTCGGAATATGAGCCAGCGCCGCCCTCGCCGAACTGGATGTTCGATTGGGCATCAAGCCTGCGCTCCTTGACAAAGCGCTGCACGTCTATTGTGCGCTCCTCAATTTTTTTGCCCCTTTCGAATATCAAAGGCTTAAAACCGGAGTCAACCAGCTCAAGAGCTGCAAACATCCCCGCAGGCCCGAACCCCACAATTATCGGCCGCTGTTTATTGTCAGAGTTTATATTCATACGATTCATTTTTCGAAATATGTTTTTGTATATTGGTTTATTCAGTTACTAAATAATGGATGTTAATATTATTTATTATTTTCACTAAATCTATTATTTTATTCTTTTCCATACTTTCTTTTTGGCTGGATCAAATTTATTCTTATCAAGTGGTGTAAGTAACAATTTCCTATCTTCTAATTCATATACCCAAACTTGAGTAAACGCACCATATTCTTCAGGAATAGTATAAGCCGCTGTAATTGCATTTCCATATCCTTCCCAATGCCACATTCTGTAATATCCTTTAATTTTATCATTCAATCTAAATAAACCATCTGGAGAAAATGTCATTATGTCTATTCTTTTATCAGTTTTACATTGCCATTTACCTTGTATTTTATCTTTTAGTAATTTATTTTTTCTTGAATATATTAAAATATTTGATTCATCATTTTCGTACGATACTAATAAATAATCTTTGCTACCTATATGGTTACATTTCATAATATGTTTTACAGTTTTGTGGTTTTTTGGGGTAAACTTATAACTTATCACATTATTACTCAATGAAAATATAGTTTCATATGACTCATTCATAAGTGATGCAATTAATTCAACTTTGTTACCAACTTTGAATTTCATTATATCAAAAGTAGGAGGAGGTGGGGTTTCTCCAAAAAGAGTTCCATATTTATTGTAGAATAGAAAATACCATTCACCTTGTATGCTATCTGTTGTCACTGGAATATCTCTAGTATCTGATGATACTGATGATGATATTATTAGAATCAGAAATAAAAGTAGTATTTTTTTCATTTTATTTCCTTATTAATAGAAATTAGTAAAATGGACACTATTACTGTTTTTTATTTTATCTAACCATTCTGCTGACAATGGATTGGCAGGCGGTTTTTATTCCCTGCGGGGTTTTTGCTTCCCCGTCTTCGGAAATTAATATCTTCCCGGTTTCTACATCCACCAGATTAGCTGTAATGAAATATGTGTCGCCGAGTTTTGAAAGACTTCCCACAACCATTTGTTTTACATTAAGTATTTTACCCATCTTAACTGCACAATCTGATTCCGTACAACCTGATTGCTGGAAACCCTGCTCTGCTAACAAAAGTTCCATATTATTCTTCTCTACTACAGTATACTTATTTAGTTTCACTATCTCAGTTCTTATAAAATCCGATATAATAGAAGCCTCTGGTGCTGACACATTTTTCGGTGTAAAATTGAATACTGCAACATTGCATATTTTATCATCAATATTTATGTTTGATTGTATCGATGCTTTTTTACTGGTTTTAATAATATGAAATTTATCATATTTTTTATTACGCTTTAATGTAGAATAAATAAGTTTTAATGCTTTCAAGTTAGAAAGTTTTTGATACATATCCTTTTTTAACAGGTAAAATTCATATTCTTTTAATAAATTATCTATAGTATATACATAAAAATAATCATTGTCGAATCTGTAAAAGTTGTCATATTCATAATTGTCGTATTTTGTTTTTATTGTATCGAAATGTTTTTTTATAATTTCTGGTGAAATATTCATATTAAAAGCATAGTTAAAGGTCTTCTCATTTGCTAATTTATTTATTTTACTTTCTAATTCAACTTTTTTAGGCAATTCCTTGTCATGTTTGTATTTTTCAAAAGCTTCATCAACATCCGCAATGCATGTAAATGGAATTAATAAAACCAAAACAAATGCACATGTAAGTGTATATCTCATTTATTGTTTTCTCCTAATAGATGTTTGCTGGCTACTGGCTACTAAAAAATGGGCGCTGTCTTTTCATATATTTTCAAGATTCAAGACCTGACAAATTCATATATTTTTCCAAATATAGAATATATCACATTTATTGATTTATTTTATGGTTATTCCAGTACTTAAATATAATATTCTTTAGTTTGCTAGAAGTTATATTTAAGCCTACTGAATGTATGATTATCTGATTTTCTATATCTATATAAAATTCTTCATCTATATATTCAATATTTTTCACCCTATCCCAAGTAATGAAACCATACATTTCATTTGTTGAGTAGTCCATAAAACCATCTTTATTTATTAATAGTCCTGATTTCTTTTGGAATATTATACCTAAGGAACCGACAATAATTGTTGTTGCTAAAGCCGCAAACAGTAGTGTAAGAAGCAAGCGAACTAGACTATATTGCATAAAAAATAGATTAACTTCATTACTGTATGACGCATAGGCCATATAAGCAAACATCAAAAATAAAGGTACAGTATAAAACATGCCTTTCTTATTACTACTTATATAAATAGGTTTTAAATTATTCATTTTCCATTTTTCTGTATGTGTTTTGTATATTAAATACTATAAATTAAAACTTATTTTACTTTTTGTTGATATTAATCTTACTCACATATCTCATAGGTAATGCAGACTAATAAATTAGAATAAATAGGGATAGCGCCTATATTTTTCTATTTTTCAAGATTCAAGACCTGACCCCTTATTATTTCTGCAAGTTTATATATAGAAATAGTCAAATTAATTAGAACCGTCCCCATTTCTCTACAATCTTTCTCTTGTAAGATACTGCAACTCAGGATATCTACTCCTTATTTTAATTTTTCCTTTTTCTAACAATGTTCTGTATAAAAGAGCATCTTTTATTACTCTTAACATTTCACTATTATTATTCTCTACTTGTATTTTTGCTGATTCATAATTAAAAGATACTGGTTTCTTAACTTTTAACATTTTTTCGATTTCTCTAAGAAATTTACATAATAGTTGAACTGCTTTTTTAATCTCATTAAAATGAATTAACATGTTGTTATTACTTAAGTGTAAGTCATAATCAAGATGCGCTATTTTCTTGCACCTATATGTTCTAAGTGATTTTGTCTTCAATTTCATTTCACTTTGAATTATATTAAGTTTCTTAGTATTAAAATTATGAGTTTTAAGTTCTAGAATAAGCTTTTCAGTAGTAAGATTAAATTTTCCATGCATTTCATGAGGATCTAAAAGATTTGTAATACCTAAAATAGCTTCATGAGAAAATAGATTAAGACAGCTGTAAGTAAAAAATGGGATAGTTTCCGTTTTTTTAATAGCGTTGCGTAAGTCTTTATTCATCAAAATTTCTTTTAAAGAATAGTACGAATATTGCAAGTTATGAACTTGTTTTCTTAATGCTTGATATGTTTTATAGTATGTGTTACTTGTCATTTTTTCTATTCTTAGTTTCAGATACTGCAAACCAATCATAAAATTAGGTGCGTGTCACCTTAATTCTTCAATATATAAACTTTTAGTTCAATAATTTGGTTCTGGTATCTTCCGTATCGCTTGTTTTAATCTATCTTCTTTTAATTGCAGATAGTCTTTGAGAGTGTATAATAATCCTATAAGGGATCCGGAAAAACCACTCAAGCCAGGGAACAAAGTTTCAGAATTAATATTCATTCTCTTCAATTCATGTACAATTTCCGGTATCGCTCTTTTTGAGATTCCAATTTTAACAATATTTTCTTTTAACTCTCTATTTGATGCAACTCCTTTTAGATTCGCTTCAAAGGTTTTATTTATGTTTGTAGGACACAAAAACAATCCTTGTTGTGCATGAATTCTTTCATTTGATATAAAAGGTCTTACAGGAATAACAAAAGATTTAAAATCTTTATTATCTTTTGGATGATACATAGCATATTTATAGAAAACAGCTGGCGTTTGAAAATACACTCGTTTTTTACGGCGGTTGTTTCCAGTTAATTTATCACATTTACCAACCAACCATTTTCTATCAATTCCAAATATACAAGCATTAGTTTTTCCCTCTTCAAAAACAGAAGAATAAAGTGCAACGTAAAAAGAATATGTAAAATCTACCATCCTCGAAGGGCACCCATAATGCCTCATTAAACTAAACCACTCAAGGAATTCTTCTGGCTTTGGAAGTTCACTTCTTTTTATATAGAAATGGGCTCTTCTTTTGAATTGGTATAATAACTCTGCCTCATATTTCCATCTGTCTTTAGGTTTAATTATTTTATGGGGGTTATTAATATTTTGGTCATTAATATTTTCTATCCATCTATCTAGAGTGGATTTCAACTTATAACTATCATTTCTGATCCCTCTAAAAACCCAATCCCTCTTTCCATACTTTTTATAGGCATCAATTATGTCTTCCCAATTTTTTACAGGATTGCCCCTATTATAATCTTTCCAATAATCTCCCATACATTATCTCCAGTTAACATTTGAATCAAAATTAGGTGTGTATCACTTTAATTCTGCAAAAACAGTCGCTGTCCCTGTTTTTCCCATTTGATAATATAGATTTCCACGGTTCAAATAAACTTCGGGTTCGGTCGGATCTAAAGCAATAGCTTTGCTAAAGTAAGGCAGTGCTTTAATAGGATCTTCCATTATTGAAAGAATTAGCCCATAATTATAGTGTGCTTCTACGTCGTTAGGATTAAGCTTCATAGCTTTCTTTAAATCCAAAATACCTTTTATTACATTTCCAGTCATTGTATATAGAACGCCTCTTTTAGAATACGCATCAGAGTAATTTTCATTGTATCCTATTGCTAAAGAATAGTTTTCAATTGCTTTTTTTGGTTTGTTTAATTTAACATATATATTACCTCTTTCAACATATACAACGTAAAGCTCCGGATTACTTTTAATTGCTTTACTATAGAAACGGAGTGCTTTTTTAAGATCGTTTGGATTTTCATTGATTAGAATGTACCCTTGAGCATATAAGCCATAAGCAGACTTAGGAGAAGTATCGGCTATTTCTTTTAATAAATTGATACCATCTTCCTTGTTTTCAACTTGTAAATACTGATTAAACAAATTTTCTACATCGCTATTTGCAAAAACCAAACCTACCAAGATCAATCCAGTAGCGAAATAAATAGTAACATTTTTAAACATTGCTTAGCTCCTTAGGCATAATAATTATTTGACGTAGTGGGTGTTTCTATAATTTTTATATTTCCTGTTTGTTTTTCAATGCCTTATTAATCTGTTTAGTCATAGTATATCTTTCTATTTTCGATGTATATAGAAATAGTCAAAAAGCGTTAGCTTTTTAACCCCGACTTATCTGTCGGGGTTCTATTTCGTATCCCCGGAAGCTTAATTTTGCCTCGCAAAATTCGAGGGGATAGATTATGTCGCAATTCAAACAGAACGCCCCCTTCATAGATTTAATGTGCGTTATTTTACATCTTTCACGCCTATCTTTTCTATTAAATATTCATAAGCACTTTTTATTACTGGATCATATAAATTTTTTGAAATATCATTCATATCAAATATTGTTTCATTCTTATAATACAGACCTCTCTCATCTGTAGAATCCATTTCTACAATAATATCTGGCTCATACGTTTGATCTTGCACTTTTGTATCGTTTGTATCATATAGGTATCCAACAACTATGTTTATTGCATCATCCCTTGTTAGCCTATATTTTTTCATTTTATATCCTTTGAGTTTTCCTGTAGTACCAATCATGACAGCATCCGTATTCTTCCTTATAGCCTCTGCTAATAGCATTGATTCTGTTAGTGTTCCTTTATTTACTAGTACAGCCAAAGGTACATCTAACTCCATATTACTACTTGTCTTAAATAGTCTCTTAATGGTTAGTCCTTGTCCCTTTATAGAATAAACGATTGTCCCTTTAGATACAAATTTGCCACATACTCTTACAACATCATCGAATAAATCCCATGGTATGTTCCTTAAATCAATCATTAATGCATTTATCCCATTTTCTTTATACTCTCTAATTATTCTACTTAGTTGTTTGTCAATATCATGAGTATATTCAACTATTCTTATGTATCCTATCTTTTTAGCGTTTAATTTTACTACTTTTATTGGGTCTTGCTTTTCAATTTTATTGAGTCTTGTAATCAAATCTACTTCTTTTCCATCCTTCTCAACAACAGTTAACTTTATTTCTTTGCCCTCTTCTCCTCCAAACTCTTCTTTCAATCTCTTTCTTGACATCTTAGACACATGTTTTCCATTAACTTTTGTAATCTTATCATTAGGCAATACCCCTGCCTTTATTGCAGATGTACCAGGCAACGTCGCTATTACTCGCAAATAATCTTTTTTCTTATTATACATTATTCCAATACCTACACCTTTAGCTTTCTTTCTTTTGCCTAATTTTACATACTGGCAATGAGGAGAAAGTTGTGCAATCAATCTCTTTACATCTCTTTTACCATTTTTATCTAGCTTTATCCCTTCTCCATTTTCATTTACATAATTCTCTTCTATTATTTTCACTGCCCTTTCATACATTGTTTTATTTAATTGCTTGTTATTAAGCAACCTGTTATGTTTTCTATCTCCAACTCTTTGATAATACCTATTTCCAGAGCACCCTACTATTAAGAGCAATACACATATTAATATTGTAACTAACGATTTTTTCATATTACCTCTTTTAAATACATCCGTTAAATTTACACATTAAGCATACTATGCTAAGACTTAATGCATATTATCCTTATCCCTTACTCCAGCCCGTACCATATTCCTAATCAGAAACGTCACCTATTATATATATTATTTCTTTAAATATAGATTATGCCGTAAAAAAACAAATGCAACATCCCTGGGGATTTCCGGTGACACAATACTTATTCATAGTTAAGTATCGTGTCCCCAGAATACTAAAGTTTATCACAGCCCAGACTAATAATATTTATCAATTCCGCCAAATCCCGGAATAAGCTTGTTGCCGCGGGTCTTTTGAATAAAGTTGGCAAGCCGTTTAGCAAATTCCTCCGGCCGCTTTCTTGCGCTGTCAATATAGGCAACCCGTAATCTTTTATATGAATCTGAAAACTTTATATAGTTATTCCAGGCAGCTTTATCTCTTTTGATTTCATCTAATATGTCTTTGGGAAAGATAAACTCTTGAGAAATAATCTCCTGAACTTTTTCAAGAAAAGAA
>JAFGIL010000010.1 GCA_016929635.1 Endomicrobiales bacterium
CTGTTATTAGTATTCCCAAGCCTTTTTTTCTCAAATCTGCAATAATATTCTGGATATCAGCAACAGTTATTGGATCGATTCCTACAAAAGGCTCATCTAACAATAAAAACTTCGGGTCAGTTATAAGCGCCCTTGCGATTTCACATCGCCTTTTTTCTCCTCCGCTTAATGTTATTGCTAATTGGTTCCTTAAATTAGACAAACCAAGTTCCTGAAGTATTTTTTCGACTTTGTTCTTTTTCTTTCCTTCCTCCATGTGCAGCATTTCAGCAATGGCCAGGAGATTTTCTTCAACTGTTAAACCTCTAAATATCGAAGGTTCCTGGGACAAATAGCTTAATCCCATCCGAGCCCTCTTATACATAGCCATATCTGTTATCTCGGTATCTTCCAGGTAAACCTTCCCTTCGAGCGGAGAAATCAATCCCACTGTCATATAAAAAATGGTTGTTTTTCCGGCGCCGTTAGGGCCCAGAAGACCTATAATTTCACCCTGATTAACCTCAATACTAACATCATTGACAACTAATCTGTGCTTATATTTTTTCTTCAGATTTCTGCTTTTCAGAATCATATTATTTAATCTTCCTTGTATTGAATTATCCCGTGCACATTGCCTTCCAAATACATTTTTCTGTTGTCGAATAAAACCGTAACTTTATCTGCCTTAACTTTATCATGCCGGCCTTTATTGAGATAAAGAATATAAGGCTGCTCCACACCCGTTAAAACGACTTTTTGTTCTTTTTGATAAAATACTGCGGCATCAGAATAAGCACAGGCTGATGAAGATATAACCTCTACATTACCTTTTGCATTAAACTCCTGGACTTCCTGATCAAAATCAATATTATCAGCCTGTATATATACTGGGACTGTAGACCCCTGCATGTTATATATGACTTTGGGCCTGCCTCCCCACAATTTGCCCGTATTGTTTTTCAGGTTATACTTTGCCTTTTCCGATTTGGCCTGTATCAGTTCATTATTATCACTGAAGGTTTTAAAATCCACCCTGCCGGATGCCTCGACAGTATCATCTTTTTTATTTTGGATAATCTTTTTTGCCTTTAATGCATTTTTTCCTTTTCTAACCTCAGCTCCTTGAGAAAATACTACCTGCTGACCGCCCTTTATCATCTCCATTTTCTTTCCGGTAACAGTCACCTTGGATTTACTGGCTCCGTACAAAAAACTGCTTATGAACAATATTATTAAATAAAATGAAATATTTTTTTTGATAAACATAGCCTTTAAATAAAAATCCCAATCTCACATATTCTCATTCATTTCAACTCTTTGATTTTTAATCAATATGTATTCAAGGTCAGGCGTAGCTTCCATCCCTTTGCCGTAAATGGTTTCATCCGGCTTAATAAGCTTTACTTCCTCTTCCGTGACTATTTTTTTATCCTCGGACAAATAATGCAAATTACTTGTTTCCATCTTTTCGCCTTTAACCGTGTTAAGCACACATTCACCTTCTCCCCATATATCATAATTCTCCGTATTTATCCTACCCTTTTCAGCTACGAGCGTAGATACATATTCCCCCTCTTTATAAAACTTTATCTCCGGGGACTCCAGAAGCACTTTATTTTCACTTTCCAAAATCTGCGCGAATCCTGCGTTTAGTATCCAGTTTGGCTTTCCATCTTTCGTTTCCATTACATCGAAATCCTTGATGGTTTGATCCATGGCTGATATCTCGCCGCTTTGTTGTTTTGTTTCCCGGCAGGAAACAATTACAAAAAAAATAAAGAATACTAACAGGTAAACTGCTTTTTTATTCATATTAACTTTTACGCTTTGAATCCGGCCTGGTTTTCCAGCGATTATGCATCCAAACCCACTGGGAAGTATACTTTCTTATATGGTCTTCTATTAATCCGGTAATATTCTGTGTGTTAGTGACAATATCGTTTTCTTCATTACCGGTTCGGACTAATTCAACCGGGCCCGAAATTATAGATTTATGTTTATCATCCGGCAATCTTATGTCCAAGGCCAAAACCACACTGGCTCCGGTTCTTATAGCCAAAGTTACAAGCCCGGAAGGCGTCCATGCAGGCCTTGAAAAAAAATTCACAAAAACACCCGGCACATCAGTATCCTGGTCAATCAAGACGCCAATTGCCTCATTGTTTCTGAGGCTCCTGAGTATCTCCTTAGCCGAACTGATTTCCGAACGCAAAATAACGTTTATCCCTTTCGAACTGCGGTAACCTACCAGCATTCTATTGATTTCCTCGATATAAATCTTCCTGGCAATTACATTAATCGGAAATCCGCTCACCGAAAGTGATGCCCCCATAAATTCCCAGTTCCCGCAATGAGCGCCGGCGATTAAAACACCTTTTCCATTGCTCAGGGCTTTTTCCATAATCTCCTTGTTTTCAATCTCAACAATAGAACGTATTTTCTCTTCCGTTAATTTAGGAAAGGAAAAAACCTCAAATAGATTTTTTCCCTGGTTTACAAAGACATCTCTGGCTGTTTTTTGCAGCTCACTTTTATCTTTATCGGGAAAGCATTTACTCAGATTATCTTCTACCGTCTTCCTTGCATGCCCGACCAAATAATAGGTCAGAAATCCCAGCCAGCCGCCCAGCTTTACGGAAAAACTATATGGCAATATAAGGACGATTTTCGAAAATACCAATGCAAGTAAATAATATATCTTGCGTAAAAGCTTTCTAAACATCTCATGACCCTTGATTCTCGATATCTGATTTAAAAACAAAGATTGAGTACCAAGAATCCATCATCTCGGAACTCTAAATGTAACCTTCGGTTGCCTTGCCCCATACTTTCTGCGCTTTGAGGACTATATCAACAACTTCCCTTAAAATTCCCTTCCCGCCCTGAAGCGAACTCACATAATCAGCCTCTTTTTTGACTTCAGGTAGAGCATCTTTCGGACAAACCGAAAACCCCACATTACGAATTACGGGAATATCCACTAAATCGTCTCCAATAAATGCCACTTCTTCCATTCCTATGCCGAGTTTATCAGCGATTTCCTTTATAGCTTTGCTTTTATCCATACAGTCCTGATAAAGAAAATCTATGCCGGACTCTCTAGCCCTTAACTCTACCTGTTTGGACTCCCTTCCGGTAATCCAGGCAAACTTTATACCGCTGCCGCTTCTTTTTACCAGGTAGAAACCCATGCGGTCTTTTACGTTCCATACTTTTACTTCTTCTCCAGAATCTAAAATAATTATTTCACCGCCGGTAAGCACTCCGTCTACATCCATGCCCAGAAGTTTTACCCTGCGTGCCTTATTCAATATGTTTTTGCTTATTTTCACTTAGCTGCTCCTTCAATTTTTTTGGATTTAATAAGGAATGTTATCTTAATTCACCCTATCCGACCGACTCCTCTTTTGGCAGATCCTTAAGCCATGGTGTTACATCATTGGGAATTTGCCGTAAATAGGGTTTTAATAAATGATTCATTAAGAAGAATGCTATAATTAAACAGGTGTAAATAATCACCAGGGCTCTTACATGCCACTTCCAAGAAGGTTTCCATAATACAGGCGGTATATTCAACTCCGTTCCGCATTTTTTGCATAATTTTGCCCCATCTTTATTTTCCATATTACACTTTGGACACTTCATCTGAAAACCTCCGATAATCAACCCTTCTTTATTAAACGGTCTATTTTAAGGACTATTTTAAGAAAATCGGGCAATTCATTTAATGACAGGCTATTTGCCCCGTCGGAAAGTGCTTTTTTCGGGTTCGGATGCACTTCAACGAATATTCCAGCTATACCTACGGAAGCAGCAGCTTTTGCTAATGGCTTAACAAACTCCCTCTGTCCGCCGGATGATTTTCCCATACCTCCGGGTAGCTGCACAGAATGCGTGGCATCAAAAATAACCGGATAGCCGGTATTTTTCATAATAACCAGAGATCTGATATCAGTGATAAGATTATTATAACCAAACGAAGCCCCTCTCTCTGTAAGCAGTATCTTTTTATTTCCAGTCCTTTCGATTTTCTTTATAATATTCGAAACGTCATTCGGCGCCATAAACTGCCCTTTTTTAACGTTTACAACGCACCCTGACTCCGCGGATTTTAACAGAAGATCAGTCTGTCGGGAAAGAAACGCCGGAATCTGTATAATATCCGCAACCTCGCCTGCTTCATCCACTTCGTTAACGCAGTGGACATCCGTTAGAACCGGCACTTTGTATTTTGTTTTAATTTCATCCAGTATTTCCAGGCCTTCTTCGATTCCCGGGCCTCTATATGCATCAATCGAGGTTCTGTTTGCCTTATCATATGAAGCCTTAAAAATAAACGGCAAATCAAACCTGGAAGCAATAGACTTAAGCCTTGCAGCTATACCCAATGCCTGCTTTCTGTTTTCAATAACACAAGGCCCTGCGATCAAAACCAGTTTATTATCATTTGATATTTCGATTCTGTTCTGCTTAAGTTTTACGGTTCTTTGTTTCATAGTCTTTCACTCTCGTATTTATATTATTTTTCCAATTCTTTTAACATCCTCAGGAGTGTCAACGCCAAAAGAATCCTTCCTTGAAATAATAACTTTTATTTTATGCCCGTTCTCTAGAACCCTTAACTGTTCCAGTTTTTCAATCTTCTCCAGCGGGGTTTGCTTCCAAGATGAATACTTTAATAAGAATTTGCGCCTGTATCCGTATATGCCGAGGTGTTTCAACCACAGCTTACTGCTAGTTTTTACCGCATCTTCGCGTTTAAAAGGAATGCAATAGCGCGAGAAATACAGCGCATTGCTGTTCTTATTGAGAACTACCTTGACTACGTTCGGATCGTCCAGTTCAGCACTATTCTTTATGGGATATGCTGCTGTAACCATATCAAGGTCAGAGTCCCTTAACAACTCTGAGGCCAGCTTATCAATCAAGACCGGTGATATTTTCGGCTCGTCACCCTGTATATTTATTAAAACATCCGCTTTTTTTTCTATCTTCTTTGCGACTTCAGCTAATCGGTCTGTGCCGCTGCTGCAGCTTTTTGAAGTTAACGCTACTTTTGCACCAAATTTTCTTGCAGCAGTTACTATTCTTATATCGTCCGTGGCAATTATTACATCATCCAGTTTCTTGCTTTTTTTGACTTGTCTATAAACATGTTCTATTAAGTATTTCCCTTTAACCAATAACAGCGGTTTAGCAGGCAAACGTGTAGAGCCGTATCTTGCGGGTATTATTCCAACAACTCGCTTTCTCATTATTTAAAAGATCACTCCTTATAATTTGTAATTGCTGCTTTAAGTTCAGCCGGTGTAACAGTAGCTGTGCCGAGTTTGCCTACCACAATACCTGCTGCGAAATTGCTGAGTTCCGCAGCTTCGGAAAAACTGGCATTTGAGGCTACAGCCAGGGTAAAGGATGCAATTACCGTATCGCCTGCGCCGGTAACATCAAATACTTCCCTTGCTCTTGTAGGAATATGGGTGGTTTTATTCCCCGGCTCATAAAGAGTCATGCCTTTTTCTCCGCGTGTGATTAATACTGATTTAGAGCGCAATCTTTTAAGTATTTTAAATCCTAGATTATTTATATCCTTATCTTCTGATATCTCATGCGACCGCATCCCGCTGATTGCTTCGGATAAATTAGGTGTTATGCAACTTACATTTTTATACTGTAAAAAATGTTCAATCTTCGGGTCAACTACGACAGGAATACTTTGTTTACTCGCTAAGCTAATTGCTTTTCTCAGGATCGTCTTATTTATCATGCCCTTACCGTAATCAGATATTATGACCGCACTGGTATGCGGAATGATTTTGTCCAAATATCTTATTATTCTCTGATTTAAGCTCTTGGGAAGTTCCCCTTTGACTTCTCTATCAACACGTACAATCTGCTGATGTGCTGCAATTATTCTGGTTTTAATTATTGTAGGTCGGCTGTAATCGCATATTAACCCCTCTGCATTTATCTTGTTAAGTAACAACTCATCCCTTAAATGATTCCCCACCATATCATTGCCAACAATTCCTGAAATATAAACCTGCGCCCCGAGACTTCTCAGGTTATTTGCTACGTTCCCTGCCCCTCCGAAACTGTAGGTCTCCTTTGTGGTTTCAACCACCGGGACAGGTGCTTCAGGCGAAATGCGCGAAACTTTACCCCAGACAAACTTGTCTACCATTATATCACCCAAAACGAGTATTTTCTGCTTAGTGAATTTTGGTATAAAACGCAAAAGCTTTTCCATTAGATTAACTCCAATATTGTTTATATTTTCAAATATATTTTACAATATTTTTCTTCTTTTTTCCATTGGCCCCATTAAGTAATTACCTGACATTTTCCATCTTGTTCAGCTTTGCAGTAACAGAGCCTATCATAACCTTTGAACTCATCTTTACAGGAATTTTCTTGTCATCTGCAGTAAGCCACACCCAGAGTTTCCCTTTTGCCTGAAATATCCCGGCATCTTCCCTGATTTTTGGCTCAACCACAAAACATTCAAATTTACCCACAGAGACTTTAATTTTTTCTTTCCGTACAACCTTCACTGTTAAAGGCCATGATTTATCACCGGAATGTGCGTCAATGCTGTATTCCTTTCCTACTTCCAGTTTTTTTGTCCTCAAATAATAGAGCGAAGAGAGCACATCCTGTACCCATAACGGTGTTTTCCCTGTTTTACTTGATTCAACAATAGTAAACTGGTTATTTATCTGATCGAACAGAATCGTTTCCTTCTTTTTAAAGTTCCCCTCGGAAATATTACTCAGAAATTTTAAAGAGCAAAGACTTTCGACATCCATCCATGATTCATTCACATCCCTAACCTTAAAAAATTTATCAAAAAACGGCGCTGACCTTGCCTTCGTAACAATATGATAGCACTTCCTTCCGTTCAACTCACTTACCGATTCAACATCCATACTTGCAGAACCCACTTTAATAAAACTCCAGCTAATACTAAAATCCAGCTTTTCCCCGCTAAGAAAAACCTTGTTTTTTTCACTCCTCCATGTAAAATCTGCTGAATCCAGCTTTTCTGCAAAAAAAGAGTTCCCAAAACATAATATCAATAAATAAATCGCTAATAATTTTCTTTTAGAATCCATTATTTTTTCTTCTGCCCTAATATCCATTTGGCAGCAGCCAAGAGGTTCTGCTCAATTCTGTCAGGTTTAAGCCTTCCGCCGCTGGAATTTATTTTTTCCAGTTCCTCTTTGCCGTGTCCTGTCAGCAAAAATATGCCGGTCCCGCCCATGTTTTGGCCTAACAGGAAATCATTAACATGATCCCCGATCGTAAAAGATTTTTTTAAATCAATATTTAACCTTTTTTGTGCCAGCTTTACCATGCCCAGCTTTGGCTTCCTGCAGCTGCAGTTGTCACCCGGAGCATGCGGACAATAATATAATGCATCCAGATATACGCCTTTTTTCTTCAATAACTTCTTCAGGTGCGTATGTATCAAAGCCAGTTTCTTTTTGGTTAAATAACCCCTGCCTATACCGGACTGGTTTGTAACCAGTATCAGTTTATAACCGGCTTTGCGGAGCAATGACAATGACTCAACAGTGCCGGATAATATCCTGATATCTTTAACTTTTCTTAGATAATGCCTTTCCCTTATAATTGTGCCGTCACGGTCTAAGAAAACTGCAATATTCTTTTTAGTTCTTTTTTCCAATATTCTTCTCCGGAAGTGATCTGTAACTTTACGTCAAGCACAAATATTTTTCTTCTTTTTTCATAGGGAATGGAATCCAGCAAACCATCAAGCTTTACCGCATCCTTTGCCGTAGTAACTATAGCCGAATCCTCAGCGGCGTTTAATATTACCGTGTTTATATCATTCTGATTGTACCAGTGGTGGTCCTTAAACGCAAAATGTTTCTTGATATTTAATTTATGCTTCTTCAGGGTATTTATAAAATTTCCGTTTTCGCCTAATGCCGACATTGCTATTATGCTGCGGTGCGGAAAATCATTCAGGCTGTAAACTAAATCACCCATCATCTGCCTGAATGCAACGGCATTATATACAGCTCTTAAAGGAACCTTTGAGGTTATTTTTTCTATTTTAGCTTCTAGTTTTTTTAACGCTTCATCAGCCAGATGTTCCGTGTTGGTTAAAACAACCAAATTCGCGCGTTTTAATGAAGAAACCGGCTCCCTTAGAATCCCGCTCGGTATAAGGGTTCCGTTCCCAAAAGGATCAACAGCATTAATACACACAATATCCAAATCCCTGTTCACTCTCCAATGCTGAAAACCATCATCAAGAATAAATATATCAGGCGAGTAATTTTTTATTGCCAAATCCGCAGACATACATCTATCAGCTCCAACTATCACAATTGATCCAGGTGCGCTCTGTGCGATTAAATAAGGCTCATCGCCTGCTTCTTCGGGCGTGGCAATTATTCTCTGTCTGTCGCTGACAGCAATGCTTTTCGAGTTTTTATCTTTTCTCAGGTAACCTCTTGTAAGAATCGCAGGTTTTAATCCGCTGGCAATCAAATCCTTGGCTATCTTTATGACAAAAGATGTTTTCCCCGTACCTCCCCATGTTATATTTCCCACGCTTATTACGGGGCGTAATAAATTACGCCTGGATGTCAGCATACGGTCTACGGATACAAGCATTCTATATATCGGCGATAACGGATATAACAGGATATTCATTTCCTTGTTTTCTCCCAGAGTTTTACATACTTGACAAGCACATAATAAGAATATAAAACCGATAAAATAAATCCTTCCCTGCCATCCAGAAAACCTGCTTTCTGAACGTACATCCTTAAAAAAGTACCGACAGGATGAATCAGCAGCTGGCTTATATTAAACTTCTTTCCCTGCTCCGTCATTTCCCTTGCCCGCAGCGAAGAGTACCTGTCCATTTTAGAGAATAACTCATCTAAAGTAAAAAACGGAAACTGCAGCATATGTCCCTTTAAATATCCTATCTTCCCGTTTAACTCAAATGTCTCGTGTACAAGCTGTGAAGTATACTTCATTTTATTCTTGTTAAAAAACTGGGGCTGGCGGTAATCCGGGTACCACCCGCAGTGTTTTATCTGATGATTCAAAAAATGGCTTATTCTCGGCACGTAGTAGGCATCGGCTTTTATCTCTCCCTTCAGCATCTCTTCTATCTCATTTTTAAGCTCAACGGTTACTCTCTCATCGGTATCAACACTTAAAATCCAATCGTTGCTTGTATGCGACAAAGCGATGTTCCGCAGCCTGCCAAAACCCGCGAATTTTTCCTGAATTATATTTTTCGTATATTCCTTGCATATATCAACCGTTTTATCCGTGCTGAATGAATCCAGCACAACAATCTCATCAGCCCACTTCACGCTTTCAAGGCAATCCCTGATTTTATTCTCGTTATTATACGATAAAATATATACTGATAACTTCTTTTTTTCCATTTTTATTTCCTTATAAAAAGTTCATTGTATGTCTTAATCATTCTCTCTATCATAGCCTCATTGTTAAATCTATCTTTCACAAATTTAATCCCCGCAGCTCCCATTTCTTCGCGTTTTTTCTCGCTGCTTAACAGCACTTCGAGTGCTCTGACTAAATCCTTTGTATCTTCTTTATTAATCAACATGCCTGTTTCACCGTTTTTAAAAGTCTCCGGTATTCCACCTACATTTGTACCAATAACCGGCTTTCCCAAGGCTTGAGCTTCCACAACCACCTGGCCAAAACCTTCATTATCCCACGAAAGAAGACAGAAAACATCCATAGCAGCAATATGTTTCTCAACATCTTCCTGATAACCGGTAAAAACAACTGTGTCCTTGAGGCCCTTTTCCTGGGCAAGTTTTCTAAAATGGTCTTCAAGCGGCCCTGTACCTACTACAAGAAAGCGAAGCTGAGGATACTTATCATGCAATTTTTCCGCAGCTTCTATCAGATACTGATGCCCTTTGCCCTTGGGTTTATTTATCGCAGCCACGGTGCCTACAACCAGCTTGTTCTCAAGGTTGTATTTCCTCTTTAACTCCTTTACTTCATCTTCCGAAATGTTGTCATCGAATGTTTTGGTATTTAAACTGTTATAGATAACGCTCACTTTATCTTTAGGCACGCCTTCCCTTTTTATCAGCCCCTCTGCGACTGCATTTGAAATCGCAATTATCTTATCCGCGTAGTTGTAATGTGTCCTGCTGTAAACCGCATGAGCAAGCTGAGTGCGCCTGTGGAAAACAACTTTAATATCGCCGTTAAACCATTTCATTAAGATACAGGGCCAGAATACTTTTCCCTGGTGCGCATGCAGAATATTTATATTCTCTTTTCTTACGATATCATACAACCTGAATATCCCGAATGGGTCAAAAGAACCTTTTATAATTAAATGGTTTGCTTTAATCCCTAATTTCTGAGCCTGTTTAAAAATATAACTGTCTTTCGGTGCTCCTATGAAATTCTTTATACCCTTTTCTTCAAGGGAAAACGCCAAATCTATCATCCTTTTTTCAGCTCCGCCTGCTGTCCAGGAAGTATACAGATGCATAACTCTCATTTCACTCATTAATATTTATTCCCTTTGTTATTTTTTAGGTTTCGGCAAGTACTTTTTTCCCCAAAGAAACGTATTCCTTAAAAGTTGCCTTGAAAAATGTTTCGACAACCTCCAGGTTTCTTCCTTTCACTTGTGCCCAGTACTGCCCCAAAGCCAGACTCATTTTAACGTAATCGCGCGTTGCAATCTGGGATTTATAACAGGATATAGCTTTCGCTTTACCTTCCCATACCCCGCTGATATCAGATAAAACATTCGGATATAAAGGAAACCAGACCGGATACGCATATATAAGAAAATCATACTTCTTACTGTTCCCGGCTTTTATTAAAGCATTGTTAACTGCCCTGTGGTCATAATGATTGTCAAGCAAAAACGGAATAAAAACTATTTCAGGCTTTTTTTCATCAAACAAATTTATCATCTTTTCGGGCAAATCCTTTTGTTCTGCCAGAGAATTTATCCCGTACTTCCATGATACGGAATCATTTATTCCCAGGGATTTCATTGCATTTCTTGATTCCTCATCCCTGGATTCATTGTCCGCTGTACAAAAAGCTACTGCTGCATTACCGCCCGATTTAACGTGTTTAATTAATGTCCCTCCACAGCCAACCGATTCATCGTCCTGGTGAGGAGCTAAAACCAAAACATTCCTGCAGGGCAGCTTTTCCTCAAGAACAAGAGAGTACTTAAGATACGGCTGAATCAACTCATACAAACGGAATAGTTTCTGATAACGAATAAATTTGACCATAATCACCTTGAAAAATCAACCTGTTTCACACCGCGGGGGTGTGCAACAGGTTTGAAGTTTTTGTGTTCACCTACAGGCAATCCCCTGAAAAAATCCCGGATCCTGTCAGAGACTCCTCTTTGTTTCAAATATTCAACCTTGCATGCTTTTATAAACGCTTCATTGTCATGATTCAGTTTCTCTTTAATAACCAGCGGGTGAGTGCCTTTAAAATCCTTAAGATTTCCCAGGTCTGAAAAAAATTCTTTTGCTGTCTTATTGCCGCAGTTCTTTTCTATCCAGACATCATCGTGCCAAAACCTGTGGAAAGACTTTATCTTATCCAGCATTAAGTCTGGAGGCCGCGCCCATCCATAATGATAAATTTCCGCACCGGTTCCCAGGGCTTTTATCTTTTTCCCGTTTTTCCTGAATCCCTGGGCATCTCCGTGGGATTTGATCCCTCTATTATTGCGTATAACCCTTACTTCATGCTTATACCAATTACGGCCGGCCTGTACAGTATAATAGCTTCCGTAGAAATGTACGAAATCGAAAAATAACCCGTCTATATAAGAACGGGGTTCTGCAAATTCCAGAGCTTTCCTGATTTTATCGAATCCCTCCTCATGTAAAAGCTCATCTGCTTGTATGTAAAATATCCACTCACAATTACATTTGGACAAAGCCAGATTTGTCTGTTCAGACAAAACCATCCCCCCGTCCCTTTGTTCACTGTTCCACTCAGTGTCAAATATTTTTATTTTTGGACTGCCAATATCTGCTATTTCTTTCCTGGTATTGTCCTTGGATTTCCCCACGCAGACAATCATCTCCTCGCAAACAGGCAGAACCGATTTTATTGATTCTACGAATGGATAACCTAATTTTATACCGTCTTTAATAATCGTACAGCCGCTTAATTTCATTTTATTTTTCCGTTTTTTACCGCTCCAAAAACCATTCCTGTCAGCCAAAACAAATCCATGGCTACCCTGGGGCCATCTAACAGCGTATCAAGAAAATCCCCAATGAAAATTCCTATGATTCCCCATATCAAACCAATACATAATGTTCTGGTAAAAACCTCTTCTGATAAATACAATAAACGCAGTTTAGCCAGCATTGAATAGAATATCAAAAATAAAAGTATTCCACCTATTAAACCAAAATCTGCTAGAAAATTCAAGTAAAATGAATGCAAATGAGGGTGCCTGGAAACGTTCTTTCTGTTATCAGGAAGCTTTTCAAAAAAAGCTTTTTGCCTTTTTCCCTGCCCGGGCCCAAATCCGAACAAGGGTTTGGATTTCAACTCCCACAAAGCAACCTTATAAAGCGAAACTCTCTCCTGTATACTCCCCTCCCTGATAGTCGTATTGCGGATTCTTGCCCTGATATCAGGTGATAAAAACTGCAGCACCAATATAGCTAATAAAATCGAGGCGGTGCCTATTATTAACCTGCGCAAATTTACTTTCCTGTTCATGAAAATAAAAACACTAAAGGCCAGATATGTTAAAAAAGTGGATACATAGTATCCGCGGGAACCGCAAAGAAAAATTGCTCCGAGGAAAAACAAAGACATGAATAGGAATAACTTCCTTTTTGCACCCGAAAACTCGCTGTTATAAAGGAAGTGCGCCAGGGAAAAAAAGGAAAGCATCAGGCTAATAGCAGCCAATGCTATATGAGAATGCAAGCCCTTAAGCAGGCCTTCATGCGCCAGGTAAAAATCCTGCCCGATCGTCTTAAAAAACAAACCGAAGTACGCCAGAACTGAAAGCCCTATTAATACTGAAAAAGTTATATAGTAAACCCAAAACGAACGCCTGACTAAGAGAATATCCCCCAGCGCATAGCCCAGCATAAAGGGCAGAATCCAATGGCTGAAATATCCCATCATGGTATTGTATCCAATTACAGGTTCGGTGGAAAAAACCGTCCGCAACAAGCCATATATCATAAATATTTTCAGCCAAAAAAAGAATTTGTCGCTGCGCAGTTTCTTCCAAAAACTCCAGGATAAGAAAAAACCAATTCCGCTGACCGCATAGCCTGCTATGTGCGTAAAAGGTATGCTGAATGCAAAAATATAGTTTAGTATTTTTATTGTTTTTTCAATCATTTAATTATTTCATTAAAACTTAAAAAGAGGACTAAATTCAAAATACCCAGAACTTAATCCTCTTAATTATTAATACTTATAATTTACATTTTTTTAATTATATATGTTTAATCAGTTTTTGTCAAGCTTAATGATTCTCCCCCGCAGTAGAAAAAGCCTGGAGATAGATTGACGAAAGCATATATTAATTAAAGAAAAACGGTTGAAAAAATAAACATATTGTTAACTTCATTTTTTACGGGCATAAAGCCCCACACTACAAAAATTATTTTTTTATGTAGTGTAGCCCCTTGTGGGCGTAATAATGTCAAAATCTCTTTGCCTTGTTATTAATGTATGACAAGACAAAAAACAACACCGGGTGTTTATCTTGTTTAACACCCGGTGTTGATAACTGATTTTGTTGAAAACAAATATTAACCAGCGGCCTCGATTGCCTGAAGCAATCCCGCCCTTGTCGGCTGCTGAAGGGTTTCAATAATGTTCTGCAGTTCGATTAATGGAATGGTCTCAAAATCCCTCAGATTACTTATCAGGGCTGCAATTGCATTCCTTTTCCTCCCTGCAATACCATCGTAAACAGCCGGAGGAATTACCCCTGATTCCACGATACTGCCGCAAATACTATCTCTTGCTTCCATCTTGAGCCTTCTTGAGTATTTGACGCTAGTATCATACATGCTAAGGTCATCCAGATTTCCTCCGAGTTTATCTCCGTCAAGAGCTAACAGATTAAAGCATAATATTACGTATGCCTGTCTGACCTGATCTGTCTCGAAGTTGCGATTCTCCATAGTTACATAACGATGTTCAATCATGCCAAGGCAGATTCCGTGCAGATAGTTCATTATATCGGATAAAGTCTCAGACTGTTTTGCTTTATCGTCACTGTTTTCTATAATCTCGAGAAACCTGTTCATATCCTGCTTAAACCTTTTTTCATCAACCTCAAAACCTTTGCCGAATTTAATTCCTTCTATAGCAGTTCTCAACTCCCTGGCTGTACGGCGTACAGATACCTCATAATCCGAAGGTCTTATCACATACATCGAAACAAACTCCATAAGATCCTGGACGGCCTCAACAGAAGGAACGTTTCTTCCGTGGAAATAACGCTGTCCCTGGGCTCTCATTCTTGCCGGCCTTGTCTTTCTGTCAGGAAGCAGCGCTATTGCCTTGCTGACAGTCTCACCGAACTCCTGAATCGTCACTCTTAAACGCTCAAAGATATCGCTCTCGGGAATATCAACCCTCATTATTTTTCTCTTTGCATCGACTCCTATGGCGTTATTCAAATACCTCATCAATTCATCTTTTTTAAGCCCTGTTCTTCTTATATCTTCCAGAGTTGGAAGCGTAAACTCAACCGATGCGTTCTCATCAACAACCCCGAAGGACTCTCCCAAGGTTTTTGTCTGATGTCTGATTATTCCCAAGTCATTCATGCTCTGTGCTATTTCTCCGTCACTGTAAGCTTCTGCATTATAAATAAATAAAGTGACGTATTCTTCCGGAACCGAAGCTTTCTCCTGTTGTCTTGCTGTTTCATTCTGAACTTGATAATCGTTCAAGAAGACATTAATATCAGTTACCAGAATATCTCCCGATAAATAGACATCTACACCCGTAAACCCAAGAGCCATTGCGACTTTAATAGAAGAATATAAAGACCTTGCATCCTTATGATCCGAAACAGAAATGCCCAGGCTTATCCCGTCAACCTGCGGCATGCTTCTAACCTGCTCAAGCATCCAGAATGTGTAATAGACTCTCATTGCGTTATTTTCATAATCATTGTTATAACTCCTCATTACAGATTCATCATCAATTGTATCATCCAGTTCTCTCTGCCTCCTTGTAAGAGCCAAAGCCTGATGCTTCACATATGATTTCAGATCATCTGATACTTTCTCAACATAGTTTTCGAATGCGTCTTTTTGAGCGCCTCTTAAACTGACTCTTTCTGCAAGATACTCTTCATTTATCGACATATCTGCGTTAAACATATCTTTAAACCGTACTTCACCTGCCTGGCCCTGCCATATGCCTAATGCTTTTTGTGCATAACCATACAACTGGTCAACTGACCTGATTCTTCTTACTCTTCTGTCTGCGCTCATGAGGATGTTCATATCGAAATCCATAACAACATCTGATTTTCCCGTGGTAACGGCAGACTGGTTTCTAACCTGGGTTGTCTTAGCTCCAGCATATGTCTCCAGGAATTCTTCGGAAGTCGCATCTATTGGAACTGTCTGACTAATCCTGTCACTAGCCTTGAGTTGTTTATTTAATGCCTCATTATCCAGCGATGACTGAACGTCTTTTTCCAACCCAGCATATAAGCTCAATAAATTAGATAATATCATCCCACCAAACTCGTGTGCTCTCAGTTTTTTCTGCTCTCTGCCATAAGCTTCGAACTCATCTATTCTGGCAAGGACTTTTTCAATCCTTTTTATACCGGCCATCTTAAACAGCACGGATATGTCCGGAGCAAATGCCTGAATCTCTCTTGCCTCATTTAATAAAGCTTCAAATTGCCCTCTTATATCGGAAATTGATCTTTCAACTCTTCCCCAGTTACGGTCTCTTTCCAGTGTGCCAGGTCCAAGTTCTCTGTATAATGACATAGTAAATCCTGAGCACCTGGAGTGAGCTGATTTAATCCTTTTAACGAAACCTAATACCTTAGCTCTAAAATCTGCGACAATTTGTTGCGGTGCATATCCGGAAAAAACCATTGTGCCCATTACGCCCAAATGGTCTACTGCTTTTTCTATGTCAGGAAACCTGATATCGTTTATTTCAACACGCAATTCACCTGCTATTGCAGGATTCATTCCTGTATAAATCGAATCAATGTTTAAGGGCTTTTTCGTCCCTTTTACAGGAAGGCCCAGATCAACAAGTATTTCATTAAAACTCTTTCCGGCTTCTACGGAGTGTGTTACTATCTGATAGCATAAAACATAGTACAGGTTTTTCATCACACCAAGGTCCGCAAATCTTTCGGATAGTTTATCAGGTACTGCTATGTGCAGTTTTACTGCAAAAGTGCCGTTTCCTGCGTCTATTGTTTCTGCAAATATCCTGAAGTTCACGGGATTCCCGTCTATTTCCGCGACTATGTACGGTACTCTATCTGCACCAGCGGTTAACTCAACAACATCTTCTCTAGCATCCAGTTCAGATTCGGTTGTTACAGCAAACCTTATCCTGTTAATACCTGCTTTTGTTAAATCTACATCTTGTTCAGTCAGCTTTTCCTCGTTCTCACCGCCATAGGTAAATACTACTGATGTTGTCCTTTCTGCATCAGGGTAATCAGTTCTTATCTCGGTATATCTGTCAAACAAATCCATCACCATATTTTTTGCAAGTTTGTGAGGGAAGAAAGTTCTAATCGAATCCTTATATGCATTCCATACAGGCCCGCTGAGTCTGCTTACAGGGCCTCGTTCAATTATTGAACGCACATCCATTGGGATAATATCCTCATGCCCTAATTCCAGAGCATGGGCAAGCTCGTGTTCAATTATTGTGTCCTGCAGCCATTCAGGAAGCCTGGACATTAATTTTTCATTTAAATATATCACATGGCTTATAATAATATTCCCTTCACCTTCCGTAGAACCCGTCAAAGTTTTTGTCTCTGCTGGCGTTAGAAATCCGAGCCTTTCGGAAGTAGCAGTTACCTCAATATTCGGATTCTTTTCTTTAAGGATTTTTTGAACACTTTCTAATTTCGCTTTAAAATGTTCACTTCTATCTTCCGTTTCACCTCTACCCAAGGCTGCGGCCACAACAGGAAATGTCAAAGGCCCGTAAATACCAACAACAAATATACCTACTCCAAGGAATCCTCCAACTATCGCTCCGCCAAGGCCTACGGTTAAAAGCGCTATTATTGCTCCTATATTAAAAATGCCTGCCCCGGCAATAACTCCGACAGTAAGCATTGTTATGACTCCGCTTACTATTCCGCCATAAGCAGCAGCTGTCCAGGTTTTCGCATTACTCAAGCCATACCCTAACTCGCCAAAAACACTGAATCTCTGGTATGACGCTAGAACAGGAAACGTTAATCTTGTTAAAGCCGGTAAATTAAACGATTGCCCCGCACTTCTTCCGATAAGCCATAAAAAGAATTTCTGCACCCATCCAAGCCTTTGGTATTCATCCATTCTGTGAAGTTCCATTAACTCCGCATCCAATGCAGCAAGACTTTCGAGTATTTCTAATTGACGATCTCTGAGCTCATCCATTTCATCTGCGGAAACTGCTAATCTTGGGGCTCCCGGTTTTCTTTCTTTTGCATGTGCCTTAATTACTTCTCTTGCTTCTGCCAATTCTGACCGGTTTACCTGATGCCCTTTATCTGACATCATCAATCTATTCGCTCTGGATACAATAGCGTTTGCCTCATCCAGTGTCATTCCAACAGCGATTTCCGGCACATCTACAACTGACGGCAAAGTTGACGGCACATCCTTTACTATTTGGGCCGGAGTAGCGTGTGTCACTTTGGTTACAGAAGCGCTAAGGGATCTTCTGGGTTTTATTGTCTTTTTTGGCGCGCTCAGAGCTTCCTGGATATCGCTGAGTTCACCATATAAATTTGCTGCGCGCACATAAAGCCTTGCGCGTTCTTCCTGTATTGCTAATTGTGCTTGTGTGAGCATACCTTCGCCGGAAGAAGAAACACTTGCAATCTGAGCCCTAACATAAGCTAACCATCTCCTGAATTGCTCAGATTTTTCTTCATTCGATAAATTGCTGACTTGCACCATTTCCGGTGACAACATCTTTGCCCGTCCGGGAACTTTACTCTGCCTGGATGATGTGGTTCCATCGCTAACCTGAGTTATGCGTATATCTCCAAACCATGCCTGGATTTCTTCAGGTGTTGTATCTGCATCGGTTATTAATCCGAATTCAAAACCAGCCAAATCTGCCCTGTAACGCCACACCCTGTATGCTCCGTCTTGAGCCAAATTTGCCAGTTCAGCACCTCTTACTCCGGAATTATTCTGTAATCCCTGATTAGGATTAGATTGGTAACCTTCGGTAAAAATCATAAAGAACCTTACTCCCTGTGTTTCTAGCGCAGATAATCCCTGGTCAACCTGAGCTATATTAAGCCCTGCTGAAACCGGTGCAGGTTCAGATTCCGGGATTGGCGTTGACTCAGGCGGTGCTGCAGGTTCAGCTTCTTGCGAAGATTCTTGTGCAGGTTCAGGTGGAAGCTTTTCTGTTGTCCCTTTTTCTGGGAGTAATTCTTCCTTTGCAACAGCCTTTTTCCCTCCTTCCATCGATGATTCAGGCTGTTCTACAGGTACTAATGGAGATGCAGGTTCTGCAAGACCAAGCTTGGCTTTCATAGAAGGTGTTAAAATCCAACTATATGATTCAGGATATATATATCCAACTAGAACTAGAGTTATTAACGCGGGTAGAATCAATAGCACTCCTATAGTTGTAACGAAGGATCCGGATTTACCTGTAACACCTTTTCCATCAGCAGATATACTAAATCTCTCAAATAACCATTTAGAAGATAATATTGCAAATACCATACCTATTCCAGTAAATATACCAAGAGCTACTATTGAACCTATCAATATTTTTGTAAGCGTATTGATAACTCCAGTAGCCTGTGAAATCATACCTATTGAAACTCCCGCAGTTGATAATAATGCAATAATAGCAACAAGACCAATAACTGTTACTAGTAAACCTATAAATCCTGCAAAGAGCACCCTGGCAACACCTCTTGATCCTCTTATATTCGATCTGCGCACATACTGACCACCCCTATTCCATTGACCTGGACGAAACCATGGATTTCCGGTCCCGTACTCTCTAGTAGATCCACTGCACCATATTAAATAAAATAAAATCACCCCAACTAAAATTACTGGAACAGAACAAACAGCACCAACAATGAACCTTTTAAAAGGAGTATCCATGCCAAACGCATTTAAAATGTCTACAATTGGACCCGGATATTCTTCAGAACCTGTTTCTATCTTATCTTTTGGAGGAACTTCAGCTTTTACTCTTTCTCGTTCATAGTCTATTACTCCCCTTCTCCTCTTTGCAGGTTCGGCTAAGTCTGTATCAGAATCAACACTAACTTGAGTTATATTTCTAATTCCTTGAGTTTTGATGATATCAACTATAGCTACTAGGGAATATCCACCTATAAACAGAAATAGAAAGATGGCACCTATAAGATGACGTTTTCCTCTAAGCTTTCTGGCAAGCCATGCAAGACCAAGAAAAAACATAAATCCAACTACACCATAGGCCATAAGCTTTCTATGCGTTTCAGATAATTGTGAGAAAAATGATGGATTACGGAGTTTAAAACCAAACTCTACTAAATACTTACCAGAAGAATGTTCATGTAACTTTAATTCTATTAAATACTTAGGATATGCATTTGGAGAAGTATCTGCACCACGTTTGGCAAAATCTTCGATTATTCTATCAACATCACCTTCATAATACTCACCTTCTTGTCCATCTTTATTACCAATAGGTTCAGTATCAGGCAATTCTCCGGTATAATGTATAGTGTTACAATTTAATGCCTGAAAAGTGTTTGAAAGCACTTCTCTTACTTGAGGTAAATCATTAACTTCTACAGTATCACCAACATTTATAAGTTCTGGTAATCCCGGTTCTTCTTCCGGCATTTCGGCTGGCGGGACTTCAATATCTACTTCTTTTTCTCCTTTTTTTTCTATTTCCCCAGTTGTGCCATCTTCTGAAATCGGTATTCCTTGTCTTGTCATACTGTCTTCAGATGAGGAAGGAGTTTCCATAGGAGAAATCTGAGGCGATGGTTCTTGTTTAGGTACCAGAAGACCTCCGATTATAAGTATACCTACAAGCAAAGCTGTAAGAAACGCCGAAGCAATCAATGTTGCACCAACACCAGGCTCACTAGAAGCTGGCCTTTCTGTATTTCGCAGCCATAACTGCACTGTTGGCGGGGCACTATTAATTTTATCAGTAAATTCTACTACACCATCTTTTCCCAGCTTGTGTTTATCCACATATTCAAGAAAACTATCATTATAATATTTATGCAAGCCAAAGCTTCCAGCCCCAGCCAGGAGAGTATACATTAAGTATATTCCAATTGCTGCTGCTAAACCATAAGAAGCTACAAACGGAATTGCTAATGGAGCAAGAAACAGGGCTAAAAATGGAAAATTAATTAATAATCCCAATCTGTAAAATTTCCCTTTCTTTGAATCGTATTCTGCACCAAGCGTGCCCTTATGCCATGTCATAAAAATTGCTGACAATACTACCCAGGAAAATAATCCTGTAATTGCAGAAATACCTATCAAAGCAATGGTAGATATACCTAAAGGCAAAACAAAAAGCGCTAAAACACCCAGCAAACCAGCAGGAACTAATGCAAGAATTGCCAACAATCCTGTTTCTTTAAGAGGAGCAACAGTCCCGATTTCTTTCTTGAATTGTTTCCACGCAGCATCTTTTGCTGTTTGATCAGCACCTGCACTTTCGTATGCTTGCTGATAGTTTTGCAGACTTTCCTGATAGCTTACTGAACCTGGTAGTCCTGTTCTTCTATCGAGACTTCTTAATACTCCCCCTTTTCGTTCGATCCTTGCTTGATAAGTATTGACCCAGCGTTCATACACATTAAATATCAATACAACCATACCCTCTCTTAGTGCTTTATCCTGCCTTATATCTTCCGGGAAGAATTCAAGTATTTCCCGGTTTAATTGCGGCCTTTTCATTAAATTTCTTAAAAGCGCAAGCCTCTCAACATTCGATTTTCCTTCTAAATCAAGGCCGTAATTTTGGCAAATTAAAAATAGAATCCACTGCCCGAGCCTTTCTCTCAGATGAGCAGCGTTTATATACTCAGCTTCTTCTGGTAAAAATGCTTTCAATTTATCTTCACTTGTAGTAGCTAATAAAAATCTAACTAAAGGCTGGGCTTTTTCTTTGTTTGTCCTTCCCTTACCTCTCCTTTCTTCATTTTCAAATTCCAGTTCCAACTCTTCTTCTATGGTAAGTAAATAAAGCCATTCTATAACATCTTTCAAAAATTGTTCATCCGTTCTTTGTCCAAACTCCTGTATAGCTTTTATCTCTTTTCTTCCCAATTTTAGCTTGTCAGTCTTTCCTTTAAGCAGTATTTCCAAAACTCCCTGCAAATAATTTATTCCATCAGCAGCTTTAAGTTTTCCAAATTCAGTTAGAATTCCCCTCTGGAATTGTGAAATCGAAATCAATTGCATCCTATAGCGTGCAACTACTCCCTGTACCTGAGGGACAATATAAGTGGGCTTTTTTGATAACCTATCTTGTAAAACATCTAGATATACTAATTTATCTGGAATGAGTAATATTTTATCCAGATTTTGCATAACTTGATCTGTATTAGTAATGTCATAACTTACATATTCCGGCGATAATGGAAACGGATCGGCTGTCAATAACCACTCATTAGGATTGTGTGTAATATTCCATGCGGTATGGGCTATGATGTTTGCGAGTTGCTCTACAGTCAGGCCTTTTGCAGCTATTGCGGGGTTTGTAAAGCTCAGCCATTCATCTATTGATGCCAATACTAAATCCGCTAAATCTTCAGGATTTAAACCTTCCAGTGCATCGCGCTCCAATTCTGATAAATCATCTCTGTCTTCTATTACAGCTCTTGCTACTCGAATAGCTATTTCACGTGCATTCTCACTATCCAAAGGTGTTAATTTTCCAAGAAGGTCTCCGGCAATATTCATTGAAGTCTGTATGAATATCATACCGCGTGTAAGCGCGGCTTTATCGCTTTTCGGGCTGTGTTTCGATAGAAATGCCTGAAATATCTCACCTTGCTCGCCATTTTGTGCATAGTCTGCCAATGCTGCTGTCACCTCATCAAGCTCTGCAAGAGGTGCAAAACGTACAGATGCCTCTTTCCTGATTCTTCCAAGCTCTTTTGCATCCAGTTTAGCTGCCTGTTCTTTGGTTACTGTTATCTGTGCCAGTTTCTTATTGTCTACAATAGCTCTAAACGCTCTAAGAATTGGGTCAGTCTCAGGTTTTAATTCAGGGCTTATTATCTCTAGTCTAACACTACCTTCTTCATCAATATAAGCCAGATCAATATAAAGCCAATGCCTGCGTCCGGGCAGATTTATCTGCAATTCAATAGGATCTTCAGTGAATAAATTCGCAATTCCTTCTCTAATCATTGCTTTATCGCTTTCTGTAGGTAAAGGATATTCATTCCTGCCAGCTTGTAGATTGGCGAATTCAAACAATGCTTTAGATAGTTCAAAGACCAGGTTTACCAGTTCCTCCTCTTTTGTTTCCCTTTGTGCCATGAATTCAGCGCTTGTTTCTTCGTTAAACCTTTCAGCCATCATTGCTGATAGGTATCTTACCATGCCTAATACCTGCAAACTTTTTTGCCTCTGCGCCTTTGTTTCCGGCTTGAATCTCTTTAAGAGACGCCCGTACTCCATCATCACATATTCCCTTAGTGTAGCAGGGGTTGCAAGTTGTGCACCAAGTCCAACTTGTGATAGCTCGCCAGGATCATCTGCATTAAGCCATTCAGTCCTATTACTTCTTCTTTCAAGTGGCTGCGCGTACCTTTGTATATTCGCAAAATCACCGTTAGCATCAAGAAATATTTTATATCCTGCACCTTCTAACTGCACTGTAATATCTCCAGTGCTATCCCTATGCCATGTTAAATAACTTCCCAATTTGCTTGGATACGTTACTCTATTTTCCCTAACAATCAGAACTCCTTTTTCTATAAGATTAGTTGCAACTTTTGCAAACTCATTTGTATCCAAATCTTGTAATTCATCTTCCCGAAGTGTGTCATCTCGTGTAGCAATAATTTGTTTAGCAACATCCGACATTGCACTTTCTTCAGTCTCCGGCTCAACAATACTTGATAAAGCACCTGCCTCCGGCGTGCCAATTGAATCTACATCATTTGCCTCTATAGCATCAAGGAAAGCCTGACGGTTTGCATCCTGCATGAAAGCCTTCCTGGATATAGTAAATGTCCCAAGAAGGTCCGGGTCAAGAGGCGTTTCTGCTTCCGGTCGGGACATACCTTTTTCTCCTCTAAGCACACTATAATAAGCTGCTTTAGGGCCTGATATTTCCAGCATCCACTCATCAGATTCTCTATCCATGAAAAACCTTACTCTTTTTATTGATGGATTAAAAGTTGCAATTTCATCAGCAAAATGTATTGCCAAATCAACAAAATCCTTAAAATCTTCTAATAAATGGTATTTATCTCCATCAGTTCCTTCAACTTTAACATCATAATTGACAAAGTATTTATCTTTAAATGCAAACAAATCTACACCTTCTAAAACTGTACGAACAAGCTCTCCATGAAAACCGGTTATACCCGCAGATACTGCATGGTCCATTGCTGCCTGCATACGACCTTCTTGTTGAATCCCGAATTTTTCAAGTATTACCGGCACAAACCTGTCATGCGTAACAGTAACAGTCCTTTGTGCAGTAACAGCACCTCCATGTCTTCCACCTTCTATTGTTGCAGTAAGTATTCTTATTAATCTAGAAACCATGGATTCCCTGGCATTTCTCTCGACAAGATCCACTAAATAATCCCCTGCTAATTCGCCGGCCGCATATACTCTATTACCAGTTAAATCATTTAAGCTTAAATCCATTCCTGTCCTAACTTCGTTTGGACTGACAGCTGCACGCCAAATATATGCTATCGGACTTTCTGCGGGAGAAATTTGCCCTAGTGGAATACTGTCATATATAACAGGATACTTACCGGTTGCAGCCCGTAGTATAGTCCGCAGGACTGCTTCATTTCCTGTTTCGCGGGCTCTGTTTATTGTATACAAATCCAGGTCGCTTAAAAATGTATCTCTGGTTCTGTCTTCATTATAAAGATTTTCGACAAGCACTGCTTCCTGCGTTGAAAGCCCGGCTATATGTATTAACAGAGGGTACGCTATTGCCTGGGCAATAGCGTTGGGGCTTGCACTGTCAAGAAATCCTTCCAAAAGATCTATACTAAGAACCAAACCGTCTTCAGTAGCCCTGAAATTAACCATTGATACACCGGGAGCTGTTTCATTTTTACGTGTAAAAGTATCGCCAGGCACTTTTTTAACTTCAACTTTTACCCGCAGTCCTTTATTAATCCCGGCTTTTAACTCTACTGTTTCTCCCTCCAGTGCCTGTACTATTGCTGTATGCTCAGCTTGAGTGCGTTCACGAATAATATCCTGAACTTCATTTATTAATCCAGCATCAACTTCCTGAAGTTGGGATTCCCTTATTCCTTTACAAATCCTTTGTAAACCAACATCACTGTCTACAGTCTCTCCCAGTCCTATTCTTACTGCCTCATAAACTTGCCTGCCCGATAATTTATTAAGTCTACCTTCATAATACTCAAGGAGTCTTCTTGCAAATAACTTCATACGTTGAGAAATAACATCATCTGCTGAAACCTCTCTCTGCATAATAGTTAATAATAGATTCACCTCTTCCTGCAAAAGGATAGATGGTATATCTGATGTTTTTTCACCATGTTTCCTTTCCCCCCAAATTGTACTATCCTCATCAAACTCCATTAAATTTGGGTATCTAAAATTAACATGAAAACGCTCATCAAACCTCAATACTTCAAAAAGGTCAGAAAAGAAACGAATAGGCCTGCCCTGATATTCAGCAATAGGTTGCTGGTATTCCCGTAAAACTGCCCAGGCAAAATTAATTACCTTCTCTGTTGGAGTTCCTTGATACTTTGAAGGTATCCCGTCTGGATATGATTCCACACACGCATATGACAGCAATCGTTGCACAGCATCACTGGACAGGGGTCTGTCAATCAAAATCGAAACAGAGAAATCTCCGCTGACTACATCAGCAACAGAAGGCCAACGTGCTATTATAACACCACCCTGTTCAAGTAAATCGCGGATTCCTTGAACTCCTTCACCTACAACTCTATTCTCAATTTCTTGTCGCTTTCTTTCTTTTTCCTGTCTTGCGAATTCTTCTGTATAGCCGCTCGTGCTTATAGTTCTACGCCTCGCCGTTATTTCTACCACATGGCCTTTATCAAATTTGAATGTATACGTCTGTTTTTCAACAGTTACAGTAACTTCACCTCTGTCAACTAATCTACCAGCGCCAATGATATCTTTCAATTTTTGCGTTGGGACAACGTTATGCTCTATACGTCTTCCCTTAAAAAGAGTATCCTCGATAATGGTTTCTACTTCAAGAAATCCATTACTAATTAATTCCTCTACAACAGCTATATCATCTAAATCCCCGGCACGTCCCAGTATTTCACCAAGTTCTATTGCTTCAGCAGATTCTGCCATTCCGGAAGGCTTAGCTTTAGCAGCCTCAACTACATTAGCTTTCAGCAAAGGAAAACCCTGGGTGTTAACCTTATTTCCTTTTAAAGCATTAACTACAACAACTATCATATCAATCAAATTATCATCCGCTACTTCATCAAAAGTTTCTCTATCAAAACTATAAACTTTTCTGTCTATTGCTTCCCGCACTTTTTCTGCAGTAATTTCCTTGCTTTCCTGGATTACGTCATCCTCTAAAACGTTTCCTAAATTGAAATCTATTCTAGAATAATCTGACTGCGCAACTACTACTCCCATAACCCTGTTAAATACTTCTTCAGGTGAAAATTCATAAGTAGTCCTATACACACCAAATGTATATTCCTCCTGCTTGTTTTGATAAAAAATAGCAGAAATCGAAAAGCCACGCAGCATACCTTCCCTTACTTTAACTAGATATACTTCTTTACCAATTTCAATAACACCCAAACCGATTCCATTGCCTATAAGATTAAGCAGTTTTTTTGTTGGCTGAAATTTATCTTGCCCTATATCACTTCTTGTTTTTTCCAAATAACCTGCTTTAACCAGTTTAGATGCCGGAGAAGCCCCCCCTTTGCCAAAAAACAGCCTTGCATCAGGTGTGACCAAATTGTGGATTCCATGTCTGACGGCGTTTGCAAGATACATAGCACCCAGCGCCAATCCTAAATTACCACTTAATCCCGCAACTATCCCTCCAACTAACAATGTCCAAAAATTTACAGCTAATATGCCTCTTGCCCGCTTCCTCTGCGCTTCATCATAATCCCCTGATAGAACTAAAATCAAAGACCTTTTGCATAAAATTATCATATTAAACATTATTAGATTTACTGGAGAAATTCCGGCAGCCATCAATGCCCAACTAGTAACACCTTGAAATATTATCCACGTACCTGCTATTAAACTTTTAGCAACAATCCTAGAAGTAGTATCTGTCCCTTCCCCTCTGTGTAATTCATGAAATACTTCCGGTACTAAAAAGCCCAGAAACTCAACAATTGCCGGAAAGATAACAGTTACAAACGTACCTTCTTCATCCAATCCCAGTTTCCCCGCTATCCACTGGCCCATTCTCTCCGTAATTGGAAGCATTAATTGTTCACTATCTACAGCAGTGGCGACGAGTGTATCACCAGATTGAGGAGCAACAGGATGACGTTTCAGCCATTCATCCATTTGTGCTAACCATTCATCTATCTGAGAAGTTGTTAACTCCACACCTGCGTTTTTTAAAGTAACCATATGGTCTGGCGGGGCTGTGTTAAGTTCTGTCAAATCAATAAATAGTTGATCATCTAAGTCTGTGATTGCCCTTATAAGCTCCCTTGTCATTACCTGAAGTCCGTCTTGCTCTGCTAAACGACTAAGAAGAGATTCAGTTTCTCCGGTTTGTTCACGATTTTTTACTAAATTACGAATCATCCGCGCAATTTCCGGCTGATATATCTGCAATCTTAAATATTGCACAGCCATTTCATTGCCGCCTTCCTGTCGTAGTTCCTCCAGAAACCGCGGTAATGTTTTTAAACTGTCAATTTCTGCCAAAATCGTTTCCGGACTAACAATAGTGACTTTACCTAATGCTCGATTCTGCGCCAACTTTGCTCTATGTTCTTGACTCTTATATATAGCTGCTAACTCATAATTCCTAAATACTTCCCCGGCAATTCTTGCTAGTTCATAATATATATCACCGATATTAGCCCATACAACATCAAGTTGAGGATTTAGCAAAGCAGCTCTCCTGAAATGCTTTAAAGCTTCCCCTGGATCATAACTTTTATAACAAGTACCTAACGCATTATGATAACCTGCTTCCTGCGGATTTGCAGCAATAAGCCTTTCGATGACTTCAATACGTTTATCCGTTTCTCCTGTTCTGGAATAAACCCTATCCAATTCCTCAAGAGCGTTTATATGATTAGGATTTTGTTCTAAAGCTACTGTGAAAAACATTTCTGCATTTGTTAAATATCTGGACCTGTCAGTTTCTGATGTGCCTGCTAAATCCGCTAATTCATAACTCACTACCCCGGAGCGATAGTATGCTTCAGAATTGTTAGGATTAAGTCTTAGTGCTTGAGAATAAAATTCTAAAGCTGCTTTATAATTTCTAATCCTTTCATACGCATAACCGAGATTAAACCACACAGCTGCTTCACGAGGTAGAATTATCGTTAACTCTTTATAGACTTCAGCAGCTCTTCTATAGTATCTCTCCGTACCACGCCTTAAACAGAGTAATCCAAGCCTGCTCAATAAGGATATATCCTTTTGCTCAGGAGATTGTTCATTTGATAACCTTACTGCTTCTTCATAACACTCAATCCCGTCATCATAACTGCCAAGATTACTATAGCAATCCCCAAGAGCTGACCATGCGTCAATCCTGTCAGGAGCAGCTTCAGTCAGTCTTTTTAATACATACTCTGCGCTTCCGTAATTTTGCTGGCCCAAATAAATGTTAGCTAAATCAACTAATGCCGCAACATCTTTATATCCTGTTTCTGCCAATCTTTGCCTTAATGCATTGATTTCACTACCTTCATCCTGCACCGGGGCAGTATGTTCTGTACCATCTCTCTTTCCTGTAAGTGCAACTTGCTCTAAACCCTGGTCAAATCCCAACAAAGTGACAATCCTATTTACTAATTCTAAATTTTCTTGATCACCATCAAAATAACTTAATGCTCTTTTAAATTTTGCAAGAATATCAGCATTACTAAGATGCATTTTAATCATACCAGAAAGTTCACCACTTTCTTCAATAATTCTTAGAGCTCTTAAAGGATCTATTTGTATTAAAATTATAAAGCTTCTAACTCTTGATACATTTACAAGTAATTCAGCTCGTGTTTTTGTTACCTCTTCTAATGCATCAGCAACTACTTGTGATTGCAGATTTGCCACATCTACGCTTTCTAACCGTTCCAGCAAATACACAATTTCAGGTCTATGATTCGGTCTTGTACCTTCTATGCTTACACCTAAACTTTCTAAGAAATCTCTTATACTCTTCGCTTTATTGCCATCATCTAAACCTTCTGCTAACGGAGAAATTAAAACCCGTAATATAATAGCTATATCATTTATAGTTAAGCGTTCTAAATCTAAATCACTTAGTCTGCCTATTAGACTATCTACATCCGCAATAAAGGCAGTATCTAATGAAGACGAAATATCCACGGGCATAACTCCTGCATCACTTCCTTTTAGTCCCTCTAAAACACGTGGAAGTACTTTGAGAGATTCACCAACTGACAAACCTAAACCACCAACCAAATCATGGATTAGAATTAATGGTTTATCATCATCCAAAGTTTCATCCAGTTCATCCAACATATCTCTTAAAGTTGGATCTAAATACATTTCAACATAATCTTCTACATCTTCAATAGATAATGTACCACCATCTACTAATTTTCTGAGCCTTTCTGCTAGTGTATCTGCTGCATCTTGACTAACAAATAGTCTTTCCTCCGGGTCATGCGTAAGGTTCCATGCGGCGTGGGCTATGATGTTTGCAAGTTGGTCTATAGTCAGTCCTTTAGCAGCTGCTGCGGGATTTGTAAACTGCAGCCATTCATCTATAGATGTTAATACTAAATCAGCTAAATCTGTAGGATTTAAACCTTTCAATGCTTTACGTTCTGCTTCTGGTAAAACCTCTTTGTCTTCTATTATGGCTCTCGCCACTTTAATCGCTTTATCACGGGCGGTCTTACAATCTGTAAAAGTGAGTTCTCCTGCAATGTTTATTGAAGTCTGGATGAATATCATACCGCGCGTCAACGCATCCCTGTCGCTTTCCGGGCTATGTCTTGATAAAAATTCCTGGAATACCTCTCCGTTTTCACCATTTGCAATATAATCTGCCAATGCTGCTGTAACGTCATCAAGTTCCGCTACAGGAGCAAAGCGTTCAGCTGCTTCTTTTGCATATATCTCCAACTCTTCTGGCTCTAATTCTTCTAACGAACGTCCGTACTTTAACAACACATACTCCCGTAATGTACCACGGGTAAGAATTGGCACACCAACACCTGATCCAACACGAATAGGACGGAAAAATACATCAGGTGCAACATGTCTATCATCAACTCCCAAAACCGCTGCAGAAGCTTCTAACTCTACTTTCTGTCCAATCTCCAATTTTGCCCTTTCCAACAACTGATCAATTGTGGAAGGAGACATTGTTATTGCTGATAAATTGGAGCCCTGCCTTCGCGACAATATATTAAATAAAGGTACCGAATCCGATGCACCATCTATATGAATGCCTGGACACTCCGTACCAACTCTTTCCAATGCAGATAAACTTACATTTTTTGACACCCCGGTTGGTGTTTCTACTACAAGAATGCGTTCTAAAATTTCTTTATCCAACGCTTCTTCAATGTCATCCAAAAAACAATATGGAGTAATGGTAACCAGTATGTTGTTTTCCGAGCAGTAATCTAAAAAAGCCATAAACTTAGATTTATTAGCTCTTAATTCAACGGGGAATTTTTTAGGGTCAAGGAATTCATCCAAGATTGTATCCCAATCAAAAGAAATCACGGCAACGGGTTTTTCCGGTATAAGCTCCCTCGAATCGTATGTCATATTAAATGCTGTGTGGGCACAGATATTGGCAAGTTGCTGCGCATTAAGATCGGAAAGATTAAGGTTCACAAGCCTTAAGCCCCTGAGTGTGTTTACAATTATCTTGATTATTAACAGAATTCTGTTTTGTTTTATTACAGTTTCTTCCTGCAGGATTGCCTTTGATATATCCCTTGCAACCCTAAACAGAGCAAAAACATTTACAGAGTTCAGTGAGGCTGTTTCAACAAGAACTCTGTGAATAATGTCAATACCGCTTGCAAGCCTTAGGCGTTTATTAGCCCATTCGGCATCATCCATACCTTCGGGCTTGTGTGCATTGAGGAACCTATTCAATTCTGCATAGGAATTACGGCCTATTGATTTTGCAGCAACAACCGCCGATACATTCCCAAGTTCATCAAATATTTTCTCTAAATCACCCATCTCGGCTGACGGTGCATACCGCTCGGATGCTTCTTTTTCGAGTCTTTCCCGTTCTTTTGGATCTAACTCATCCCAGCTGTCCCACTTGGCTTGGCCATATTGTAATATCACGTAAGCTTTAATATTGGCTTGTGTTGTTAGTCTTTCATTGCGATACGGTTCATATACTGCATTTACCAGCTGAGTAGCTTCTTTTGCAAAAGAAGCCTGGTTAATGTCTGTGTGGAAATAGCGCACTAATTTTCTGTATACTTTCTTCTTCGTCATTTGCGGGTTAACTGAATTTAATATAGTATATGTTATTGATTGCGGCTTCTGCGCGACAACGGCTTGTATAACTTGTGCTATTTTAACCAACATCTCTGCATTAAAAGTTATCCCCTCTGGATATGAATCTCTGGAAAGAGCATCCTGAATAATCCTTATTACACGCCCTAACTCTGTTAAATCTACTGCAAGTTCATTACTGCTGTATGAACTTAGATATTTTTCAAGCTTTTTGTAAGCATCCATCTTGGGATCTTGTTCTTTCGCTTTTGGTGCTGCTTGTTTATATTTTTGCTCTGGTTCGTTAGGAATACTTCCAAAAAGGTGTTCTAACAGATTTTTCCACTTTTCGGAAAAAGTTTCCAGAGCACCAGTAATCTCAGTGAGATTACATTGCGCAAACAAACTGGCGAAATAATCTGCAGTTGGATCTAATATATCTTTAATAAGTATCGTATCCATCTGCTGTATTAAAAATAGAATAGCAAGAGGCCTGTCCCTATCTGACACACCTGCTAAAAATCTATTTACCTCATAACCAAGCTTCTTGAATTGAGCAAGCTCCTGTTCGGTATAACCGGCAGTTATAGGAATCTCTAATGACATACCATTAACATTAACGTGAACAGATAGTTCATAAAACGTTTCATCATGAAGAGTATAATTTCTTATGCGGGTATTCCGCGTTTTAATTGCACCCTCTTCACTACGCAGATATAAACCTCTCAATACAATATATAATCTCTGCGCTAATTTTGCATTATCTAACTCATCCCTCCTCTCTTCAGCTTCCGCTAAATATTCAATATACCAGGGATTAAAATATAGGTCCATTCTACTAGTTATTTCTGCCATCTGTATCGGCTCAAAAAATGCTGGGACATCAGTCTTAATAATATTTTTGATTTTCCATTTTTTCTCAATAGCTTGTAATAAAAATTCAATTTCTTCGCTTCTGCCATGCAAGACGGTTCTTGTATCTAGCAGCTTCTCAATATCATCAATGACTCCTCTTAAAACAGGAATTCTTGCAAGGTCATATCCTTTTTCCACGAAGTCAATTATCTGTGAAGCATAGGCGTCTAACTGCTGATTTCTATCCATCATCAGCAATGAAGGTACGGCCCTGAGTGCGATGTTTTTGCCTTGTTCCACCCTTGATTTATTAGTTATTACGAACTTTCCATTGCTGTATATAATAGAAGCTTCTGATATTGTTGAGAGCGAGGAATTGGGAATGCTCAATATCTGCATACCGCCACTGCTGGAAAATTCCAGAGAGGTTTCTTTCTCTCTTACTCCTACTGAACCCACAATACTGAAAGGAATGCTTTCATCACCTGCAACAACCGTTGTTGTAAATTCCTGTCCTGTATTGGGATCAACATATCTTATTTCCAATCCGTCATCTGTATGCCTGTATTCAAGCACTGACCTCTGGCTTGCGCTGCCAAGCCAAATATGCCCTGCTGTGCCTTCAGGAATAGACGCATCAATTCCTGGCTCTATCATAAAAGATGTCGGCGTCTGCATTAAAAGCGGTATAGCCATATTTCTTGCCATGTTAAGGCTCTGCATATTAAACCGCATATGAGTAACAACATTTGCAACCCATATCGCGGTTTTTGTAGGCATCCAAAACAGCAACCCGCCCCAAATACCTGACCTGGTTGCGGCCATTATCATTGCCCTATTGATTTCATCGAGTCCGATTTCCCGTTCTTGTCTATAAATATCCGATAATCTATGGCCTCTATGAAAGTCTGCTACTTGTTTGTTGTTTATAGTTGGCAACAGGTTTACAGCATTCAGTGTAAGATTTTTTACTGAATCTAAAACAGGAGAAAAACCCAGCATAGTGGTTATCTGTCCTGACTCCTTGATTGCCGCGATACGAACTGCCAGCCCTAGTATAAACCACTGGCCCCTGCTCAAACCCGCATTTGCATAGTAGTTGCTGACAATATTTCCAAGGTCTCCGAATAAAAATCTGAGCACAAATCTGTTTTTCAGCCAGGAAATCGTCTCATTGTTCATAAGAGTTGCTCCCGGCCTGCTTCTTAAAACCTCTGTAGCATACGGAGATAGAGTAACACGCTGTCCATTGACATCAACTGTAGCAGAAACCATTTCCGCTTCTTCCTCTTTCTGTTCCGCTTTTCTGGTTAATTCATGAATCTCATCCAATTGGCTTCTTCTCAGTTCCTTTAAAACGTTTAAAAACCTGGTGTGCCCGGGAATAGCAGCCTCTTTTGGAGTGGATGCTGCTATCTTGGCGTACAACGCCTCTGCTTCCGCTATTTTGTTGCTGTTGTAAAACGCACTATTAATAGCTGCCTGGCACCTTCTGTGCAATTGCAGCAGGCCCTGATAATCATCTAAAGGCGGGACTTCCCATTCTCCCAGCCTTAATGAATCGACTAACGTTCTCCTTTGGGTGGCCAGGCATTCAACAAGGAAATGAATCTGCATCCTCATCCGGCGCGGAACCTTATAGGAATACATCAGCTGTACCAGATCCCTTAACTTACCGATTTCCTTATCCAGCGGGAGGATGGCATCACCAATGTTAATACGGTCTATGTTAGACTGTATCTGGTCAATCTTGGCAAATATAAGCCCTAGCCTTTTTTTCTGGACGTCGCTAATATTTGGTATAGCATTCACTCTGTCCCTTAACGCCCTGCGTATTTTTTCAAGCACTGCGGGCACCTGTTTTTTCCTTTTACCCACTTCCAGGTTCTGCAGTTCAGGATATTCCTCAGGCTTAGAGAATGCTTCCGATTCAACTATCAACTGGGCTATGGCAGACTCCCATGCTTCTAAATCCTGCTGCTGTTGAGCACCCAACGATGCCGGTACAGCTCTTTCGTAATATAGATCTATTTCCAAATCTCTTATGATTTCCATTGCTTTATAAACATCGCCATTATCAAGCGCAGCTTGAGCTTGCTTTATTTTACCTCTAAAATCCGGCTTGTAGCTGCCAAGCTCTTCGATCCATTGCGAAAGGAGACCATGCATGTTTTGAGCCGGCACTCTAGTCCTGCGGCCGGAAGCTATGGACTTCATAAGCTCTATAACAAAAGCTCTTTTCCCCGATCTGTTCAACTTCTTCATTATTTCCCTTATTTGATTAGAATCATACTCATAAACTTCCATGCCTCCATACCACCACTGGAGGTATTCAATGTTTTCCGAGCCGCGCCAACCGCGGTATTTATGCAAGTTTAGATATGCATGAACTGCCCACGATAATAGAGCGCCTACCATAATACTATTCGCGATAAATAAACTTGAACCAAAGCCAAATGCAAACCTCTGCCAGAATCCCCTGCTGGCAAGGACATCTGCTGAAAACGCAGCCCTTATCCAGCCAAGAATTCCTGTCCATCCTTTTTCTGCCATAACAGCTCTGATATTTGCCCTTACATCAGGATGCAGCACAGCAAATATCCATCCTATCAACAATGGTGCGATAATGCCTGTTGGGTCAATGAATGAAGCAACTAACGTGCCAATGGTCAAAGCAAAAGTTTCAATAATCGGAGCGCCTATAACAGGATGTACCACACGGTACTCTATTGTTTCCCATCCTGTTAATCCTTCTTTCCCTTTCTTATCCTTAAGATATTCAAACCTGTTTTGGCTAATATTTAGAAGCTGACCGTTTTCTGCTGCTTGCGCATTAGAAGAATATTGCTCTATCATCCCAAAGACCTTGTCTATCTTTGCTTCTAAAGCATCGAAAGAGTGCTCCCGCACCACAAGATCAATAAATCCTGCGATGTTCTCTCTCTGGCTCGAACCTCTATCTAAACGGTCCCTGCACCTGCGTAAAATTCCTATCGGGCCACCCAGATTATTTCCCGCAAAATCGTTTATCCAGGTAATCATCTCGTTTCTCATTTCATCGCCTTCCGGAAGCACTAAAAAGGAGTTCATCGCCTGATTGCCTAGCTCCAGGAATTCCTGATATATTGAAATAAGGGTATTCATCTTCGCTTCTAACTCCTTCTGTACAGCCGAATCATCAAGATTATCCAGTTCTGCTTCGATTTCAAGGCAAAGATCTATACACTCCTGCTTTTTGTCATCGATACGCACAACAAGCCGTTCAAGAATTCCTTTTACTTTGTCTAATATTGGTTCATTGCTTTGGACCTGTGATTCTATTATTGAAGCAACTATCTCTTTCCCCTGTTCAGCTTTAGTAATTTTACCCGTAGCCGGATCGAAATAAACCGTAGATGTTATCTCTTCTCCATCTTTATCCAGGCATAAAACATTTATCGGGAATGTACCATTCCTTTTTCTTCCTTCAAAAAACAGCTTCGGCTTATCATGGGTGAGCTCGCCTTCCAGCGGGAAGTATTCCCAGAACTTTGCATTAACCCCTGCTACGTCACCGGCTAGCAGCATCTCCTTTAGACCTTCCACCCTGGTTAAAGCTGTTTCTGCAAATTCCGTAGCACCGCCGATTTTTTGCGCAGCTGATGCGTCAGCTGAGTTTACCAGTTCGGTTAAACTTTGAAGCGCCAATGCTTCTGACAGGAACTCCCCTTGTTTCAGCAGCAGCTCCGAATAAACGTCTTCGGCAAAACCTGTTTCCTGGGTTACATTCGGAGTGATTACAAGGTAAGGCACGCTTCTTTCCCTCATAAGCTCGCATAGTCCGGGGGTATGGAACCCTCCGGTTATCAGAACCACAATTTCCTCAGCATTATTCAGCAGGGCTGAAATGCTGTTTTCCATTTTTGCATCAACAGCATCCTCCGGTTTTGCTGTCTCTGTTAGCTGTGTCCTATCCTCTATCCCCTGGACTCTATCCTCTATTTTGCAATTAGAAAGTATACACTCGTTTCTTTTGATGTTCACCCCGTAATACTCGTTTAATAACTCTATATGCGGTGTTATTCCTGCAAGTTTATCATTGCCGATATATTTAGCCCACAGCAGCTCGTAATCGGAAAGGTTGTTCCGGACATACTCATAGTCATCAGCTGATATCTTGTATGAAAGGTAATCCTTGAGATACTTCGTAAACTCGATAAGGAATATGACATCACGCTCGCTCTGGCTCAACGCAAGCCTTATGCGTATCTCATTTAACAGCCTCTGCTCCTCACGAATCAGCTCAAGCGGATTTAAATTCTGGCTGGTTTCAAGGTATTTGAAAAACTGCTTTAAGTTCGGATAATTGTCCTGGATGTCAAGATTGTAGACTTTGACTATTTTTGACAGGTAAACGTATAGAAGGTTCGGCTGGGTAAAATTCGAAGTATAGTTGGCCAGCATGTTGAATGCATTATAAGGCAACTTCTGCTTCAGGAGGTTAAGGAAACTCTGCAGTTCCTGCCCTACTTTTTTGTATTTCATCTTGCCGCTTATTTCAAATGTTTTTGAAAACTCAATGATATTCTGATATTTATCCACATCCACCCCGAGCTTGCCGGCCTGTGCAAGCAGATCCGAATAGTACTTATGGGGTTTCAGGTTTCCTTCTTTGTGTTTCTCAATGGTTTTAGTCAATTTTTTGTTCCTGGAATTAAAATACCTTTGTTCCAGCTGAACCAGGTCTTCATTGAGAAATTCTATCTCTGAATTAATCTGCTTCTGTTTTTCGTTTATGGTCTTAAGCCTCAGTATGTTGTCAGTATGGAGTTTCCTGTTCTCCACGCCGACCAAAAGATCAGTTTTTCCCGATTTTACAGAGTAGTATTCCGCACCGGTAAGTTTACCGCTGTCAATCAGGGCTTCAAGCACTTTATCTTTCAACTCTTTATCATCCACATCAGTGAGCCATGAAGTATCTATGTTGCCCGATGCGCCTTCTATATAGACATTCTTCAGGTCGTACTTCTTATCTAAAATTGAAAGGATTTTAGATATATTCCTCTGCACTTCTGGATGACAGTGGAGGTCCTGGATGTTTACCACTACTCTCTTGCAGCGCCCGGCACCGGAAGCTTGAGACTCATCAACCAGGTCAGTCTGTGCTCTTTGCCGGGAGTCCCGTACTTCAGTGATCCTTCCTATAACGCCGGGAATAAAGAAGCTGTCAAAGATTTCCCTGAATTCCGCCGTTTCTTTTCTTTTTTCAACAACAGCCTGCAGCGGCTGGCTGACTATGAAAGAAAAAACAAAGCAGCAGGTTGTCAAAACCGCTATAAATTTTTTGATATTCATTTTACTTCTCCTTGAAACAAAATAAAAAACCCATCCGGTTTACTTCTGGATGGGTTTATAAATTTTTATTTTCATGTATTAAATAATTTTTATCTATTGCGCCTCTGGGCAAAAGATATAGTATCATCAAGAACATTATGCATATCAGGAAACTTTCGAAATAGATATAAAATGCTATATATTCATAGAATAGATCAAAAGCATTTACCTGCACTTTAGAGAATATTGTGTTAGATGCGGTTAAACCGCCAAAAACATTACTCAAAGACGTGTCAAGATTGCTGTTAAACGTGTATAAAAAGTGGATGTTTTTTTTCTTAGGGTTCCTGTGTTGCTTGTGCTGTTGTGAAGTGTCAGAAAAGGTGTTTACGCTATCCGGCGCTATCGCATCAGTTACGATCTTAACTGAAGCCGATATGCACCATGTTAGAAAAAAAGCTTTTGAGGCGTGAAGTGTATTGCTGAAATACTCCTCTTCAAACAAACAGGACAACTCATCACCTGCCTGACAAAAAGGAGATATTAGCTGGAGAAGCAAACTTGGAATGATAATTAAAAAAACCGTTAATTTCATAATAGAATTATACTCTTTAAAGCTTTATTTATTATATAGTAAATATATGAAAAATCTATGAAATTATTGAAAGAAATTTGTAAAATTTGAACAACCTTATTATTGCTATAAAACCTGCTGTTTTCAATCTAAAGAAAGTATAATAACTTTTACTACAAATTTCAATGGTTTTTTTAAAATAAAAGATCTATTGCCAACCGATACGGGTCATTGATTAATATACCCCCACTCCTCAAGCATGGAGCGAAGCTGTTTTGAGGATTTACCCGGCTCCTTCCTCTCAGTTAATTCATCATAAACTGTTCCCAGCAGTAATCTGTTCCCTTTAATAAATCTGAAATCATCCGGCCAGCCATCTATTTTATCCCGTTCAGAAGATGTTATTTTATATGAATCAAGCATAGGCAAGGCATATCTGCCAACAAGAATTTCTCCGTACTTCACCTGCCTGCCGTCCAAATATGAATTGATTGTAAATTCCAAATTTTCAGGTGTAATCCTGAATGACAATTCATCATCAGGATTTAATTTAAAACTGCAGTATCTTCTGCCTTTATTGAGAATCTCAGACGATGTTTCAATCCCGGATATCTCCCCTTTTGCATACAAATTAACTCTTACTGATCTATCTTTTTCTCCCAAAAACTTAACTTTATATTTTTTGCTTTTAGGCACATAGGCTTCCAACAGCCTTTTCATTCTTGGTAAGAGCGTTTTATTGAAGGGATGCTTATATGCCAGATTATTTTCACACAACGGGTCTTCTATGATGTTAAAAAGTTCATCAGCCACAACCGACTCTTCCGGAAATTTATTGCGCGGAGCAAAATTGTTGACGTATAGCCACTCATTCTTCCAGTAAATCCCGTAGTTCTGCCATCCCTGGTGAAATGATACAATTTCTTCTTTTAACTCTTGTCCGGAAAACACGGCTTTTAAACTTTTTCCCTGAAACTCTTTTGGTATTTTCAGGTTCAATAGATCCAAAATGGTGGGGGCCAGGTCAAGCAGCTGTATTTTATCTTCAATTTTCAAGCCATTTTTGACGTCGGGAATTAACATTTCTTCGGGTAATACAAAAAATAGCGGTACATTAATATCTTCAGGAATTAGCGATACTCCATGCGAGTGAAAAGTTACTTTTTTCTTCCTCCAGGGCCCGAACTTTGTCGGCCAGTCATATTCAAGTGTCCTGAAAGTAACACCGTGGTCAGATGTAAAAATAATAATCGTATCTTTATCCAGTCCGGAAGCCTCAAGATATTTTCTCAGCTGCCCGATATAGTCATCATGATAGATAATCTCACCCAGATAAAGTATCTTTCTGAAATTACGCAGAATACCGCCTCTTTTTACTGACTTCCAGACATATTTCAGCGGAGGCCGGTAAGGCCCGTGAGGCCCGTCATAATAAAGCATCATGAAAAACTTTTCCCTGCCGTGAGCTTTAAGCCACTTAATGCCCTCTTTTGTAACATGAGGAGGGCTGTACCCGGAATGCTCAAGGTTTATTACCTCATCGAAACCCAGGTCAGCGGAAAACCCCTGTCCGTCGGAAAAAAGAGAGCATGAGCCTATGGCCGCTGTTCTGTACCTGTTTTCCTTTAACTTAGAAAGAAGCGTCGGGAGTTTTCTTTCATAAAACTTCTCCCTTGCTTTTTTTGTTACCTCATAGTGAGTTGATATCTCGGAAATCCCGCTCGGGGGCTGCGACATTAGAAACGAAGGCACTGAAAGCTTGGTCATGTTTCCGTTAGAAAAAGCTTTGTTGAAATTTATGCCGCTTTCAGCATATCGCCATAAATTAGGAGAAAACCTGCTGTTTAAATGGTCTCTTCTGAACGAATCAATAACTATTAAAATAACATTTGGTTCTTTTTGCTCGGTTACCTTAGTATAAATACCTGGCTGTGCCCAGAAAGCAAGAGTCGTGGTAGTGCTTATTTTCGGATAAGAATTCAAATCCGAAACATTCAAAGCCTGGCCGTAACACAATCCGGTGTCACAGGTTTTACATGCATCTCCATCAACTTCAAAAGATTCATCTGAAAGGTTGATATTTTCGGTTATGAATCGGATTTTAACCCACTGTTTCTCAAAATCCTTCAAGTCAACTTCCGCAAAATTCCATTTCCCGTCCCTTTCCTGTATCTGGGGATGGAAGTATTTATAGAAATTTTTGTAGTATCCGTCATGTGACTTCCACCTAAACGGGAGCAAGGGATACTCTGTTTTCTCAAAAACGACGTGCGATTCCTTCTTCCTGTCAATAACGAATATTTTAAAACTGGCCGGTAAAAATATTGCCCTGTCGATAGATGAGACTATGCCGTAATCGAACTTCAGTATGGGGTTTTCAGGGAGATAAAGCGCATATTCAATCACAGACGGAGTAGGAGCCATGATACAGTCCCGATGATCTGTTTTCAGGGGGAACCAGCCCAGTGACAAATGCATATTCAAATCATGCATATGCTGGGATGGATGGTTTTGAAAGTATTGATACATTGCTAAATAATCCTTTGCTGAATCAAGGTCTCCTGTTTTTATCTTTGCATTTTTCAGGCCTTCCGTAAAATCATAGTAAAGCCTGTGCTTTACACTGAATTCTTGTCCGGGCAAGTCTGCCATTTCTATCCTTTGATCCCGAGGAATAACCAAAGACAGATAAAATACAGCAAATGCTATCAATAAAAATAAAAAAGTTATAAATATTATGCGCAAATAATCCTTAATCATTTTACCCTTGCACACCCCCGCGGTGTGTTTCGCTATGGTTTTTCAATGTGTTTTTGTAGGATAATTCCATATTGATAGATTTCTACTCCAACAGGAGCTTCTTTATTTTTGCTAATTCCTTTTGATATGAAATATTATCATATACAAACCTTTTATAGTCTTCCGGATTAATATCCAGCAAATCATCATAGTTGCATATCTTTTTGTTACTTTGAGTTTTATTTATATATTCATCAAATGAAGAGTGCTTCCAGTCATCTGGAATACTTACTAAACCCGCAGTTGTAGGATTAAGATGCAAATAACACGTTAAATAAAGCAGTTGTTCTTGCGTCCTGACTGCTACATGTTTGAATCTACTTTCCCATAACGGGCCTTTTCGTTTATGTTTTGTGTTGAAATATCGTGTATAGCTGTTTAAAACATTATTCATAAATATAGAAATTCCGTTTTTTTCTTTCTGCTTCAGGACTAAATGAATATGAGTCGGCATGAGGCAATAAGTTATTATTTCAACAAGCATATCTTGATTAGCAACATGTTCTGTTATAAATCTCTCATCATTTAATGATTCATTTTTTCTTAAGCACACTGAAAGACTTATATTTTGCCTAAACTTATAGTACTGGACTAATTGTATAAACCTTAAAAACTCATTGTTATCATTAAAAATCAGGTACTTAGCAATACTTCTATTGAATACATGATAAACTCCATCTATTGCAAGCTTCTGATTTCTATATGGCATAAATCCATCCAAAACACATTGCAATTTCAACCATATTCACACCGCGGGGGTGTGCAAAGGTTAAAATCCTATTTTGTCGCTGTCGTTTTCCATAAGTTTAATAAGGACTTGCTTTAACTCCCTGACTTTTCTTGGATTTTTATCCGCAACATCGACATTGTATCCTGTTTCATTTTTTATGTCGTAAAGCTCATACTTAACGCCTTCCCGAGTAGGTATATAGATAAGCCTGTAATTTCCATCGTCAATCATCCTGTGTTTTGCAATATTCAGCAGGTCCTGGTATTTATCCTTGATGATTACTTCCATATTATAAGTAAAATCAATCTCTGATATCCCGGTTATATCAGGATACATAATGCGCTGCTCCTGATAAAACGCCTCAACAACATCGCTGAACCATATACCTGTCTCGGAAAATGCAACCAGTCCAAAATCCTGGTTCTCATCCCTTATTAGAGGCATCAAGCTTACTCCGTCAATTCCTTCGGGTATCCCCAGTTGCAGATAATCAAAAATAGTCGGCATCACGTCAACATCCCTTGTGACTTTCTCGACCTTTCTTTTTTTGAACAGTCCGTCAGGGAATCTGACAACTAACGGGACATTCAAAACATTCGGCCCTCTCAGGTGCTCGCCGTGCCCTATTGACCAACCATTCTCGTAAAGATTCTCGCCGTGATCAGCGGTTATTATAATGATAGTTTTATCAAAAACCTTTTTTCTCTTTAAAAATTCCGTTATATCTCCCACCGCTGAGTCAAAAGAGCTCACAGCTCCTTTATATAAACCCCGAATCTGCATTAAATCCTCTTCGTCAAAGGATTCCTTTTCATAAATCGTAGGCGGCTTCATATATTTATATTTTTTCCTGTAACCGGGCAGGGCATATTTTCTATAAAAAGGGTTTGGGGATGCGTAAGGAAAATGCGTTGCCGAAAAAAAAGTCAGGCAGCAAAATTTCTCGCCTTTCATCAAGCATTTCAAAGTAGATTTGAGTTCCCCCGTAAGCAAAAATGGATCCCCGTTATTTGCCAGTTCCTTGAGTTCCGGAAAGATTGTGCGGGCAAAATTGTTTGTCAGATAAGGCAAAAGCATTAGATGCATTTCAAGTGAACGCTGGTTAATAATTGTCACAAAATTAAAATACGGCACCTTTATCTTATCAAAACCTATATCCATTCTTGAAAAAACATCACCGGCAAAATCACTTACAACCGCTGTCCTGTATCCCTGTTTCCGCAGCATTTCTACAAAACTGTGTTTTCTGTGGTCTCTTTCCCACTTACTCGGAAACATATGCCTTACCCCGTGATTTAAGGGGTATTTCCCGGTTAGAAAAGATATCATGGCCGGAAAAGTCCGGGGCAAAGAGGTGTGAGCTGAATCGAACACAACTCCCTCATCAATCAGTTTGTTAATATTCGGGGTAACTTCCCTTTCATAGATCATGTCTTTTCTCAGGGAATCGGATGCAAGAATCAGTATGTTAGGCCCTTTGTTTTTATGGGATATGTTTAGGATATCCTTCATAAAAACAAATAAAACCAGGACTATGAACACAGTTGCCAGCTTTACCCTTAACCTTGCATTATTTTTCAACCAAATCAATATAGAACTTAATAACAGCAGTATCAATAATACTTTTAGGGATAGCAGGGGCCAATCACCCATATAGTCAGTAACAAAAATCTGAAAAGCGCCAAGAATACCGCCTTTGTCGTAAAAAGCTTCCGAGTAAAGCTGAGGATATTTTTTTAATGAGGCCAGCAGGAAATAAGCAAAAACCGTAAATATCCATAAAACACGCAGGCCCGCTTCACATCTCTGTTCTTTTGTAAATGAGAAAGGAGAAGGGTTGGAATTTTCTCTAAACAAATTCCTTACAACAAAATCCGAAGTTAATCCTACGATATATCCTATAATAGCGTATACCAGAAGTATTTTTACCTGGATGTAAAGAATGTACGGCCAGAATTTGTTTATTATGAGCTCCGAAACATCCGACTGGGTAATCCCCATCAAACTGAATCCGAAGTTCCAGATAAGAGAAATGAAAAAAAGGAAAGAATAGAAAACTATCCCGTATAAAGCGCCGCACGGCAAAAAGCGTTTTAATATAGGACAGACCCGATCTCTGAACACACTTCCTCCACTTGTATATCCTGCATATCGTTTTTCTTTATTACTTTATGTTTGCTTAACGGCTGGGGGCCTATCTGGTTCGGATCCGTAGGTCCGAAAAGAGCTACAACAGGTATGCTGAGGCTTGCTGCTAAATGCATGGCGCCTGAGTCAATACCTACAAATATTTTCGCTTTCTTTATTAAAGCAGCAAGCGGCATAATTCCGTCTGGTTTTGAAAAGATTTTCATGGAAGGAGTAAAACTATTTGAAATTGTCCTTAATTCATCTATTTCGCTTTGCGAACCTATAAGAACGGGAGAAAATCCTTTATTGAGAATCCACATTATTAAACTTATCCAGTTTTTTTGCATCCATTGTTTATGTTTCCTTCTGGAACTGGACCCCGGAGCAACGATTACCAGCTTATTTGCGTCAATATTCTCCTTTTTTAACCAATAATCAGCTTTTTCCGATTCATATCCCGGGACTTTTACTAATCCAGTATAATCTTTGGGTATTTCAATCAACCCCAGGCTTTTTCCCAAATTCATGTTATTAAGCAAAGACGGTACTCCGGCACGTTTTACTTTTTCTGTTAAAATAAAGCTCGAAACCAAAGAAGAAAAACCGCAGCGTTTTTGAATGCCCGCAAAATAGCTTAACAGCAAAGATTCGGGTGATTCGGAAAAAAGCACTGCTTTATTGAATTTCTTTTCCTTTAATAACTTCAGGATTCTATATTTTAGAAATATATTTTCCCTGGGTTTCACGATAACTTCGTCAACAAGGCCTGTAGCTTCAAGAAGCAAGACAAGTTCCGGCCTTACAAGGCTGCTCAATTTTACATCCCTCAGCTCTTTTTTAGCTGCGTATAATACAGGCAAGCTGAATAGCAGGTCGCCCAGCTGATTCATATGGAAAAAAATTATTTTATCCATTTTTTTACTTCCTTTAATACATCTTCGGGTTTTATTTCCCTTAAACAGGGAAAATCCTTGCACTTAGGCTGTGTCCTGCACGGAGAACAGGGATAATCTTTTCTTATTATAACAGCGTTCCTTGAAATCGGGGCAGTTTCGTTTACGTCAGATCCTCCGAAGATTGCTATTGTAGGAATATTCAGGGCTGCGGCAAGCTGTACCGGGCCGGTATCTCCCCCGATTACTAACCTGCATTTTTTCAATATACCATGAAGCGCAGGTAAAGAAGTCTGCCCGCATAAATTTATAATGTCGGGATTATTAGTTGGTTCAAAGTCGCCTTTATTGCCTAAAATTAAAATCTTAATATCGTACTCCAGCTTTAACATTGAATCAATAAGCTCCATATAGTGTTGCTTTGGCCATCTTTTTGATAACCCCCGCGCATGCGGCACAATGCCGATAATTCTGTCTGAAATAGGGAGTCCATTTTTTTCAAGTATTTCCTCAGTCCGCTTCTCGCTTTCGGGCGTTGCCTTAATGTTGAACTTAGGTTCTACTTTTTTCCCTGCAATAAAACGGACCGTCTCAAGGTTCCTGTTAACGGCATTGAAAGAACTGCTTTCAGGAAAAACCTCCTTTTCAAAAATCCAGCTGAACTCCTTTAATCCCGGAACACCTATCCTTTGTCTTGCTCCGGATAAAAGCGAAATAAGGCTTGTCCTCAGCAAACCCTGTAAATCAATAACCAAATCAAATCTTTTTTCCTGAACACTCATTATCACCCGGAGAAACTCAACTATCCCATTGTTTCTATTCCACACCATAATGTCATCTACATCGGGGAAAAGGGATAACAAATCTGCAAACGTATCAAAGACAAGCCAGGATATATTACTGTCCGGGTAAAGCTTCTTTAAAGCAACCAGAGTCGGATTTGCATGTATTATATCACCAAATGAGCTTGGTTTTATTATTAAAATCTTCATAAACACCTTCATTTTTCAACCATATTCACACCGCGGGGGTGTGCAAGAAAGGTTTTGGATGCTTCAAATACTTCGTCCACTGTAACCAGCTCCATACATTTTTTGGTTACACAGTTACGATTGCGGCATGGCTGACAATCAACCTTATGCTGAATAATCTTTACATTTTTACCGTAAGGACCTGTACGGTTGGCGATAGTCGGCCCTAGTATGGCAACAACAGGAACGTTTAATGCACAGGCTAAATGCATGGGCCCTGCTTCATTTCCGACAAATAAACAGCTTTTTTTAAACAATGCCGCAACTTCATTTAAATTGAGCATTCCTGTTAAATCTGTCATACCGTTTTTACTCTTATGCTTTATTAACTGGTTCAATCCTTTCTCGCTTGCTCCTCCTTCTTTTCCTCCTATAAGTATCACCTGCGCTCCGAATTCAGAAACTAATTTATCTGCAAGCTCAGAAAACCTTTCAGGAAACCAGCGCCTGGCAATCCATCCCCCGCCCGGAAACATAATCACAACAGGTTTTTCTGCATTAATACCTTTTTCTTTTAAAATACTATCGACCCTTTTAGCGACCTCTTCCTTGATAATAATTTTATATTCAGGGTTATCCTTCAGGCATCCCAAATATTCCGCAACTCTTAGATGCCGGTTAATACAATGAGTATCGATTTTTTCAGGCTTAATTTCTTTCGAGAACAGCCAGGACAGCTCTTTCATCCCATAAGTGGAGCCCGACGCAAGCTTAAACCTGGCACCTGCCATCCATACCATAAATGCGGATTTAAACAATCCGTGCAAATCTATGCTTAAATCAATCTGTTTTGACCTCAAATATTTTCTCAGTTTCGAGAAGTAACCTAATCCTGTTTTTCTTCGGTCAAATATAATCACTTCATCCAAATCCGGGTTGCCTTCCAAAACCGGCGCACAGCGTTCGTCAACAAACCACCCTATCCATGCTTTGGGATACTTTTTTCTTAAAGCGGACAGCGTAGGCAGTGCAAAAACAACATCACCTATGCGGCTTGGCTGAACTATAAGAATTTTCGGGCACGGATGATGCTCCAGATATTCCCTGGCATCTTTTGACCAGAAATAGTTATTCGTGAACAAAGACAGCTCTTCCAGGGATTCTTTTATATCTCTTGTATAATTCTCAATTTCTGTTTCTTTCTCTATTTTTACAGGTTTGCCATACGCCACTACAGCCCTGGAAAAAGGGACCGGCAGCTTATACTGGTCCCATGTTTTCCTAAGCAGTTTATGTTTTTTTGAACAAGTGCTTACAGGGACAAGCAGTCTGTTTGACTTCATAGCAAGATAAAGGACACCCGGTTTCACGTCGTGCAGAGGGCCTTTCGGGCCGTCTACCGCAAAAGCAGTGGAATATCCGTTTTTTACCATGCGTATTATCTTCACCAATGCTTTTTCCCCGCCTTTAGTCGAAGAACCCCTTACCACCGAATATCCAAGCAGCTGAAGTATACCGCTTTGTATTTCCCCGTCCCTTGAAAGGCTGCTCATGAGCACGGCTTTCCTGCTCTGCCTTTGGCAATAAAGAAGAAATTGCTCTCCATGCCAGAACGCAAATACAACGTTTTCTTCTTTTCTCCAGACTTCGCCGTTTACTTCATCAATCCGCAAAGTCATATTGAGCAATCTTATTATTATCCATCCGATAAAAGATATGAGTTTTGTCATCTTAAAATCCAGATACTAAAACAACTCAATTTATTATAGAATTAATAATTTCTAATGTTCTATTGCACGCACCTTTTTGTTTTTCAACTATTTCCCTGGCTTTTACACCGGTGCTTTTTCTATAACCGGCATCTGAAATTAATCTATCTATTTCGGTTGTCAATTCATCCTTATCTCTTACCTGAATTGACCCGCCGTTTTCTTTCAATATAGCTGCTTCAGATAAAAAATTCTGCATATACGGCCCGAATATAACCGGTTTTGAATGCGCCGCCGGCTCTATCGGATTCTGCCCGCCTTTGTTTACCAGCGAGCCTCCTACAAAAACAATATCGCTCATTTCATAGAATCTCTGCAGCTCACCAAAAGTATCTACAATAAGGCAATCTGCGCACTGTTTCTGCTTAGATGTCCGGAAAGCATATTCTATTCCCAAATTCTTTGCCAATTTGGATATTTCGCGTGACCTTTCTATGTGACGAGGTGCAATAATCATTTTTAAACCATTATGTTTTTTCTTCAGTTCTTTCCATGCTGATAAAATTATACCTTCTTCGCCATTCCTTGAACTCGCAGCCAGCAGAATTAAATCATTCTCCTTGAACCCGAATCCTTCCCTTGAAAATCCATCTGATAAAGATATACTGTCATATTTCAAATTGCCCGTCTCTCTTATGCTTCTTCCTGAATATCCCAGGTTTATCAGCCTTTCCATATCCATACGGGATCTTGCTGCTATAAAATCAATTGAATTTATGACTCTTTGCCAGAAAAATCTCAGTAATACATAGTGATTAAATGAAAAATCCGATAACCTGGCATTTATTAGAGCTACTTTTAAATTATTTTTCTTGGCTGTAAAGATTAATCCGGGCCACAGCTCCGTTTCTATCAATATGAGGCATTTCGGCCTGAAAAAAGAAATGTACTTTTGGACAATAAAAGAAAAATCCAAAGGAACATATAATATAGAATCTGCCAAATCATTTTCTTCGGAGTACTTTCTTCCGGCAAAAGTCATTGTAGTAATAATTACCTTATGTTTCCCCCTTAGATTCCTCAATAGAGGTTCAACAGCTTTCACTTCACCCAAAGATGCGCAATGAAACCACAAAGATCCTTTTTCGGGATATATCCCTCGTTTATAAATACCAAACCTTTCCGGCAATTTATAAAAAAACTCGGTCTTTGACCTTTTGCCGTAACGAAACAATATAAAAACCAGAATTGGGATTGAAAAAAGAAATAGAATCGAGTTATAGAGAAAAATCATTTGGTTGGATGCTTTCCCTGGACTATCTTTAGGATTTTACCCTTTTAGCATGTTTTTTGATTGGAACCCAGAAAATTACCCCGCAAGACGAATACTGGGGTTCAAAAGTTTTGTTGTTTTTTAACTTCACGCCTATCTTTTCGCTGTCTATTATCTTAAACACGTTATCCAGGACAGCAAAAGAAGTAAGCTTATATTGGTTTGTAAGAGTGCAATCTTCCTGTTTCGCCTCTTCATTTATCAGCTTTGTTATGAAATTAGCGGACTGATCAAGCGCATCCAAACCGATAGAGTGAAGGATTTTAGCCAGGATATTCTCTTCCGTACTCTGAACGTCTCTTATTTCACGCTCTATTTCACTTCCTATCGTTACCAGATAAAAAGTGGCTGCCACCCAGTTCTCGGGCATTTCTATTCCTAAATCAAAATTCACTTTTTCCCTATCCACAGTATCGTAAATAGCTGCAGAACTGATGATCCTGTCGGCATGGTCCTTTTCCCTTTTAACAGCTTCCTCAATCTGGGGTGTAATCTCGGATACCTTAGATATTGTTTTTAAAAGCTGCTGTATATTGCGCGTGCGCAGATTAATTTTATATTTTTTTATTTTTCTCATATGACCCTAAAATACTAACGCCTTTTTTCCCTGCGTTTGCGGTATAATTCCCACTCGTAAACCAACGGGCTTGCAATGTATATGGATGAATATGTACCAACTATAATTCCGATTACAAGAGCAAAGGCAAAATCATGTATAACTTCGCCCCCGAACAAAAACAGAGCCAGGACAACCAGAAAGGAAGTAAGAGAGGTTATGACGGTTCTTGAAAGCGTCTGATTAATACTGGAGTTTATTACCGTCGGCAAATCGCTCTTTGCCAGCATCCTGAGATTCTCACGGATTCTGTCAAATATAACGATAGTATCGTTAATCGAATATCCTGCCAAAGTCAGTATTGCGGCAATTACTGTAAGTGTTATCTCTTTATTGAATATTGAAAAAATTCCTATAACTATAAACACATCGTGCGCTAACGCCAGCACTCCGGCTATTCCCCATAAACCGGAATGGAATCTGAAGGCAACGTACACGATTATTCCAAGCAAAGAAAAGATTATGGCAAAAAATGCCTGTTTGACCAGGTGATGGCCGATCGCCGGCCCCACGTACTCGCTTCTCTCGATTTCAACCTTGTTATCCGGATATTTCTCGCTTAATGTTTTCACTACTTTTCTAGCAAATCCTTCTGCATTAAAATCTGCCTTCTTTATCCTGATAATCACGGAGTTATTGTCAGAGCTCTGCAGCTCATAACCAATAATATCTGATTCATTCAGTGTTGAACGAAGGTCATCCATATTCATCTGTTTTTCAAAAGCCAGCTGCAATAGAATCCCTCCCTTGAAATCTATACCCAGGTTAGGGCCGCCTTTAACAAGCAAAGATATCGCTCCCGATAAAATAACAACAACAGAAACTATAAAAAATAAGCGTCTCTGTCCTATAAAATCAATGTTCATCTTTTTTAAAATCTCCACTATAAACCTCCAATCTTTTAATCTGTTTAACCTGCAAGGTTATACAGTCCTAGCAAATTATAAACTAAGTTTTTCTATTATTCTTTCCTGGAAAAGCAGTTCATATATTGATTTTGTAACTAAAATTGCAGTAAACATGCTGACCAGAATACCTAGAGTCAGAGTCACGGCAAAACCTTTTACAGGCCCCGTGCCGAACTGAAATAAAAATATGGCAGCGATCAGAGTCGTAACATTTGCATCCATAATCGTGTGAAAAGCTTTCTGATAACCCGCATCAACCGCAAGCCTGTGGGTTTTACCTGCTTTCAGTTCCTCTCTGATCCTTTCCAATATCAGAACGTTTGCATCAACCGCCATACCCAGGGTCAATATAATACCTGCCATACCGGGCAGTGTAAGCGTAAACCTGAAGTATGCCATTAACCCAAGTAATAATATAATATTAAGAAAAAGAGCGAAGTCAGCTATCAAACCGGAGAACTTGTAGTAGAACGCCATAAATATAAGTACGACTATAGCACCAAAAATAGTTGCCTTTACTCCTGCCTTAATTGAATCCTCACCCAATGTAGGCCCTACGGAACGCTCCTCAATAATCTTTACCGGTGCAGGTAATGCACCAGCTCTTAATATAGTTGCAAGCAGTTTTGCATCTTCCATGGTAAAATTACCTTCAATAATAGCCTTTCCGTCGGGAATACGCGTTCTTATTACGGGAGCTGATTGAACAACCCCGTCTAATACAATAGCCAGGTTTCTTTCTATATTTTCTCCTGTTACGCGTGAAAATATTTTTGCGCCGTCCCTGTTAAACTCAATGGAAACGTGAGGATAACCAAACTCTCCGCCGATATTCACCTTTGCGTCTACAAGATAAGCCCCTGTAAGCTCAGGTGATGATTTTAAAATGTAGTAACGGTCTTCCTTGCCGGGAAAAACCGCATGCCCTTTAGGAATCATTTTTACGATTTCAGGAAAATCGTTTAGCTCCTCAAAACGGGCTTCTTTTTCCCTCAACTCCTCTGCTATGTCACCCAAGGCTGTACTCTCATCCACCAGGCGAAATTCCAGAAGTGCGGTTTTGCCGATTAAATCCTTTGCTCTTTCCGGATCTTTTATGCCGGGCAGCTGAATTACAATCCACCTTTCTCCCTGGCGTGCAATTAAAGGTTCTGCAACGCCAAACTGGTCCACTCTGTTACGGATTATCTCAATTGCCCGTCCTATCGCATCATTTACGTCAACACCCGGCTCAAGCTTATCAGCATCCAGCTCAAGTACCAGATGTATTCCTCCTCGGAGGTCCAATCCCAGGTTCAGGATTTTACTTACAATCTTGTCTTTGAGCCTCTCCCTTTTATCCCTTTCCTGTTGAGACAATCCATACCACTCAACTGTGGGGTAAAGGAAATAAATTGCCAATCCCAAAAAAAGCACAGTTACCAAAATTTTTACTTGCAATCTGGACATATATTACCTCGCTTTCTTTTGGGACAGACACTTTATGTTTTATATGTTTCTATTTAAAATACTTAGTAATTAATATACTGTACAATAAACATATAAAACATAAAGTGTCTGTCCCTTTTAAAGAAGTTTTTTTCCGTTTATTATTAATTCAAACTTACACTTCAGAAACTCTGCTGCTCTTCTGCACATTATCATCCGGGACATGAATATTTCAAAATACTCCATTACTTTAGAAATATTCTGGTCAACATTCAATTCCAGGGTAATAATCTTTTTATTGCCGTCGATTTTCAGGAAAGACCTTTCAACGGCAAAGTTTACCCTGTCATGAATATCTACTGCGATCATGCTGGGATTACGCACCCGTGCTTTATGAACATCAGATTTATCCGCCAGTATCAATGCTGCTGCAACCGGATTAACGGGATCTCCTATTTCCTCCTCGTGGTTTCCGATAGCTGAAATTACCATAGCAATTTCATTAGGGTCAGCGCCCATTTGTTTTAAAATCTTCATAGAAATAAGAGCAGCCGACTGTCCGTGATCCTGACGGTTCACGACATTTCCTATATCATGCAGATACCCTGCTATTCCTGCCAGCTCCGGCATCGGATGTTCATAACCTAAATGATTCAATACATTCTGAGCTACAGAGGCAACCAGACTCACATGCCTGAAACCATGCTCTGTATATCCTACTGCTCCCAAATAGCTGTTGGCAGCCTCGATAAAATTATTTACCGTATGGTTCTTTTTTACTGCCTCAAGAGTAATCCCGGAGTATTTTTGTTTGGTTTTTACCATATTTTAGCTTTCAGCTTTCAGACATCAGTCTTCAGCAAAAAATATTTATAATTGTTTTCAAAGCAGACAGCTGATGACTGAAGACTGACGACTTATTATTTTACAACCTCAGGAGTAACCACCTGCTCAGAATTAGTAACCACATTACTTATAGCCGACTTTGATATCTGGACTTTAACACCGTCGGCAATCTTGACTTCCAAAACATTACCTTTAACATTAACAACTGTCCCGTACAAACCGCCGTTAGTTATAATCTTGTCATCCTTTTTTACGGAATTCAGCATTATCTGGTGTTCTTTTGCCTTTTTCTGCTGCGGCCTAATCAACAAAAAATAGAAGATTCCGAATATCACAATTAAAGGAAAAAAACTTCCGAAAGGGCTTTGCCTGGGTACAGCCTCCTGTGCATAAAGGGCAGGCGTAAAACCTGCTAAATAAAATAGTGCTAAAATTATCTTTGTTGGCTTAAAAGACATAAATATCCTCCTGTATTATTTCTTTTTTTTGTCCTTTTTTTTACTCTTTTTTCCTTCTATCATTTCTTTATCGCTTTCCATTCTTTGCTTAACCATGACAAGTACTTTTGCTGCACGAACGGCAATTGATTTGTCTTCATCATCAAGAAGTGACTCTAAATCTTTAATATCTCCCTGATTTGCCATAGCCTCAAGTGCTTCGAGTGCTTTTATTTTTGCATCCCTTTCGTCGGATTTCAATACTCCCAGCACAAACTCTTTACCCGAATCATCTCCTAATATGAATAAAGACTTGCTGGCTGCAATACGTACCAAACCGTTGGGATCATCTAAGATGTCAAGCAATGCTTTAATGCTTTTATTCTCTTTAAAACTAAACATACCTAAAGACAAAGCGGCATTTTCTCTTACTATAGCGTCTTCATCCATCAGAAGCTCCCTGATTTGCGGTATACTTTCTAAATCGTCCAATTTACCCAAAGCAATGCAGGCTTCTACCTTGGGCTCCCGGTTCCAGTCTTTTAATCTCTCTCTGATAGCAGGAGCAACTGTGGGATCACCCATGTCGCCTAAAGCTTCCGCAGCTTTTGCACGCACCTGGTACTTTGTACTTCTCAACGCAGAAACGAAATCTTCTTTTACGGTTTTATCGCCTAATTTCGCCAAGGCAACAAGGCATGCATCAACAACTCTTCCGTCGTTGTCATCAAGATTTTTATTTAAAATCGTTATTGCACCCTTATCTCTAATATCTCCTAAAACTGTAGCTGCCTGAACACGGAGAGTATTCTTGGCTATGGCGCGTGCCCTTTCAAGAGGCGCCGCCTCTTCGGAAAGTTCGGGTTTTGTATCAAGGATATTGACTAAAACAGGCAGTCCGGAATCATCACCTAGTTTATATAGCGCTTCCGCAGCCTTAATACTCACGAAATCATTGTTGTCGTCCAGCATATCTCTTAATATAGGTATGTAATCCTGGCTTCCTATCTGAAGTATTGCTTCTATTGCTAAACTCCTGACTTCACGGCTCTGATCATTCAATCCAAGCTGTATCACATCCAGCTCATCAGAATTGCCTTCGCTCATCAAGTTTATTGAATTACTGGTAATCAGTATAATAGAAATAAATAATAATAAATAATGTTGTTTTTTCATATATTTTTTCAACGTTATTTCAGATATTTTGACAAAAACTCTTTTTTGGATTCTACAAAATTGTCTGATTCTATTGATTTACGAATAACTTTTGTTAATTTTATCATAAAATGAAGATTATGTAAAGTTAGAAGTCTTAAAACCAGCAGCTCCTGACAGCGAAATAAATGATTTAAGTAGGCACGGTTGTAACCCTTACAGGTAGGGCAGCTGCATTCAGGGTCCAATGGAGAAAAATCCTTCTGAAATTCAGCATTTTTAATATTTACTCGTCCGGAACTGGTAAATGCCTGGCCATTTCTGCCGTTTCGGGTCGGCAGAACGCAATCAAACATATCTACCCCTCTTTCAACCGACTCCCATATATCTTCGGGCATACCTATCCCCATCGAGTAGCGGGGTTTTTGTTCGGGCAGTATTGGCGTTGTGGTTTCCAAGGCTTTAAACATCTCCTCCTTGGGTTCTCCTACGGCAAGCCCTCCTATTGCATAGCCGGGAAAGCCTATATCAATGGTTCTCTCTGCGCTTTCCCTGCGTAAATCCGGGTATACTGAACCCTGGATAATGCCAAAAAGCAGCTGTTTCCCCTCATCCAACTCTTCAAATTTTTTCTTACAGCGCCTTGCCCAATTTACGCTTAAATCCATAGAGCGTTTTGCGTATTCTTTAGTGCAGGGATACGGGGTGCACTCATCAAAACACATTATTATGTCTGCGCCGATTTTTTTCTGAACTTCCATGGATTTCTCCGGGCCCAAAAAATGTTTCGACCCGTCTATGTGTGACTGGAATTCAACGCCGTCTTCTTCCACTCTCCGTAAAGTAGCAAGACTGAAAACCTGGAATCCCCCCGAGTCAGTCAACATAGGCCCTTTCCATCCGATGAATTTCTGAATCCCGCCGCAGGATTCGATTGTTTCTGTGCCGGGCCGCAAATATAAATGATAAGCATTTGCAAGAACAACCTCTGCTTCCATTTCCTGAAGCTCGAGATTCGAAATTGTTTTTACGGACCCTTGAGTGCCGACCGGCATAAAAACCGGCGTATTGATTTCTCCATTCACGGTTTTGAATTTTCCTGTCCTTGCAGAACATTCCGAAGATTTTTTTAATATTTTAAACTCACCTGTTTTCATATATTTTATAAAAATTTATCCCCGTTGATATATAACACAAACTCGCAGTTAAGGACTTTTGATGCTCTCTGGCAAAGCTTTATCCTGTCCAGAAATATCTCAAAATACACCATTACAGGACAAATTTTTGTATCTATGGTCAACTCTAAAGAAATAACTCTGGGATTTCTGTTTACTTTAAGGAATGCCCTCTGGCATGCATAATTAACCTTGCCGTGCTTATCCATAGAGGATAAATCATTTGAACGCACTCTTGTATGATGAACATCGGTTTTATCCCCTAAAATTACCGCAGCTGCTATGGGGTCCGGTGGATTTACGTCCTTATCTTCATGGCTGCCGATAGCCCCGACTATAGAGAAAATGTCTTTATAATGAAGCCCTATTTCTTCTAAAATATCCAGAACCAAAACTGCCCCGTTCTGGGCATGATCTGTCTGGCTGATGGCGTTTCCTATATCGTGCAGATATCCGGCTATTCTTGCTAGTTCTCCGTCCCTTGCCTTATACCTTAAGCTGTCAAGCACGATACCTGCAAACTTTGAAGTGAATTTAGCGTGACGGAATCCGTGTTCCTTATATCCAATAGCCGCAAAATTATTATCAGCAGTTTTAAGATATGCTTGTATATACGAGTTATTAAGAATCTTTTTAAGAGTGACAATTTTGGGCATATTTCTGAATTAGTTGTAGTGTAGGCCTTTATGGCCGTAATAATAAAAACATCCATATTTTTAGTATGTTATTTCTTATGCCCACAAGGGGCTACACTACATATATTATAAGTCATTAACTACACTGCTGGAATAAAAAAACAGGCAATTTTTTGCCTGTTTATTATATCAAATTTAGTTTAAAAAATAAATAATATTCTTATATTGGTAAACGTAGGGGCGACTTTAGTCGCCCTTAATAAAAAGGGCGGATAAATCCGCCCCTACGAAGAACTACGCAGCGGAAGTTATTGCCTGATGCAAAGCAGTATCAAAGGAGTCATCCAGCAGGTCTTTTAATGATTCTTTTATTTTCAAATCCCTGATTTTATCTATTATTCCAAGCAGATACTGTTCAAATTCAGCATAAATCTGTGCCCTATCGCTGACTGCTGCCTGCTCGTATATCTCTTTGTAGCTTAAAACCCTGCGCCTGATGCCGTCAAACACTACTCTGTCTCGCTTAATATCTTTTTCTGTTTTAACAGTAAACTCTTCTTTATCAAACTTAGACAATATTTCAGCTATTTTCTGCCCTTCACTGACCTCATCAGACTCCTCTTCCAGTATTCCTAAAATTTCATTGAAAAGCTCCTCATGCAATTCCTTTACTTTAATACCATGATCAAACTTATATCCTAAATTATATGCTTCCTTTTTCTTCTCTTCAGGAGTCCTGGGCCCCATAATATTAGTGATTAAATTCAAAATCTGAAGTTCTGCAACCTGCGCCCTTGCAACGCTTTCTGCTTCCGCAAAATCATTATCCAGCGTTAACCATACGGCTCCGGACTTACCGGCTTTTAACGTTATATTCCTTATCCTGGTTTCAGTTTCTTTATCCACTACAAGCTCAGTAAAGTTAAGTTTCAAAGCTTCATTCGAACCTTCGGCTACTTCAGGGATTTGATCAGGATCTGTAATAAGATGTTCTATCACAAAAGAACCGTACCTGCTTTGAATTATATTCTTAATTTCCTCCGCATTTCTGATATCAGCCCCAAAGGAAATCGAAACAAGGAAATCTTTATCATCCATAAGATTGAATAAATCCTGGAAATCACTAAAATCCATTCTGCCTTCCAGATTTATATTAAAATGTACCCCATCAAAACCTAAAGTTTTTATAAGTGTGATTTTATCCGTATTTGATAAGTCTTCTATACTGGATATATTGCATCCTGCGACCAGTTTCTTACCGGATTTTCCAGCAGTTTTTACAAGCATACTTATTTGTGATTGCATGGCTTTATCTTTATCTACAACCGCCTCTTTAGGAGCCATCTCTGAACCCATTTCTTCCATCTCACCCAGCTGAGATTCATCCAGCCAACCCAAATTTAAAGAACCATTCTCAACCAAGTTGTCTATCCGCACTATACCGCTTCTTTCCATTACAGATCCATCACTGGGTTTGCTGATTAAACCGGCTATATCCGTTATTGTATTTATTCCTCTCTGCCAGAGTCCAACTTCAACTGCAAGACCGGTACCTCTTGCAAACGATTCAACTGATTTCTGCCTTGCAATCTGGCATAGATCAATCTTGAACTCTTCTATATCGTCTTTTCCCTGAATGATATGCGCGTTGCCAAGCAATGTATCTCTGTCTATCTCATCAACAGAAGTTTCAGGTGAAGAGATATTAGGGATATCCTGATCAAATCCTTCTCTTCCAGCAGAAGAAATAACAATATCCGGCATAAGCAGGCTTCCATCCTGGAATCTACTCGGCAATCCCAGTTCTTTAAGCTGCCTGACTAACCCTCCGTTCTTGTGCACATTTTTCCAGAACTCAACTGCCAATAATCTTAAAAGGGCATCTACATCCAAATCTTCAATGTCTCCCAAGACTTCTTCCGGATTTTGTATATGCAAATTAATTGCGGAACCGTTTTGAGTAGGTATAACTTCAGCCCAGACTCTAAAGGCTTTTGCAGCTCCTTCATAGTTAAGCACTAAATTAGGTTTCAACTCCAAATAATCTTTCACCTGCGAGCTTTCCGCATAACCGGCAAACCTGATAACATTGAATCCTGCTCCAGCAATGGCATTCATCCTGTCTTGTGCAACAGTATCCGTCTCCCCTGAATCATTAATGAAATATACTGTTGGTGACTGCGCCACACCAAAGTTTTCCCTTAAAAATCTGCATCTATCCATCGTATTTTTAACTACTTTTTTCACCAAACTTTTTATACTTACCGTCTTTCCCGCTATCTCAATCCCGCTGATAACAGCATTCGGTGTATCATGTTCGGATCTGAATTTGTCGGCTATTACTTGAACTACTCCTGCAAATATTCCCTGTGGGGATCGGGCATTCCTTTCAAAAGATTCTAGCAGCGGGGCTTGTGCTGCCACACTGCCCAATGCCGCTAAAACCGGAGACTGGCTGTATTTTAATTCTGGTTTAATTGGGACATTTTTTGCAGGATTATATTCACCTATATCCAACAATACAGCCTTAGCAGCTTCAGAAAGTATCAAATTCGAATCATTCTTCATTCTATCCTCTACTTCCGATATCAAAGCAAAAATATGGCTTTCAGAACTCCTATCCATACCATATTTCGTAAGCCACAGTTCGATTACTTGTCTTTTAATCTTTCCTATCTGTTCTCTATTTTCTGCTTTTGTATCGGTAACCTCTTCGAAGTGTTCCACATCATAAAAATATGGATGCCCATCCCGAACAATAATATTAAAAAGAAAATGAGATGAAACAAAATACCCGCATTCAGCAACTTGATCCCCGATAGCTTCTAATTCTCTAAAAAACTCCCAGGTTATTTTCCCTGCTTCTTCCGAAAGGCCGTATAGATTATCACCTTCCAAATACTCCATTAGAATTGCCCTTCCCCAATATTCACCTGTTTCACTCTTTTCATCCAGTTCCGGAGCTCCTGCAACTTTATTCTCATTCAGCTTATATAAAATCTGCATCTCCTTGAGGAATAAATCCACAAAACGTTCATGCCTGCATAATTTTAACAGCTTTACTTTCGGACTTCCAACAGAGTCTCTGTCTGCGTTATCATTTACTATCATCCCAAAAGCATTAACTCCCCTGCCGGCAATATCTATGAGCTGCAAATTATCATCTATTTCCCGGACCAAATGGTACTTCAATATCTGCGGTAAAGCATTTTGTAAATATGATGCGAATTCAGCTACTGAATCAGTGACTGAAACTCCATTTTTAAGAATATCCTCCCTTGCTATAAAATCCCAGTAGATATCAACTATATTAGTATCTAATCTTACACCCTGTAAGTAATTAATCATAAATTGCCTTGTCAGCATCCGGATTAATTCATTTATTTTTTGTTCAACCTCCGGAGTAAATTCATCTTCAAAATCTCTTATTATTCCCATATATATGTGCTTAAAAGCAAGATATGTGGAGTATTCAAAATAAGAAATTCTTTCAAATATCTCGCTGGAGATTTTCCTGGAGTTTAATATTCTTATTAAATTATGGAAGTTATCTGAAGTTCTTTCAGTTGTAATATCTAAACCACTAATCTGCAAATATACACTCATTAACTCATATTGAGATGTATCCGGAACATTTAAAGCTAGATACTCATCAACTTCGTGTTTAGGAATAAGACTTATCAGTTCAATAGGCGTTCTTCTTATCGCTCCTTCTGTGATTTGAATGATTTTATTTCCATCCGCGCTAACAACAACTCTTGCATCTGCCATTTTACCATCATCAGTAACTATATATTCAACGGGAATTATTTCCAATCCATAATCATCACTGAATTGATTATATGAATCCTCTAATGCAAGAAGCTTATTATACATCGACCTGCTTGTTCTTCTGTATTTTTCTCTTATTTGTTCCAAAGACAATGGGACATATTCTCTCTGGGCTGATTTTAACTCCCCAAAAACACTGTCTGTAATTTGTGCAGATATCCTCTGCAAATTACTTTCTGCCGTTAACCACACAGAAAGCTCTTCAATAGGTTTAAATATCCTTTCTATTATCTCTGCAAACAACTCAAGGACTCTGCCTCTTTTAACACCAAGGGCAACTTCAGGCAATTGGGTGCTGCTCCTATTTTCCTTAATTCTCGATACTATTTCTTCCATTTCCTCGCGTGAAGTCTTTATATCCTTTATTTCCCAATCATCTTTCTCCTTTGAATAAAAAGAATTGACTTCCGATAGGAGTAAATCCAGTTTATCAGCAGGTATATGTTTGAATATTTCTTCTAGCTCTTCAGGAGAATGAGAAACAATTACTCTAGAAATACTATACCCACTATTAGTTTCAAAAGCACTCAATTCATCTTGATTTAAACTGTTAAAATCATAAGCCGCTTCACTTAAAATACTTGCCCTTAGTTCTACTGGTAAGTTTTTAAAAGCTGATATAAATTGAATATGTAGCCCCGCGCCAAAAAACAACAATTTTCCAGCAGCTTTTAATCCCTGATTCCCGAAACGAGACAACAATATAAAAGTATTCTCAATTTCAGCAACTGCCCAAGATACATTCTCACCTGCCAATTCTTGTATTCTATCAAGTTTATCTTCAAATACTCTAAACAATCTATGAACAGAAAGTTGCTTATCCATCTCAGAGATGACTTCTAATGCCCAATCATATTCCCTTTTATAGAATTCTTCAAAACTTGTCGCAAACCTTTCGTAACCAACTTGTGCTCTTGATTGGAAGTAAGAGATGTAATAACTCTGTTCCTCATCTTCCTGAGATCTATTCAACTTAACAGCACCTTCTATATCTTGAGGCCTGTTAAAAACTTTCTCTATCGCTACTGCCTGCCTTGCCAACGTAAGGGCAAGTTCTGAAGCTTCCCTGTCAATTAAAAATATATCATCAGCATATTCTGCTGAGGCGCGCATAAGCCCGCCATCCGGATTTAATACTGCCTTTTCTTTTTTTGTCGCTTGTTCATAGCTAATAATCTTATCCTGAGATTTGCTATAAACAAACCGATGTGCTCTGCCTGGATAACGGTCCCCCACAAGACCTTCACCAAGGCCCTGGGCTATTTCTATTACTACAGTATCAGTATTGTGCTCATCGGGATCCGCAGTATAAATTACGAAAGAATAATCCGCATCTACTGCTTCAGTTATCTGCACCGCAGGATATACATCAAAATGATCCAATCCCATTTTTTGTCTCTCAAGATAAGCCCCCACACTCCAGATAGATGCCCAAACGTGTTTTACTGCCATCTTTACATCTTCATCCATAACATTAGAAAATGTACCATATTGACCCATGCCAAGGCCCGGATATTCATCTAAATCTTCACCATTTGTCCCGACTCGCACGAACACACCATTATCTCTGAAAGTTAAGTCTTCAATAGCATTTTTTATACTGTGTCTTCCAAAAATCCTACCATGAACTTCTACTTCAGGCTTATCCCAGATAGAATCCGGGATATTCATTCCAAGAATAAGCTCCCGCACCCTAGAAAGTCTTGTAATAATGTCATTTATATCATTATTGTTTATAGTCTTAACAATATTTACAATTTCTGTTTCAACTCCGGGATTTGCATCTAAAACTCTTTTAAACGTTGCATAAGGTAAAACAGGACCCCAATTTACACGACTTGCATTTTCGTCACCCGAATATTCAGCATTATAAACTGACAATCCAGTTGATAATTTATGTAGATTTGCAAATTTGCTGCTGGCTTCTCTTGGATTTCGTGTTTCACTCCATTCAAGAACATTCTTAGGTGTTGTTAAATCAACTTCAGCAAGTTCAGGTTTTGGTTTTTTAGGCTTGTATGACTCATAATCAGATATCTCCTGGTCAGTTGCCAGCCTTAACTCAACATTATCTTTCTCTACCTTTATATAAACCCATTTATCTTTAAATTTTTCCAGATCAGCAAGGTTTTGGCTGTTCAAAACAATATGCGGTATCCCCCAAGCACGGGCACGTCCCTGAGCATGAGACAGCCCTGCCGGTTCATCACAGGTTATTATACCCATAGGTCTTGCATAAGTCGGATCTGCGGTAGGATAATATTCAATTGCTACAATCTCATTGTCCTTAATTGCCCAAAGTTGCTCAAAATCAGAAATGTCAGATATAATTCTTAAAACACCAACACTTTCTCCAATAACTTTTGGTGTATATCTAGTTTCTGATGAAGTTTTTATTAACAAGGCTTCATGTTTTTCTAGTGCCTGTGAATTATATCTATAATGTTCAATGAATGTAACTATGATTAACCTGGCGAGTGTTCTGATAAACCTGAGGTGGGTATATTTTAATGTTTCGTTATATGCTTGGCTCAACGCCTTTTGAATCTGGCTCATACCTGCTTCCATCTGTTTCATATACTGTTCAGGACTGCCCCTTAAATCATGACCTTTTAAGAATTTTTGCAGTCTTTCATCGTTTGCAATACCGTTTTCAAGCCCAAACATATAAATCATTAATATTTCAAACAGCTCAAATGCAGGTGCAATGTATTTTGCTGCAATCCTGAGCCTTAAAGATGGTTTTGCCCCAGCGTAAAAATCATCCAGGTCTTTTTTTGCGTTCCAGAACCAGAATAACGGGATTAACCATTTAATCACTTTTACAGTGCTTGCTTTCATAAGAAAATCTGCTTGATCTTTTTCTTCCGCTGTATCGGGTATTTGGTTTTTCATTTTAATAGTAAACTTAATTCCTTTTTTTCCGTCTTTTTCCCATTTTTCCGCTACAACTGCAGCACCTAAAGCCGACACATACATGTGTAAATTCTGAAGCCACCATTCAAAACCATAGCTTACAGATCCTGATGCATTCTTCATCGGCTCTCTTAAAATATAGTCATTCGAATAAGGAGACTGCAGAGCCCTATTTATTTTGGACAACTGTTCCCCGCTCTCATCATTAATTAAATGACAAACACATACATACTCAATAACGATTTCATCGTCGCTTTGTTTAGCATTGAAATAACTGTTCTGATCAACCATTCCCATTTCCCTGGAGACCTTCCAGAGGTTTAATAAAAGATTATACATCGCTGCATGGTCAAAAGAAGCATAGGTATCGCCATCTTCAACATTGATTTTTACCCAGGTATCCGGCAATGTAGTCGTAACCCAATGTTTCAGCTCTTCCTGTGACACTAAAGGTTCTCTTGAGATAAGCAGATTTATTCTTCTAATTGCGTTCAGCATAATTGCCATACGGGAATCAGGTAAACCTAACCTTTGACATATATCATCATTTGATGCCAGGTAATCACTAATTATCTGCATGTTTCTTTTCATTGAAACTCTTATTTCGGTGCCATCTAGCATAAGCAATCCCAAATTGACTGATGACTCTCCTTTTTCCCTAACATCTCTTTCCCATTTGGCAAATTCTGTCTGCCATGCTTTAAATCTTTTGTCATTTTTAGACAAATCCATGTAAACATTTCTCATTTCAGGAATTCCGTCAATACCCATACCCAAATAACCCCGCAGCAAGGCTACCTGATTATCCAGATCCTCAGCTCTTTCCTGCAGGCTTAATGCATCCCCGAACCCTTCAGGCACGGATGTTGTTACTGGTTTCTTATAATACTTATCATATTCTTCCTGGGCAATTTGCTGATATAAGTTATCATATACATTCCTCATTATAAATTCCGTTGCTTTATTACGAATACCCAACGCTGTTGAAAGCAGTTCTCTTGGATATTTATTAAGCATTACAATCTTTATTCTATCATCAACTTGCTCATCAAAAATTACTTCAAGCACATTGTAAAGTTCTTTATAATATTCAAAACCTATGTCTGTAGGCAAATTATGAGCCACTAAAATCGGCTTTAACTGGCTCCAATATTGCTCGATCTGTTCAATAGACGCTTTATAAATAAACTCCCACTCATCAGAAAAAGTTAATCCTGTTTCCTGTTCATAGATATCCGCTAATTCATCCCCTAAACCATGCTCCCTGCCGCTCTTTCTAAGATCCATTCGTGTAACGTAAAGCACATATCCGCGTTTATTAAATCTTTGTTTCTCTCCTAAGGGAGTAAATGGCATATACAGCATATCAGCCAAAGGAGGGGTTGATTCTTTGGGCCTTGAAGTAAAATTTCCTGCGTCTAGCAACCGTACCTTTCCATCAATCAGCCCATACTGTTTCATATATCCATCTGCAAGATATCCGCCACGCCTCATTGCTTCTATATCAAGCCTTGCTTTTTGCCTTACTATATCTTTAGCTCTGGCAGAATCTCCGTCCTGCAAAGCTTTCTCAAGGGCTTTAGGCAATTCCTCTGCTTCAATTTGATAGATTACATGTTTAAAATCATGCTTTCTTCCTTTACTTGAAAACTTTGCCCTGAGACCGATAGCCACATCTGCAATTAAATCAGGAATCAACCTTCGGGCTTCCATGTATCCTCTGGTTGTAAATAATTCCGCCATAAAAGGTGTTCTTCCTGTTCTACTATGAATAATTTTCATAACAAACGAAAGTCTTCCTTGAGGACGGTCCTTAGAAGTACGACGATATACATCTGTCTCATATCCTTCAGTTATTACATCATCAAAAGTACCCCTGGATGCCATCCTCATCATTTCACTAACCGTATATACTCCACCTATCCTTCTAGCTTGGTCTTGCTCCTGAATGGCACGATACTCCTGTGATTCTAATAAATCGTTAAAGGCCTTTTCCCACTGTTCTATTATTTCATCATCCACTTGCACTTCTTTTGCTTTAACTGTTTGTACTTCTTCATCCTTAGCTGCTTGTCCCGTAGAACTGATGTATTGATTTACTATTGCAGCAACTATTTCAGCCTGCCTTCTGGTTCTTAGCGCCCGGAAAGGACTTACTTTCATCACATCATCAGCTGTTACTGTCCTTCCTGTCACCAGCTTGCCGAGTTGTGAATTTGCCAGCTTTACCCCTGATAATGCATTTCTAAGTGAAGGATGTGCTTTTAACTCCGACCTTAATTCCTTTAGACTCACTGTTTGCCGCCCTGATGAGCTACGGCTCATACTCGTCAGAGGCCACCATTCCGGTAAAATGCCTTTTAAGACCAAATAGTTATTATGTGAATGAAATTCTTTGCTCGGGAAAATCGAAAGCAATAATAAAGTGGTAAAAATAATATAGGTTAGCGTGGGTGCTTCC
>JAFGIL010000042.1 GCA_016929635.1 Endomicrobiales bacterium
TCACCTGTTGAATTTGAAGAAATTAACGAAAAGGAATTATTTGAAAATGTTGCTTAACTTACTGTGCACTTTTCGGGGGTAAGATCATAGTGCATTCTATTTATATAGAAGAAAGAATTTAAAATCATAAATTCTGTTAATAAAAAAGCACCTAACCTCTTTAATAAGTAGAAAGTCCAGCCTTCGTTAAAAATAAACTACGGCGGGCAGGCTGGTTATTTGCCATGCAGTTATATGCTAAAAGGAAATTATGATTCGTAAATATAAAAGTGGTGATATTGAAAGAGTTTTAGACATTTGGCTACAAGCTTCCATGGAAGCACATGGTTTTGTTAAAGAAGAATTTTGGCGATCGCAGATTGATAATATGAAAAATATTTATTTACCTGCTTCAGAAAATTATGTGTATGAAATAGAATCAGAAATTGTAGGCTTTTATGCTTTGAATAAAAATACCTTAGCTGCAATTTTTGTCTTTCCCAAAAATCAAGGCAAAGGAATAGGCAAACAACTTATTAATCACGCGAAGGGTCAACGAGATTTTCTTGAGTTAACTGTTTATAAAGAAAATAAAGACAGTTACAATTTTTATATATCTCAGGGATTTCAAGTTATCAAAGAGCAAATTGATGAACATACTGGGCATATTGAAATATTAATGAAATATGGCATATAACATCTTCAATCCGCCACAAAAACGACGGATCATGCCTATCGGCAGGTAAGCAGAACCGTTTATGTCACATAAAGAAGTGACTCCGGCGGAAAGTGCGATTAATTAAATAGTATTACAAATGAGAACTTAATGGAGTTTATCCTGTAATGACTCCCTAGAAATGTCATAGATACAGCACAAAAGAAATGTCAGTAAAAATTAGCTTGAGTACCTCAAAAATAAAGGATACTCAAGATGGAAGGGATACTGACAATGAGTAGCAAAGAAGCAGACCGGTTAAAAATAATAAGTCAGATGGAATCAAAAAATCTATCGGTTGAAGAGGGATCAGAAATATTAGGGCTATGCGAGCGACAAACCTACAGAATAATAAAAAGAGTTAAAGAAGAAGGGAGTAAAGGGATAATCCACAGGCTTAGAGGAAAAAAATCAAACCGTGGATATCCTGAAAAACTCAAGAAGGAAGTAATTCAGCTATACAGGCAACAGTATAGTGACTATGGACCGACGCTATTTTCAGAAGAGTTGCTAAAGAGCTATGGAATAACAGTCAATCATGAAACAATAAGGAAGTGGCTGCGAAAAGCGGCAATAACGACATCGATTCGAAAGAAGCGACCACACAGAAGAAGAAGAGAGAGAAGAAGCTGTTTCGGAGAACTTCTGCAATTTGACGGAAGTCATCACGATTGGTTTGAAGGAAGAGGAGCAGAATGTTGTTTAATCAATTGTGTAGATGATTCTACCGGAAGAGTGTATCTAAAATTTGCGATATCGGAAAATACTCAGGATGTTTTACTGACTCTATGGGAATATGTAAAAAAACATGGAATACCGAGAAGCATTTATGTCGACAAATACAGTGTTTACAAGTCTGAAGGTAAACTAACAGATTTTGGACGAGCAATGAAAGAACTGAAAATAGAAGTAATCTTTGCCAACTCTCCCCAAGCCAAAGGAAGAGTAGAAAGAGTTAACCGAACGCTTCAGGATCGTCTGGTCAAAGCATTAAGACGGGAAGGAATATCAAACATAGCCCAGGCGAATAAATTTCTTGGCAAGACATTCATAAACGATTACAACTCAAAATTTGCAGTAAATCCTGAAGTAGCAGATACACATAGAATATCTACCGGTTATGATCTTAAAAATATATTTTGTTATAAAACTGTCAGGCAAGTAAGAAATGACTATACCATCAGCCTGGCAGGTGGATATATCCAGCTGTTGAAAGGATTATCTCCTCTGCCTATACCGAGACAATACGTAACCATATGCAAATGGCTAAACGGAGAAGTACATATATATTTTAACGGTCAGGAAATAGAGTTTACTGAATTAAAGACCAAGCCTGAGAAAAAGGGAAAGAAGATACATCGTGTTCCAAAGGATCATCCATGGAAAAGACAAAATCGCAAATTAAAGGATGACATAAGAAGGAATAATTTAGCAGCAGTTTTAGGGTAACTCCAGTCGGGCTACGCCCTCCTTACGTTACCCTAAAACATAACTTTAATAAACTGATTATATTTACTACTGACATTTCTATTGTGTTTTACATACTGACATTTTTAAAGAGTTATTACACTTTAATTGTATGGTTCATTATTCGTATTTTAGAATTAGTAAAACAGAATTATGATAACAGGATTATTTTGAAAAAAAGAAAAAAAACTATTGCTCAGGCGGGTGTTATTCCATTTACAATTAAGAATAATAGACTGAGATTATTAATCATTACTAACAGCCGCAGAAACAAATGGCTTTTCCCGAAAGGGCTTGTTGAAAATAATATGACAAAAGAAGAATCGGCAATTATGGAAGCATTTGAAGAAGCCGGTGTTGTGGGTGAAATTGTTTCCAGGAAAATCGGTAGTTATGAAATTTTAAAATACGGTAGCATATGTAAAGTAGATATGTATCCCTTGTTAGTTGAAAAGGTACTGTTAAATTGGCCTGAAGATAAAATCAGGAAAAGAAAATGGATTTCACCCGATGAGATTGGGGAATATATTAATGATAAA
>JAFGIL010000043.1 GCA_016929635.1 Endomicrobiales bacterium
ATATAATAGAGATATGAATAATTATAATACAACTATTGAATCTCATCAGTTCGCAGAAAAGTGTGAGGAACACGGCTTAAAAGTTACGCCCCAGCGTACAGTAATATATGAAGAGCTGGCTAAATCCAAAGACCATCCGACAGCGGACATGTTATATAAACGCATCAGAAAACGACTTCCCAATATATCCTTTGACACTGTTTTCAGGACATTGCAGACATTTTCGGAGAAAGGAATTACCGGAGTCGTCGAAGGGTACGGGGAGATGAAAAGGTATGAGCCTGACATGGACAACCACCACCATGCAAGATGCATTAAATGCCATAAAATAATAGATTTTAAAAATGATAAATATGCTTCAACTATATCAGTGCCGGCGAAACTTAAAAAGATGTTTAAGGTATTAAACAAAAGAGTGGTCCTTGAAGGGCTTTGCAGCGATTGTGCGGGCAAGTAATATATTTTTTAAATGGTAATAGTAATTATTACTATAAAGTAAATATTATATATAGGAGGTGATAAACGGATAATCTGTTTTTATGAGGTAGGAAAGCAATGATGCTCTTTTAAAAAGGGTATTCAGAAAACTAAAAGGAGGTATAAACAATGGAAAACATTTGCGAAAAAACACACATGCCGCTAATCGGAGACCAGGCACCATCATTTGAAGCGGACACTACACAGGGGCATATTAAATTCCCCGAGGATTACAAAGGTAAATGGGTGATATTATTCAGCCATCCTGCTGATTTTACTCCCGTATGTACAACTGAGTTCATGACATTTGCATCAATGGAGAAAGAGTTTGAGGCGCTTAACTGCAAACTCATAGGTCTTTCAATAGACAGCCATTATAGTCATATTGCATGGCTTAGGACTATCAAGGAAAAAATAGAGTACAAGGGGATGAAAAACGTTGAGGTTAATTTCCCCGTAATAGCTGATTTAAAAATGGAAGTCGCAAGACTATATGGAATGGTTCAGCCTAATGCCAGCGACGAAAGCGCGGTGAGGGCAGTATTCATTATTGATCCTAACCAGAAAGTCAGGGCCCTTATGTATTATCCCTCTTCATCTGGAAGGAATTTTCAGGAAATAAAGAGGCTGCTTATATCTTTACAGACAGGCGATAAACACAAAGTAGCAACGCCTGCAAACTGGCAGCCGGGGGAAGATGTAATCGTACCGCCCCCAGGCAGCTGTGGCACGGCAAAAGACCGGGTTGAAGGCGCAAAAGAACAGGGTATAAAATGCCTTGACTGGTTTATTTGTTTCAAACCGCTTAATTTAAAATAAGAAATATTTGCCATTAGAAAATTCTGTTGTGTCGCTCTTTATGCGGCACAACAGAAGCGGTATTGCAATAATTATAATATTTTAGTTTAATAACAAGTACTAAAAAATTATGGATAAAAAAGTTATAAAACTGATTATGCAATGCCAGAGAAATGAGATAACGGAGTATTTTATATACCGTTCCCTTTCCCGCCTTGCGAAAGGGAGTAACCGCAAAGTATTAATGAATATAGCGGAGGAAGAACTGCGCCATTATCATATATGGGAAAAGTACTCCGATAAAAAAATAAAACCGGACAGGATAAAGTACTGGTTTTATTTTATTATATCTCTTATGTTCGGCATTTCCTTTGGCGTTAAGCTTATGGAAAAAGGCGAAGGCGATGCCCAGGTATGTTATAACAGTCTTTGCAGCTCAATCCCTGAAGCTTCCGATATACTAAAAGACGAAACGGAACATGAAGCACATCTTATCAGAATGATAAATGAGGAAAAGTTAAAATACATGGGCTCTATTGTGCTTGGTTTAAATGACGCGTTGGTAGAGTTTACAGGTGCTTTGGCAGGATTTACGTTTGCTTTGGCAAATTCCGGATTAATTGCTGTTACCGGGCTGATTATGGGTTTTTCTGCTTCGCTTTCTATGGCTGCCTCGGAATACCTTTCAACTAAAACAGAGAAGTCCGATAAAAATCCGCTTAAAGCCTCGTTTTTTACGGGCTCAGCATACGTTGTAACCGTTGTTTTCCTTGTTTTTCCTTACTTCATTTTAAATAATTGTTATCATTCTTTGGCTGTAACTATACTGCTTGCCGTGTGTCTTATCGCGATTTTTACTTTCTATAATTCGGTTGTAAATGAAATTTCATTTAAGAAGCGTTTTTTGGAAATGGTTGTCATAAGCATGGGAGTGGCTGTCATAAGTTTTATTATTGGTTTACTGGTTAGAAGATTCTTGCATGTGGATATTTAAATAACATCGTTTTGGAATAAGGAAATGAAATTATGAGTTCAAATCCGATAAAATTCAGGATGCAGATATTTTTTATTATTTTTGCAATTGTTTTGTTTACAGGAACATTCGGTTTTATGATAACGGAGAAACTTTCTTTTGCTGATGCGGTTTACTTTACTATAGTTACCGTATCTACCGTAGGTTACGGAGATGTTCACCCCACATCTTCTGCAAGTAAAATAATTACGATTGTTCTTATTATTATGGGGGTAGGGACTTTCGTGGGATTTATTGGCAATGCCACTGAGCTTATACTTTATAAACGCGAAAAGCATAACAGATTGAAAAAAATAAATATGGTAACAGGCGTTTTTTTCAGTGAGCTTGGTACCAGGTTGCTTTCTCTTTTCTGCAAGGTCGATAATAATCTGCATACGGTTAGAGAAAAACTTATAATAAAAAAAGACAGTCCTGATGCGCACTTTATGGACTTAAGCGATCAGCTGATGCATTATAAAAGTAAAATTAATGCAGGTGCGTTGGATTTGAACGGCCTTAGAAAGCTGCTCAATGATAAAAAAGATTTTATCCTGCGGTTGCTGGAAAACCCGCATTTAATCGAAGATGAGGCATTTACAGGTATTCTCTGGGCGGTTTTGCATCTTGCTGAAGAATTAAACTTTCGGGATGATTTTGAAAAATTGCCTGAAACGGATATAAACCATTTGTCAGGGGATATAGAAAGAGTATATAATCTTATCATTGTACAGTGGGTTGAATACATGAAACATCTTAAAGAGATGTACCCATATCTTTTTTCTTTGTCAATTAGGATTAATCCTTTTGATAGAGAAGCATCAGTTGTAATAAAATAAATGGTAACTTATTAACTGGATTGAATACTCATTATATGGTCAATTGTGTAAATGCAAGGAGGTTTTATGATTAAAAAAATCAGCTGGAAGATTATTGTTGGAATTGTGATGGTCATTTTATCAATAATGTTTTATACGCTTCATTACTTTATATTCAGGGATGCCCACCACATATTTATTTATCTGCTTGGTGACATAGCATTTGTTTTTATCGAAGTTTTGATGGTTACTATGATTATACATCATTTGCTTAGTGAGTGGGAGAAAAACAGCCATCTTAAAAAACTGAATATGGTTATTGAAGTATTTTTCAGCGATTTTGGGAAGCATCTGCTTGTCTACCTGTCTAATTTTGACAGGAACCTGAAAAGCGTGCATGATCTTATAATAGATGACGGTACTTGCAATATGGATTTTAAATGCGCGTTCAGGGCGGTAAAGTCATATAAATCCGATGTTGATATTAATAAAGTTGACCTTAAAAAACTGTCAAAGTTTTTAACCGACAAACGCCCGTTCCTGATAAACATGCTTCAAAATCCTAATTTATTGGAGCATGCAACTTTTACCGAAACCGTCATGGCAATATTCCATATCGCGGAAGAGCTGGCGGCACGGGATTTAGATAACATCTCTGCCGAGGATTTGGAGCACTCAAAGGTGGATGTTGAGCGTGCCTATAATAAACTTATATATCAGTGGCTGCTTTATATGAAATACACCCAGCAGCATTTCCCGTATTTCTTTTTATTTGCAATGCGTACGAATCCGTTCGATGAAAAGGCATCACGGCTTGAGCGCTGGTATGAAACATCCGGAATATAAATAAAACGTAATCTGTCTTAAAATGAAGAGAAATATAAAAATTAAACCAATAGGAATAATCCGCACTCCTTATAAAACACCGAAAGGCATGCCTATCCAGGGGGTGTTTAGAAAAGTAGTAACAGGTACAGTACGCCTTTTTCCGGAATACCGTTCAGGTATTAAGGATATTAAAGGTTTTTCACATCTTATTCTGGTTTACTATTTTGATCGTTCAAATAAAGAGAAACTTACAGGAAAGCCGTTTATTGAAGACAAAGAGCACGGTATTTTTGCAATAAGAAGCCCTCACAGGCCCAACCATATAGGAATTTCCGTGGTCAGGATTAAAAAAGTGAAGGGTAGTACCATTACTTTTTCCGAAGTTGATATGCTGGACGGTACGCCTCTTCTTGATATTAAGCCTTACGTTAAATATTTTGACAGCCGCAGTAAAGCAAAGAGCGGATGGATAGACAAGCATTTTAAGAAAGGGAAAGTTCCCGCTAAAACCAGGTTAAGGTAATATTTTACCTTGCCATTTAAAAAAGGAGGACGTTATGCCGGATTTTGGAACACCGTTTGCAGGATTGGCAAAGCAGAAGAAGGTAACAAAAGAAGAGTTGATACGCGCAATCAGGTTTATGATTGCAGCAGAGTATGAAGCAATACAGCTTTATATGCAACTTGCAGAATCAACAGACAACAAGCTTGCGCAGGACGTGCTAAAAGACATTGCAGATGAGGAGAGGGTGCATGCCGGCGAATTTTTACGCCTGCTTAAAGAGATTGCTCCGGATGAACAGAGTTTTTATGAAAAAGGGGCTGAAGAGGTAGAAGAAGAAATAAATAAAAAATAGATTGAGGTTTAGTAATAAATGCTTTAAAACGTGCTGTTGTTGAAGTCAATTAGAGGGATATGCTAATGAAAAAAGTAGTATTCGCTGTAACTTTATTTTTTATATATTTTAGTTCAGTGGGTGCGGCAGAGGAAAAAGACTGGGTGCTGAAAGGTATTTTTGGAGTTGTGTATAACCAGACAAGTGTTTCGGAAAACTGGTCCGGCTCGGAGAAGAATTCAAAAAACTGGGGATTAAAACTTGACGCCTCTGCCGAGAAGGGGTTCGCGAAATCGACCTGGAGCAATAATCTTAAAGAGGAGTTCGGCAAATCCGAGGTGTCCGATACTCCGGAGCAGGTAAGCGCGGATTTAATAGATTTTTCAAGCGTGCTAATGTATAACTGGTCTATATACGCTGACCCATATGTGGGGTTCAACGTTATAACCGTGCATAATACTTTTCACGATCCGGTTACGTATAAAGAGTCAGCGGGTATCGGATGGGCCTTCTTAGACAGAGAAAAACAACATTTGAAGCTGAGAGTAGGTGCTGCATATACTCAAAGGTTTCAGTCAGATGCTGATACAACGCGCGAGACCGGTCTTGAGGCCATAAGTAACTATGACGTAACCTTAAGCCAGACAGTTAAGTTCGCTTCAGAGGCACGGCTTTTTACGGCTTTCAAGGAAGGCCCAAACCTGAGATGGGATAATAACCTTTATTTAAAGGTTTCAAAGTATGTAACCGTGGCTTTGAACTATCTTGAGTTATACGATGCCGCAAAACAGACAAAACCTCAATGGGCGGGCGATATAGAAACACGTTTTACCGTGGCAGTCGCGTTATCGTATAATCTGTTCTAATATTTATTGATTTTTTTCATCATTAGAGGCGGGCTTATTCTTTTAAATAGTTAAGTTCGATTTGAAGCGTCATTGAAGCTTCTTGTATGTCAAAAGAAGCGGACTTAAATGAGGGTGGCCCGAATTTCATTTTTGGGTTGTTTGATGCTCCAACTCCTTCTTCGGGCATGCCAAACCAGGTTGTGTCCATCTTTCCGTTGTTATTTTCATCATGTACTATACTTACTGCATAGGTTCCCGGATTAATATCTTCAAAAATTATTTTCAAAGAATCTTTATAAATATCATTAGAGGCAGTTTTATAGGCATATTTTGGTTTTGAAGGAAAACCCTTTTCAGAAGTATAAAGACTTGCAAGTATTTTGCCTTTGCTGTTACGCACCCGGGGGATGTTGACAAATATATCTGCGGCAGATAGCCTTAGAGTTAAATTGTAAAGTATGCAAAGTGTAAGATAAAAAATACTGCAATATCTTAAATTATTCATAATTACTTTTTAAACTAACGTTTTCGAAAGATACCCCGTATTTTTTTGAAATCATGTTGGACGTTATCCTTCCTGATTCATAAATAGTAGGGAGCCCGCTTCCCGGATGCGTGCCGCCTCCCACCAAGTAGCAGTTATCAAGCTCTTCAAACTTATTGTGCGGCCTGAAATACATCATCTGCATTATGTTGTGAGCAAGATTGAAGGTTGCGCCAAAAAATATATTGTAACTATTCTGCCAGTCTTGAGGCGTTACTATTTTTTCAACCTTTATGTGTTCCTTTATATCCTTAAGTTCCGTTCTGGTTGTTATGGCATTAATCACTTTTTCCCTGTATGAGCTTTTTTCATTGTCCCAGTCTATGTTTGAATCCGTATTTGCAACAGGGACAAGCACATATATTGTTGAACATCCTTCCGGTGCAAGAGAAGGGTCGGTTGTGCAGGCATTCTGAACATAAAATGACATATCGGCGGTCAGTTTGCGGGAATTGAAAATTTCTTCGATGTTACTGAGGTAATCGTTGGCAAAAAATATGTTGTGATGAGGTATGTCGTATTTTTTATCCAAGCCCATGTAGAGCATGAAAGTTGAGCATGAATACTTCTTTTTCTTAAGGTTCCCGTTTGAGTATTTGCTCCGTTTTTTCTCATCGATAAGGTTAGACATTGCGTATGCAAAATCAGCGTTGATGACCACTTCGTCTGCATTTATAATATCTCCTTTTTCGGTCTTCGCGCCTTTAGCTTTTTTACCTTCAGTAATAAGGGACTCAACTTTTGTTTTTAAATGCAGTGTCCCTCCATTTTCCAGGAACACTTTTTTCATTGCATGAGATATCTGATTGAGCCCTCCCATTACGTGGTATATCCCGTATTTGTGTTCCACGTAAGGTATAAGCGTGAAAGCAGCGGGGCATTCCCACGGGGACATACCCAGATATTTGGATTGAAAAGTAAATGAAAGCCTGAGTTTTTCTTTGTCAAAATAATTTCCAAGATTTCCAAACAATGACTCGCCCAGCGAGAGATAGGGCAATGCTTTAAGAAGATTAATATTTAAAAACTTCCATATGTAGGAATAATCTATTTGCAGGCATGGATACATCTTCTCAAAACGGAGCTTTTCTTTTTTTAGAAACACATCGTAACCATTTTCATTTCCCGGGTACATCTCCTTAATTCTTTTTTTCATTTCCTGATGATCATTTGTTGGTAAAAAAGTAACATCGTCGAATTTTAACCTGTACATGGGAGACAGTTTTCTTATATCAAGCAGATCCTTAGTCTGTTTTCCCGCAAGTTTAAACATCTCATCAAGGATGAAATTCATCATTAAAAAAGTAGGGCCTGTGTCAAACGTATACCCATCCATTTTAATAGAAGCATTTCTTCCTCCTACTTCTGCCTCTTTTTCAACTATTGTTACCTTAAAACCCCTGTGGGCAAGTATCATGCCTGCGGTTAAACCGCCCGGCCCTGCTCCGATTATTAAAATATGCTTTTTCATATAAAACACCTCTACTTTTCAGATTCTAAAGATACTTTTAATATAATCTGATACTCTATTTTATTGCCTTTTACCGCGCCTCGGTTTTCCATTAATTGAAAAAAATGTATTTTATATCCTTCTTCGATTAGCTTGGAAATGGCTTTTTCCACTGCCTGAGAATAACCTTTATCTGATGATTCTGCAACTTCTTTCATTGTAAGCATTTGATACTCCCTTTAAAAAATAGTATATTTAATGGGTAAATTATATATTAAATTAAAAAGATATTCAAACCCGTAAACACGATTTATTCCGAGATTCTGATATTTAATTATCAGGTAAAGTAATAACATAAAATACGGAAGGAGCTGTATGAATTGGATTGGATTTACAAAGCTTATATACTCTATATACGGGCCCGGAATGCCTGACTTGGAATATATACAAAAACTAGGGCTTCTGGCGATAAAACTCGGACAGGTGCACGCATTACGCATTGACTTTTTATCGCGTGAGAAATGTCAGCAGCTGGCAAAATTATACAGGCAGACATTTTCTCTTCCATCGGAAAATTTTCTGGAACTACTTAAACAAAAAGGAAGCAAAAATATTATCGATAATTTTTCAAATATCGAAAAGAAACCCTTAGCGTCAGCGTCCATCGGGCAGATTCATAAAGCAAAATTAAAGAACGGTAAAGACGTTGTTATAAAAGCGATAAAAGGCAATTATAAGGAAACATTCAAGGAAGATGTCAATAACCTTGAAGGACTGTTTAAAATTATAATGTTTTTTTATCCTAAACTAAAAAAGGTCGCAAACCCTTTGGGAATACTGGAGGATATTAAAACATACACTCTCAGCGAACTTGACCTTACAAATGAAATCAAAGGCAGGGCTAAACTCAAGAGCATATACGAACAGCTGAAAGGGAGTATAGACCTTTCAAAACTCGATTTTTTTAATGTCTATAAAGAACTTTCAAATGACGATGTGCTTGTATCCGAATACATAAATGGGCAGACTTTTGATGAGCTTTTGGAACAGGGAAAGCTTCCTTACGATTTGCTTCTTGATCTATTCCTTGTTCACGGAACGTATATGTTTGTAGCCGGGACATTCCATGGGGATATTCATCCTGGGAATGTCATATACAGCAACAATAAGCTTTATTTTGTCGATACAGGCTCTGTCAGTACCGTGACTGATAAAATTCGGAAAGGCCTGTTCCATTTTTTTAAAGCTCTAAGTAATGACGATTTTAAATCAAGCGCCGGCGCCTTGCAATCCATGTCTGAGAAAGAATTAACCCGGGCTGATTACAGCCGTTTTGAGCAGAAATTTTTTGGTTTGTATAGGGATTTCAAAAATAAAACTGTCTCGCAAATAAGCTTAACCCAGAAAATGATGGAGACAATAAAACTTGGTGTTCACAGCGGAATGGAGTTCGGACAAGACATGTTTCCAATCATAAGAAGCCTTATGTATATGGACGGGATGGTTTTAAAATGCAAATCTGATGCGGTGCTTCTAAAAGATATGAGGCCGTTTATAGATAGCTTTGAGAAATTAATATAAATCCGGCTATTCCCATGATTCTTTAGATTGTAAACTTATCGGGCATTTATTTGTCTAATTTAAAGTTCAAAAATATATTTATAAATCAAGCAAAAACGCATCAATCAACAGGTGTTGTTTTTTATTATTGTATTTTATTATGAAACTTTGAGATGTCAGGAATTGTCTAATATGTATGAAAAATAATGTAATTATTGGGTAGGGTATTTATAGATGAATAAAAAATCTATTTCAAAATTTATGGTTTTTGGCCTGATATTCTCTTTAACGACAGCAGGCCATGCAAAAGAGTATACCTGGCAGGAGCTTCTTGATGAGGCAAATCAGCATAATCCTGAACTGCTGAAAGCAAGAGAGTCTTTTAAGAAGTATAATCTTCTATACAAAAAAACCTACTCGGGGTACCTTCCTTCATTGTCAGCCAGTGCGTCAGCATCGCAGTCCGGAAGTGACAGCTCGGATATTTCCAAGGGTTATTCCTATGGGTTGCGCGGGAGTTTATCCGTGTTTTCGGGGTTTTCGGATTACTATAACGTAAAGTCCGGCAGCCTTGATTTAAGAAAGTCGGAGTTGAGCCTCCAGCGTGCGATGTCTGATATAGTGTATAGTCTGAAAGTCAGTTACATTAGCTTGCTATGGGCCCAGGAAAGCGTAAAGTTATCCCAACAGATTCTGGAGCGCAGGAAAAACAACTATGAGATGGTGCGGTTAAAGTATGAGGCGGGAAGGGAAGACAAAGGCTCCCTATTGCGCGTGGAAGCTGACAAGCTGCAGGCAGAGTATGATTTAAAAAGAGCGCAGCGCGAGCTAAAAACAGCTTCGTATGAGCTTTGCGAGGTTCTCGGTAAAGATAAATATGAAGTAATAGAAATTTCAGGAAATCTTTCGGAGAATGCAGATTTTCAGAACATGGAAAATCTGGAAAATACAGAAATAGAAAAGCTGGCAGAGAACGTTCCCGAATATTTGATAGCAAAGTATGACGTTACTCTTTCAAGATACGGGAAAAAATCCGCATGGTCCAGTTTTTATCCTTCCCTTTCACTGTCATCAAGCCTTTCAAATTCAGGAGATCAGTGGGAATCCGCTTCGAAAAGCTGGAGCGCGGGTGTAAGCCTGAGTTATTCTCTGTTTTCGGGGGGGAACGATTATTACAATTTAAAGATACAGGACAGCAATATCATAGTTGCCAGAGAAAATTTCAGGAAGACAAGCAACAGCCTCGTTAAACAGCTCCAGGAAGGATTAAACAGTTATCTTGATTCAGTTGAAAACATTAAAATAAGGGAGAAATATCTGCAGGCATCTCAAGAACAGTCCGATGTTACAACAGCAAAATATATTAACGGATTAACAACTTATTACGACTGGTATTCAGTGGAAAATAACTATATAAGCTCGCAGAAAAGTTATATAAGCGCAATAAGGGAAGCGGTGCAGTCAGAAGCAAGATGGCAGAATTTAATAGGTAAGTAACCGGAGGTTGGCGCATGAAAAAAATATTCATTATTTCAGGTGGTTTGCTCATAGTCGCGATAAGTCTGTTTTTTATTCTAAGAAAGGATAAGAATGGCAGGGAGTTCAGCGAAATTCAGCCGTGGCGCGACGAAATATCCATATCTTTCCGTTTATCCGGGGAAGTTAAGCCCAGAAACCGCATAGAAATAAAGCCTCAGGTTTCCGGACGTATCGAAGAGATACTGGTTGTTGAAGGACAGGACGTAAAAAAAGGCCAGGTACTTGCGTGGATGAGCTCTACAGAGAGGGCAGCCCTTCTTGATACCGTGCGTTCTAAAAGCGATGAGGAATTATCCAAGTGGGAAGACATTTACAAACCTACACCGATAATATCCCCGATGAGCGGTTTCATTATAGCCCGTAGCAAGGAGCCCGGACAGAGCGTGACCGTGAGTGATGTTATTCTCCTTTTGGCTGATAAGCTTATAATTGAAGCAAACGTTGATGAAACCGACCTCAGGCACATGAAACTCAACCAGGAAGTATCGATAACTCTGGATGCATATCCTGATAAGCAATTTAAAGGAGTTGTTGAGCACATCGCCTTTGATTCTGAAGTGATAAGCAATGTTACTGTTTACAAAGTTAAGATAAAACCATTAAGGATTCCGGAAAACTTCCGTTCTGGTATGACTGCTACTGTTGATGTTATTGCAGAGAAAAGAGACGACGCTCTTCTTTTGCCTGCCGAGGCAGTGCTCGGCCGCGGGGAAAGAAATTTTGTGTTTGTTAAAGATAAAGAATCCGGAAGAAAGCGCACACCTGTAGAAACAGGTATTACCGACGGAAAAAATATTGAGATAGTTTCCGGAATAAACGATGATGACATTGTCTTGATACGAGGCAAAAAGAGCGAAAAAGGAGAGGGCGACAGCGGAAACAGCAGAAGGGGCGGAAGGGGTGGATTGCCGTTCGGAAGAAGATAATTGAAAAAAATGAATATAATAGAACTTAAAGACATTTATAAAACATATCATCCGGGCTCTGTGGACGTTCATGCTTTAAACGGTGTGTCTCTTTCTATCCAGCAGGGCGAGTTTGTAGCAATTATGGGTGCTTCCGGGAGCGGTAAGTCGACTCTTCTTCACGTTCTGGGGTTACTGGACAAGCCGACAAAAGGTGAATACATACTTAAAGGACAAAAGGTTTCTACATTAAGCGATGATAAACTTGCATCATTGAGGAACAAACTCATGGGTTTTGTTTTCCAGAGTTTTAACCTGCTTTCAAGGGTTTCAGCGCAGTACAACGTATCGTTGCCGTTAGTTTACAGTGACGGCAACAACAATTCTGCCTCTAAAACGAATAGGCAGGAAAAATCAAGATTTTTACTTGAGAAAGTGGGATTAGGTACAAGGATTGATCATAAGCCTAATGAGCTATCCGGCGGACAGCAGCAGCGTGTGGCTATTGCGCGCTCTCTTGTAAACGACCCTTTGGTACTTTTTGCTGATGAACCTACCGGAAATCTTGACAGCCAGTCAACAAAAGAAATTCTTGAGTTGTTAAAGGAGCTTCATGAATCAGGAATTACTGTTGTGCTGGTAACGCACGAGGATGATGTTGCCCAGACCGCAAAGCGCATCATTAAAATGCAGGACGGTAAAATAATATCGGATAAGAAAGTAAAAAAGGATGAGATAGATGTTGTCAAAGTGCCGGAATCGTTATATTCCAAAGACATTTCTCACAGCTTTCTTAACATCAAGCGGATAAAAGATTATTTTGGGCAGGCTATGAGGGCGCTTTTTTCCAATAAGATACGATCTTTTCTTTCGATACTTGGTGTTTTAATAGGTGTTGCAAGTTTGATAGCCATGCTTGCGCTGGGTACAGGTGCAAGGGAAAGCATAAAAGAAAGAATCCAGTCGCTGGGTTCGAATATTTTATCTGTACGTCCGTCTCGTAAAGCACGTCAAGGGATATCGGGCCAGTCAGGCTCGCGCATCAGGCTCTATCTGGAAGATGCATATGCTATCAAAAGTCAGATTGCAGGAATTAAGACAGTTGCTCCTTATGTTAACGGCTCTGCGCAGCTTGTATACAAAAACAATAACTGGAATACAAGCGTTGAGGGAACAACAGCGGATTATCCTGAGCTTAAATCAATAAAGCTTGCGTCCGGAAGGTTCTTTACGCAAAAAGAAACCGTGCAGCGCGAGAAAGTAGTTGTAATAGGTTACAGGATTGTTGAGAAACTTTTCGAAAACCAGAATCCTCTGGGTGAGTTCATTAAAATAAACAGGATAAACTTCAGGGTGATAGGTGTTTTGCCGGAAAAAGGCGCAACAGGGTGGAGGGATGAGGATGACCGCATTATTGTGCCCATAAATACTGCAATGTACAGATTATTCGGTGAAGACCAGATACGTAATATTGATGTTCAGGTCGCTAACGAAAGCGAAATGGAGGAGATTAGCGAAAAAATACAGAGGCTGATTGCCGCGCGGCACAGAGTTACCGAGAATTTTAACGAAGTAATCGATGTAAGGAATCTCGAGGAGATTCAGGAGACAATTACTTCCACGGTTAATACGTTTGCATATCTTTTAGGCTCCATCGCTTTCATAAGCCTTCTTGTCGGAGGCATAGGAATCATGAACATAATGCTTGTTACTGTCACAGAACGAACAAGAGAGATAGGGCTTAGAAAGGCAATAGGCGCAAGCAACACGGACATTTTAAGCCAGTTTGTTATTGAAGCCATAGCAGTATGTATTCTAGGAGGTGTTGCGGGAATATTGCTTGGATCTTTAATATCAATAATACTTTCTGCAGCAGCCGGATGGACTACAAAAATTTCTATATTTGCAGTTAACCTTGCATTTGCCTTCTCCGTAGCCATAGGCCTTGTTTTTGGCATATGGCCTGCATATAAAGCATCCCGCCTTGACCCGATAGATGCCCTGAGGTATGAATAGTTATTCAATAGGTGCTGCCAGTATAGAAGCTCCAACAACAATCTGCATAAGGTCGCGCATGCGAAATAATTTTACCTCTCTTGTCTGCGATTTGTGCTAATTTATGTAAACAACCACACCTTTTAGTATAAATGAATAATTTTTACAATTATGTTATATAATATATTTATTTGATTTATTTATAAAATTATTCTAATATATCTATGAATTCGGGTAAAAAAATGAACGAAACCATTCAAAAGAAAGCATTGTCTTTTTCCATTATTGACGGGGCATTATCCTCAATAATGGGCTCTCTTGTAGGCGGTATATTCCTTACGGGTTTTGCAATAAAAATTTTAAAAGCCCAGCCCCAGCAAATCGGCGTTCTTGCCGCTCTTCCAATGCTTGCTAACCTTGTACAGATATTCGGCTCCTACATTATTGAAAAAACAGGAAAGAGGAGAAGCTTGTGCCTCCTAAGCATAATCGGAAGCAGGATTTTGTGGATAATAATCATAATGCTTCCGCTGAAGATATTTGAGACAATCGGCGATTTCAGGGTGTGGGCGCTCGTCGGGGTTATCGGGCTTTCAGGGTTATTTGGTTCCCTGGCAGGGGTGGCATGGCTCTCATGGATGAGCGAGCTGGTTCCTGAAAATATCCGAGGCTCTTATTTCGGTAAAAGGAATATGATAGCGTCTTTCTGCGGCATGGTTTTTATACTTTTGGGCGGCAAGTTCCTGACTTTGTGGGAATCTAAACACTCAGGAAGCAACCCGTTTGGATTCATTATTCTTTTTGGGCTAGGTTTGATTGCCGGGCTGATTGCCATATGGTTCCTGTTTCTTATACCGGAAGTGGAAGGCAAAGCAGGTAACAAAGAAGATAGTTTTGATTTCTTGGTATTTGTGAAACCATTGAAAGATAGAAATTTTTTAACATTGATTGTTTTTGTTTCTGTATGGATGTTTGCAATACAGATAGCAGCCCCTTTTTACGGCGTATTCATGATAGAAAATTTAAAGATAAATTTCTCGGCTATAACTGTGTTTGGGACTTTTGCGACTTTTGCCACGCTTGTCATGATGAAAATATGGGGCCCTATCTCAGATAAACTGGGAAATAAGCCTGTTATAATCGTATCCGGATGGGTTTTGATTCTGGTTCCTTTTATCTGGATAGTTGCTGTACCCGAACGGTACTATTTCCCTATTCTGACAGCACATATACTTTCAGGTGCATTTATGGCAGGTGCAACCCTTTCACAGTTCAATATTTTAATTAAGCTTTCTCCCCAGGAAGGAAGGTCGGTTTATTTCGCGCTGTTTGCTGCAATTACAGGAAGTTTTGGGGCACTTGCCCCTATTATCGGGGGGAGTGTTTCTCAATTGTTTAGTAAATTGAGTTTCCAGGTAATGAATTACAATGTATCGGGCCTTCATTTTATTTTTTTAATATCTTCGGTTTTGCAAATTCTAACAATATTTTTTATTGTAAAAGTTAAAGAGCCTGCCGCATCGACTCCGGTAGCGGTTATAATGCAGCTTAAAAATGACCTGAATCCTCAGACCGGGATTGCAGGCGTTGCTGATTTTGTAATGGTGAAATTGGAAAAAAGCGAAAATATTCTGAAAAGAGTGGATGATATAACAGAGACAATCGCCGATAAATCCGAGCAGAAGATAGAGAAAGCAATAAACAAAGGGGAAAACATAATAAAAAAGCCACTAGAAAAAATAAAGGAATTTCTAAAGGAAGATAAATAGCATGATAGGGAGGTTTTTATGTCCGGATTTACTGATATTTTTAATGAGCTGGTAGTTAATACTTTGGAAGCTTCATCTCAATTTCTCATGCAGGTAGGGCCAAAAATAGCATTTTCTCTTTTTATACTTTTAACGGGATGGATATTTGCTGTGTTGATTAAAAAAGTATTTTCGAAAATATTAAAAGCTGCGGGCTTTGATGTTTTATCTGAAAAGGCCATGTTGACACAGTTTTTAGAAAAAGGCGGAGTTCAGAAAAAACCATCTCTGCTGGTAGGCACTGTTTTTTACTGGATGATACTATTTAGCGCTTTCATAATGATTTTTGATACTTTGCAGCTGGAAGTTGCCTCGCAAATGTTAAAAGATGTGATAATTTTGCTGCCCATTTTGATTATTGCCGTTATTCTACTGGCTTTAGGCATTTTTCTCGGCCAATTTGTCGGTAAGTTTGTTGATACTTCCGCCCGGCTGGCAAGAGTGCCCATGCATTCAATAATAGGTAAAATAAGCCAATATGTTATAATAGGGCTTGCATTTATGATTATTCTGGAATATCTGGGAATTCCCGGTGTTATTATAAGGTATATAATCCCGGCTTTGATAATTATACCTTTTATTGTTTTAATAATTGCCGGCAGAGAGATAATATCCAATCTATTAGCAAGCAGAATTGTGAATAAAGACTACAAAATTGAAGACATGATAGAGATAGATAACTTATCCGGAAAAATAGAGTCTATTGATGCTTTAACTACTAAAATCAGAAAAGGTAAAACTCAGATAATCATCCCCAATATAGATTTTGTGAGGAAAATTGTTAAAAAGAGTGAAGTATAAAAAGAAATGCTCTGTAATATGCGCTAATTTGACAAATTATGCATAATAGAACATAATATATAAGTACCATAAAAGGATGTGAAATGGATCTGAAAAAATCAAGGCAGATATTAAAATCATTAGCAGACGACAATAGGCTAAGGATAATAAATCTTTTAAATCATGGCTTATTAAATGTAGCTGAACTATGCCAGATCCTCAGGCTTAAACAGTCAAATATTTCAAGGCATCTCACTCGATTGCGCCTTACTGGTCTTGTAGGAGATAAAAGGCAGGGCCAGTTTGTCTATTACTATCTTATTAAACCTGCAAATAATTTCAACAAAGAGCTTATAAGCTGTATAGTAAATGGCCTTAAAGATTCTGAAATATTTAAAAATGATGTTGTTGAGCTGAAAAGAATTAAAAGATCATAATTACACTACCTTCATTTACTTGCATAAAAAAACTAGTTTATATTAATTCTCGCCGAGCTGTTTAAAACCTTGACTTTCTTAACAAAATAATCTATACTCATATAAGGATATGAGCTAATACTCATATAATAATAAGGTGGGAAGATGGAAGTAAAAAAAGTAAGGCAAATATTAAAAACGCTAGCTGATGATACCAGGATGAGGATTATTAATTTACTCAGTTTTCATGATTTAAACGTGGCTGAGTTATGCAGCATTCTTGGGGAAAGCCAATCAATGATATCACGCCATTTGATGAGATTGAGGCTTACTTCATTGGTCACGGATATTAGAGACGGGCAGTTTGTTTATTATCATCTGGTTATGCCGGAAGATGCGTTCCAAAAAAAGTTAGTTAAATGCCTGATTGATAAGGAAAACAGGATTGAGGCATTTGAAAAAGACATTGAAAAACTAAGGGGGGTGAAAAATAAAGCATAGAAGCACCCGCTGTCTTTGGAAGTAATTGTAAAAAAGGAGGATATTAAAATGAGGAAATTAACATTTTTGCTAAGCATGGTTTTAATTTTAGGAGTATCTTTATCGTTTTGTGAGGAAGAAGAAAAGTTTGATATGGATCATTTTGAAAAAAATTATTTAGCTTCAGAAAGCTCATTGGAAAGTGAGCCTCCCGCTAAAGCTCCGTCTACGAATAAAGCTCCGTCTACGAATAAAGCTCCGTCTACGAAAACCCTAAAACCCGGACCTGTTCCCGATGCAAAAAAAGAAGTCAAAGAGAATAAAAGCCTGGAAATAGAAGCAAAACCGGAAAGCGACATGGAAGTATATGATGAAGATTTTGATGTAGAATCTTTTGAAATCAACGAAGATAATGATGGGACTGATGCAGATAGCGAATACAGTGCTGATGAAGATGATGAGGATAACGAAGAATCCTGCGAAGATGATGATGCTGATGAGAAAAATCTGCCTTAATTTGTAGGAAAATAGTATTTTAATATGTAATAAGTTGTTAATGCTTATTTATAATAATATTGCCTTTTAACAATCAAAAAAATATAAAATTTATTTTATCAAATAGAATATGTAAATAATGTTAAAAAATA
>JAFGIL010000044.1 GCA_016929635.1 Endomicrobiales bacterium
AATAAAACAACCAAAGGTAATATAAATAATAAAAATAATATATTTGGATAAACAAAACGCATTGTTAAACCTTTTCAAACCCCCGCGGTTTGCAAATTTGCAAACCGCGGGGGTTAATATTACATCACGGTATTTTTCTGAGCCATGTATTAGCCAGCAGAATTTCCAGGCCCAATAAGAAAATGCCCGGCCAGAGAAAGTAGCCGAAAAGCTCCGTATAATTCGTATATTTAAGAGTTTTTATCTCTGTTTTTTCCATCTGGTCTATTTCGCGGAATATACCTCTCAAAGACTCGGTGTCAGTAGCCCTGAAATAACGGCCTTTTGTTTCATCGGCAATCTTTAACAGGGTGGTTTCGTCCAGATCGGACTTTATTTTTTCAAGTCGCTTTCCGAAAACCGGGTCTTCGATGGGGATATAAGTTTCTCCGGGCTTTCCGGCGCCTATGGGATAGATTCTTATTCCAATAGCGCTTGCTGCCTGGGAAGCTGTTACAGGGTCGATTTCGCCGAAATTGTTTCTTCCGTCTGTAAGGAGAATTATCACCTTGCTTTTTCCTGTGCTGTTTTTCAGCCTTGCTGCAGCTGTAGCTATTGCCGAGCCGATAGCTGTTGCATCAATCTGGGTCATGCCTATTTCAATCTGGTCCAGAAAATCCAAAAGAGCTTCATGGTCTATAGTAAGAGGGCACTGCGTGTACGCAAGCCCTGCAAATACAACAATGCCTATCCTGTCATAAGACCTTCCTTTAATAAAATCCGCCGCAACTTTTTTTGCTGCGGTAAGCCTGTTGTCAGGATTAAAATCCAGCGCTCCCATGCTGGAAGACGTATCCAATATAAGCATAATGTCTATTCCCTGGTTGTATATCTCTTCGCTTTTCTGGCCGGACTGGGGCCGTGCCAGAGACAGTATTACAAGAAATAGAACGATAAACCTTAAATATATCGGAATAAGACGCAGCTTTATTTTCGGAGACGGGTTGATATCCCTCATCAGTGACGCATCCGAAAACAGAATCGCAGAGCGCTTTCTTTTCTGCCTTTTGAACTCTTCCCAGATTAAAAGAGGAATCAACAGCAACAGTAGTAATAATAATGGATTAGCAAATCTCATAGTTTTACAGCCTATATCACTTAGTGTGTACAATGACAATTTTTTTCGTAGGGCGACCCTTTAGGGTCGCTTTTCTTGAAGCGAGGCTAAAGCCTCGCTCTACATTGTTTGCACTATTTTTACAGCAGCCTCAAGATCCTCAAAACATGCTTTTTCATCCGGCCTGTATTTTGCGAACTTGACCAGATCGCACTCATTAAAAAAATCTCTTATTAGAACCAGATATTTTTTATCTGAAACCTTTTGCCTTAAATCCGCGTATATTTCGGACGTTGTACGGTCTCTGGTTTCTATTGAATACACTCCGGAAAGGTAGTCGCGGATGATATTTGTTAAAGCAATGTAAAATTCTTTTATTCTGCCTTCCTGCACTAAATCAGAGTTCCTTAGTTTGTCCAGCTCTCCCAAAGCCAGCTGCATGGGGGGAATGCCCGGTTTTTCCTGAGCCGGAAACTCGCTGATTTTTCGTTTTTGATATTTTTTATACCAGAAATAAAACCCATAAAATAAAATTGCAGCAGCTAATACCCATATCAGGTATACAAAGTAAGCAATCCTCAGATACAGAGGAGGTTTGATATCCCTGATATCTCCTGAATCCCCGTATTTTGTAATCAGGCTTTCAACAGATATTTTAATCGGCTGGGTTTTTACTTCGTTTTCTTCGTTTTTGTCGTTTGTATACTTAAAAGCAAGCTCAGGAATAGAAACCTGTCCGGTAGTAAACGTTGTAATTGATAAATTCAGTTTTAGTATTTGTCTTTCCTTATCTTTTTCTTCCGTTGAGCTGAAATCGTTTATTTCCCATAACTCCATTTTCGGCGTTTCTTTAGGCACTTGTATGTTATAGTTTTCCGGATAAATAAATGTAATATCATAGTTTAGGTTTTCACCTATGGTTATTTTATTTTTATCAACGCTGTTTTGTATAACAACTCCTGGCTGCGCAGCCTGTACAGAAAGCAAGACTAGAGACAACAGACCATAGACAATAGGCCAACTTAAAAATCCTATATTAAAAATTTTCAGGATATTTTCTTGAATTTTTATATGACAAGTAGTCTGTAGTCTGTGGTCTGTGGTCTTGTTTCTGATCATATTCCTAGCCTTTTTTCTCGTTTTTTGAAGAACTGGATTAGCGGCCAGATATAAGGCTTGTCAGTCGAGACTTCAATATAATCTATCTTGGATTTTTTCAGGATATTGCTTATATCATTATCGTAATTTTCTCTTTTCCTGCGGTATTCGCTTAAAAACATCTCGCTGCTTGTATCTACGCAAATTCTCTGGCCGGACTCAGAGTCTTCAAGCTCAAGGATTCCGATTTTAGGAAGTTCTTTTTCCCTGGGGTCAGATATTTTAATGGCAACCAAGTCATGACGCCTTCCCGTAACCCTTAGAGCAGACTGGAAATCTTTATCTATGAAATCGGATAACAAAAATACAACAGCTTTTCTTCTCCAGAGCTCATCAAGATACCTTAATGCCTGGGATATATTTGTTCCTTTGCCTTCCGGCTTAAAAAATAGTATTTCGCGTATTAAACGCAGTATGTGGTTTCGTCCTTTTTTTGGAAGCACGACCTTTTCGATTTTATCCGTAAATATCACCATTCCTACACGGTCGTTGTTCTTGATTGCAGAAAAAGCCAGGATGGAGGAAAGCTCTGCAACAAGCTCGGATTTGAATTTGTTTTTCGTGCCGAATTTTTGAGAGCTGGACGCATCAACGAGCAGGATTACAGTTAACTCGCGTTCCTCTGTGAATTTTTTTACAAAAGGATGGCCGTATCTTGCAGTTACGTTCCAGTCAATGGATCTTATATCGTCACCTGCTATGTATTCCCGCACTTCGGCAAACTCCATTCCGCGGCCCTTGAAGACGCTGGAGTACTGGCCGGCAAAAATCTCATTTACCATCTTTCCGGAGCGTATCTCGATTTTTCTTATTTGTTTAAGAATTTCTTTGGGAATCATATGCTTATAAAATCCAAATGAAAAATTTTGGATTTAGAATTTTGTCATTATTCATTATTAAGGTACTTCTACTCCATCGAATATCTGTTTTATTATGTCATCAGAGGTTAGCTCTTCCGCTTCGGCCTCGTAAGTTAGAATTATCCTGTGCCTTAATATGTCAGGGCCTATAGTTTTTATATCCTCGGGAGTTATGTATCCGCGGCCCTGCAGGAAAGCATAAGCTTTTGCTGCTGTGGTCAGATATATCGTTGCACGGGGCGAAGCCCCGTATGCAATAAGAGGCTTCAGGTCGTTGAGGTTGTAATCCTGTGGCTGGCGCGTGGCAAAAACAATGTCAACGATATAATTCTTTACTTTTTCGTCTATGTATATTTCCTGTATTACCTTGCGCGCTTTTTTTATCTCTTCCGGTGTTATAACAGGCTTGATTTCAGGTATGTTTTTCGAAGTCATTCTTTCAAGGATTTGTCTTTCTTCTTCCTTTTTTGGATAGGTGATTTTCAGTTTTAACATAAACCTGTCAACCTGCGCTTCAGGAAGAGGGTATGTGCCTTCCTGCTCTATGGGGTTCTGCGTGGCCAGAACGAGAAAAGGTTCGGGAAGTTTATGAGTTGTGTCGCCTATGGTAACCTGATACTCCTGCATGGCTTCCAAAAGGGCGCTCTGCACTTTTGCAGGGGCGCGGTTTATTTCATCTGCAAGAATGAGATTGGAGAATATCGGTCCTTTTTTTACAGTAAAAGTTGCGTTATTCGGCTTATAGATCATAGTTCCGATTAAATCCGCAGGCAGTAAATCAGGGGTAAACTGTATTCGCTGAAATTGAGTCTGAATAGCAGACGATAATGATTTGACAGCAAGCGTTTTCGCAAGTCCAGGGACGCCTTCAATAAGAATGTGACCGTCGGCAAGCAGTCCTATAAGCATCCTTTCAAGAATGTAGTCCTGACCTACGATTACTTTGTTGATTTCTTTCAACAACTCCATTACAAAAACACTTTCCTTTTTTACCTTTTCGTTGATTTCACGAATGTCTGTTGTGGTTGCCATAAAACCCTCCTAATAAAAAACGTATAGAGTTTAGATTAAAGCGGTATAATGAAAATATTAACTGATATTTTTATTAAACGCTAAACGCTATCCGCTATACGCTTGTATTTACTCCCTTATTTCTCCGTTGCCGTGTACTATATATTTTGTTGTTGTTAACTCTTTTATTCCCATAGTCCCGCGCGCGTGAAGTTTTTGCGTTGATATCCCTATCTCAGCTCCCAGTCCGAATACACTGCCATCGTGCAGGCGCGTTGATGCATTATGGAAAACAGCGGATGCATCAACTTCATTTAAGAATTTTTCAGCAGCCTGTTTATCTTTTGTTATGATGGCTTCCGAATGGCCTGAGCCGTATTTGTTTATGTGGTTTATCGCGTCATCCAGGGATTCGACGACTCTTACTGACAACACCATAGACAAATACTCGGTTGACCAGTCTGTTTCTTTAGCATCTGTTACCTGCGGCACTATTGTTTTTGTTATGGGACACCCTCTAACTTCCACGCCTTTTTCTTTATACATGCCGCATAGTTCCGGAAGGATATTTTTTGCTATATCCTTATGTATAAGAAGGGTTTCCATTGCGTTACAAACTCCCGGCCTCTGACATTTTGCATTAAAAGCTATTTTTTTAGCCATATCCAAATCTGCCGTTTTGTCTATATAAGTGTGGCAAAGGCCTTTTCCGTGAGAAAGCACCGGTACTGTAGCCTGCTGGCGGATAGTTCTAATCATTTCTTCTCCGCCTCTTGGTATTATCAAATCAACTAGATTGTCGAGTTTAATTAATTCAGTTATTGCCTGCCTGTCAGTTGTTTCAATGAACTGAATAGCACCCTCAGGGAGTCCCTGAGAGTAGGCAGCCTGGGAGACTATTTTTACAATAGTATGGTTGGAGCTGATTGATTCCGAGCCGCCTCTTAAGATTACTGCATTTGAGGCTTTCAGGCAAAGACCAGTTGCATCAACAGTGACGTTGGGCCTTGATTCATAGATTATTCCTATAACGCCCAACGGGACTTTTACTTTCTGGATATGTACTCCTACAGGCGGCGTCCAGTCTGCTATAATTTCTCCTATCGGGTCAGGAAGAGCTGCCACGTCGCGTAAACCCCTTGCCATCTCCTGTATTCTTTTATCATTTAACACAAGGCGGTCAACCATTGCTTCAGATAAACCGGCATCTTTTGCAGCTTCAACGTCAATTTCATTCCTGAATATTATTTCATCCTTGTTTTTCAGTATTGCGTCTGCCATTGCAGCAAGTATTTTATTTTTGGTTTCAGCGTTAAGCTGCAGCAGTTTCCTGCTGGCAAGCTTTGCGGCAATAGCCCTTGCGACAACATTTTGTTTAATCTGATTTGCTTCCATGATATATCCTCTAATTGTAGCGTAGGGCCTTGTGCCCGTAAAAAAAGATATTATTTTACTTTTTTACGCCCCTGCCCGTCGGCAGGCGCGGCATAAAGGGCTACACTACATTTTAAGTCCTAATCTCTAATTTAGACAACTTTATGCTTTATAAAGTTTCCGCTATTTCTTATTATTTTTTATCCAATTCAGCAGTCCGCCTGCCAGCAATATTTCTTTTTGGCGCTGAGTTAAGTTATGTTCCACATGAATTTGCAAGCTGTGCTGCGATAAAACGCTGAGAACGATAACGTTCTTATTTTTAACAGAGTTAACAAGGCCGTTAATCTCTATAGTATCTTCCAGTTTTAAGGAGTCATAGTCGCCCGGGTCCTGGAACGTGAGGGGTAAAATGCCAAAATTGATAAGATTGGCCAGATGTATTCTGGCAAATGATTTGGCTATTACGGCTTTTATCCCAAGATATCTCGGAGCAAGCGCTGCATGTTCCCTGGAAGAACCCTGGCCGTAGTTTTCACCACCGACTATAAATCCCGATACTGCGTCCTTTGCCCTTTTTACAAAATTTTTGTCAACGCCCGAAAAAGTAAATTCGGATATTTTTGGCAGATTAGACCTGAAGGGCAGTATTTTCGAGCCGGCAGGGAGTATATGGTCCGTTGTAATGTTATCCGGCACTTTCAGCAGCACTGGCCCGCTTATGCTGTCTTTCAAAGCTTCAAAATCCGGCAATGGAACAATGTTAGGCCCGCGTACTATATTAATTGTGTCCGGTTTTTTAGAAGGTTTCATAAAAAGGCCTTCATCCACCTCTAATTTTGCCGGTATGCTTATTTGGGGTTTTTTGCCCAGCTCCCTTGGGTCTGTTATTTCGCCTTTTATAGCGCTTGCTATTGCTGTCTCTACGGAAGTAAGAAAGACTTTTGCGTCTCTTGTGCCGCTCCTTCCTTCGAAATTCCTGTTAAAAGTCCTGACAGAAACAGAGTTGCTCGGGGGAGCTTGTCCCATTCCGATGCAGGGGCCGCACGCACATTCAAGTATTCTTGCGCCGCCTGATATAATGTCTGCTAAAGCTCCGGTTTTTGCAAGCGTGACCGTGACCTGCCTGGAGCCGGGGGAAACAACCAGGCTCACATCAGGATGAACTTTTTTATTTTTCAAAACTTTTGAGACAAGAAGCATATCTGACAAAGACGAATTCGTGCAAGAGCCTATTGCGGCCTGCTGAACTTTGGTTTTGCTGACAGCCGATACTTTTTTGACGTTGTCAGGGCTGTGCGGCAGGGCAATCAAAGGCTCAAGAGAGCCCAGGTCAATTACTATCTCATCCTCATACCCGGCGTTTTTGTCTGCTTCCAGTTTTCTGTAGTTTTTTTGCCGTTTTTGTTGTTTAAAAAATTTAAGCGTAATCTCATCAGAAGGAAAAAGAGACGTGGTAGCCCCGAGCTCGGTTCCCATGTTTGTAATAGTTGCTCTTTCCGGTACGCTAAGAGTTTTTATTCCCGGCCCGGAGAATTCAAAAATCTTTCCTCTGCCGCCTTTAACGCTTAACCTGCGAAGGAGTTCAAGAATTATATCTTTCGCGCTGACCCACGGTTTAAGTTTTCCGTTGAGGGTAACCTTGACGATCTTTGGCATAATGATATAGAACGGCTCGCCAGCCATTGCACAGGCAACGTCCAGCCCGCCTGCTCCGAAAGCGAGCATCCCCAGCCCGCCTGCAGTAGGCGTGTGTGAATCAGAACCAATTAAAGTCTGCCCGGGTATACCGAATCTTTCAAGATGCAGCTGGTGGCATATGCCGTTTCCTGCGGGTGAAAATATTATACCGTATTTTTTAGCGATGGATTGCAGGTATTTATGGTCATCGGCATTTTCAAATCCGGATTGTAAGGTATTGTGATCAACGTAACTCACTGAAAGTTTGGTCCGGACTTTAGGTATTTTCATGGCTTCAAATTGCAGATAAGCCATGGTGCCTGTTGCGTCCTGCGTGAGAGTTTGGTCAATACACAGGCCTATCTCGTTACCGCAAACCATGCTGCCTGTAACGAGGTGTTCTTTAATGATTTTTTGCGAAACATTCATATTCATAATTGAGGAAATTTTATCAAATTTATGGCTTTAAATCAACTAAGCCATTCTTAATGAATAAGTAATAATTTCTGTCTGAAAAAGGAATGTTGCTAGAATTTTAAAGTGAGGGATAAACGGTGAGTTGCATCAAGCTCGCCTGATGTGATATATGCATAGTCGATTCTGACTACATTATGTTTCCAGTCTTTGTCAGTCGCTTCTTTCCACCATGGAGACATAGGGTCACCTTCTTCGCTCTTCTTTAAAGTTATGGGTGTTAATACACCAATGCCTGCGGTAAATCCGACGGCTTTGCTGGTATTGTAACCTGCCCTGAAGCAGAATGAATCGCTCATTTGAATTTCAGTGCCGGCATGAATCCTCGCATCAGCATCTTTGGGTTGTTCTCCTTCACCGGAGATTAAAACCTTTGGCGAGACTTTATATGCCAGCCCGGCCCTCAAGTTCATAGGCAGCTCGTTTTCCACGCCGGAAGTTTCAAGTTTCGGGCCTACGTTTTGTGCGCAAAAACCAAAAGACAATATGGGGGAGACTTTTAACAACAAACCGATGTCCGCAGCAAAACCGCTTGATTTATAATCACCGAGGTTCTGCTGTATATTTTTCGCAACCAAGCCTAAGCTCATATTAGGCGCTGTTGGCATGGCAAATCCGAAGGATGCAACCATGTTTGTAAGTTTTATTTTATCTCCGAGATTTCCAAAAGCATCCCTGGTCTCGATTTCACCTAATGTCATGTAGTTTATGTTTGCCAATATTGTGCTTCTGCCTTTTGGCCATGCGATGGCACTGTAGTATCCGGAAATATCGGAGATGTAATCTGAATATGAAAAGTTGATTTGAAGCGCATCAATAAAAGCCGTACCTGCAGGATTCCACCAGACAGATTCGATGTCGTTATCTATTGCAACAAAAGCTCCGCCCATGCCAAGAGCCCTGACGCCCTGTTCCTGTCTTAGGAATGCTGCTGTTGAAGTGCCGTCTTTATCGCCTGAAAAAACAGGCATTGCACTAAGAGATAAGAGACTGAACAATAGTAGTATTTTTTTTGTTTTCATTTTTATTATTGTACAACAACCAGTTTATTAAGTTTCTTTGTTGATGAAACGCCTTCAGCTGTTATTCTATACAGATAAACCCCGGTAGCAATTTTATTATTTGAATCATTTACTATATTCCATGATCTGTTTTCCTGCCCTATTCCTGCCGAAGTCCATTCATCCTTGTAAATCAATTCACCCAATGTATTGAAAATCTCAAGTTTCATAGATGTAACCGAGTTCATATCATAAACAAAAGTCATGGAATTTACGCCTTTTGCGGGGTTGGGATACACATAAATTGAATCTTCGAAAGCTGCTTCAACTCCTGCCTGTGTAATGCTTAAAGTGAAAGTAATAATGGTTTCAGAAGCCGTGTTTCCCGCAGTATCCCTCGGAGTAATTCTTACCGAATATGAGCCATTCGTAGATTGCTGTGTATAAGTGAGAGTTATGGTATCAGTATTATTATTTGATGTAGCAGTTGCAGCAATAGATGCTCCATTGGGTGCTGTGAGAGATATAGATGTATTATTTAAATCTACTCCTGAGCCTCCCGAATCTGTCAGGGTGACGGAAACCGATGTAAATGGCTGGGACAATGTAGAAGGGGTTCCGGTTAAATTAATGCTTGTATTTCCAACAGATATAGATGTAATTTCCGGAGGGTCGGAATCACCCGCCTCCTGCGAGGCAGTCCTGTCAATAGTTATATTTCCTATTATAATTCTGTCGTTTCCTGCGTTATCAACCGCGCTGTTTCCTGAGTCATCGGTAGCTGACATGGCAAAAACGTAATTGTTGTTTGGAAGGGAGGCGCCTGCATCGTCATATCCGTTCCATGTTTCGTCCTGTTCACCCGAAGTCCGGTAGAAAGAAAAAATCTTTTTTATTCTGTTCGGGTTGTACGGCATCGGATCGCCGATGTCATAGTAGTATGTTGCGCCGCCGCTTAAATATGTTGCCGTTCCGGATGAGGGGGTCATGTAAAAAGTCGTCCCGGGAGAGCATATAACAATTTTTATTTTTGCTCCTCCCATGCTTTCGTTTGCTCCGGCCAGTGTATACTTGAAATGTGCAAGAGGATCTTCATCGCTGATGCCTTCAGATGTAACGTTAATCAACCGCAGCACGTCAAAGGCAATTGTTCCATTAATTTCGTGCATGTCAGTCGTATCCGGGTCAAACGAACTTCCGGATTCTTCCCAGAACTCGCTTGCGCAAAAACTGAATCTGTATATGTCATTAGATACAATTTCTCCGTTTTGATCCCTTCCGTCCCATGTTTCAATTTGTATATTTTTATCCCAATCTCCCGGCGCTTTACTGCTGTCTCCTCCCCACCGGGGTGCAGAGCTTACCACAATTCTTACAAGAGTATCGTCGCTATTGTCAATTGTCTGGTTCCTGTCCCAGATTTTCCATGTCACAAAAGCGTCTTTGCTTAAATAGTAATTAAATCTGAAAGGCGGGCCGTAATGCAGCTCAACAGCATCGCTACCCAACTGCTGGAAGTATTTATTGTCCGGGTTAATATGCGTAACATCAAGTTCAACAAATTTCGCGGCAATATATTCATCGTTGGCAGCGTCTAATGAGGGATAAATGTAAAAGAAATAGCCTCCGTTATGTTTATGTTCGCCGCCGCCGTGGTTATAGCAGGCGCAGTCCCATGTATAAATTGCTGTTGCAGAAAATGAAGTGCTGCTAAAGGCAATAGTCATAGGCAGCTGGGTTCTTGCCCCGCCGAACATAATACTGGTATCATTAACCTGAGTCCTTATGTCCATCCAGAGATTGGTCTGACCGGTAAAACCCTCGCCTTCCCCTTCAATGACCAGCTGCATAATGACTGTTTGTGAGTCATAGTCTACATAATATGTGTTTACTCCGTCTACTGTGCTTGTTATGCTGGTAATGCTTAATGCTCCCGAAACCGGGGTTGCTGACCTTGGGCCGTCGACAATGCTGTACTTATTCCCGACAGCATCAGCATAATCATAGGCAAGCAAACTTACATAATACCTAACGTTTTCTGTTGCTTCTGTATAGAAAACATACATATCTGAGTCGCCTGAATAAGGCACAACGAGTTTGTTTACAAAGGTGGCAGATTCTAATTCGGCATATTCATCGTAGCTGGTTCCTGTAATATCTGCTGTAGAGATGTAGATGTAAAAATCCGTGCTATCTGTTGGTGTTGCATCGTTTATGTTCCAGAAAATAGCCAAATCGCCGTTATAATTTTTTAGTGCCTGGAAATGAGGGGTTGGTGGTGTTGAAAAGCTTAAAGAAGGTATTAATAATATGCCTGCTACAAGTATATAGTAATACAGCCTTTTCATAATGTAAAATCATTATAATAGAAAGTTAATGATTTGTCAAGCCTTTTTATAAAATATTTTCTTTTTTTAACCTGTTTTTCAATAAGACTTGCGAAAAAATAGACGAAAAGCTATGATTTTGAAAATGTCAATGTTTCTTCAGTCCCTTTTCGTTTTGAATCAACGCTTATCTTATCACCCTCTTTGAACTCACCGGATATTATTTTGGCGGAAAGGGGGGTTAAAAGAAGCTTTTGAATGGTACGTTTCAGCGGACGTGCCCCAAAAGCAGGGTCATAGCCCTCTTTTGCTATTAAATTCCTGGCATTTTTGCTTAAGGTTAAGGTTAGTTTCTGTTCCGCGAGCCTTTTTGTAACCAGGTTCATTTGTATATCTATGATATTCTGCAGTTCTTCAGCACCTAATTTCCTGAAAATTATTATTTCATCAATGCGGTTTAGAAACTCCGGCCTGAAATGTGACTGCAGGGCTTCGTTTATTTTCTTTTTCATCTCATCGTAAGAAGAGTTTTCCTGTATCCAATTCGAGCCTATATTGGAGGTCATTATTAATACCGTATTTTTGAAATCTACGGTACGTCCCTGTCCGTCGGTTAAGCGCCCGTCGTCAAATATTTGGAGAAGAATATTGAAAACGTCGTGATGAGCTTTCTCGATTTCGTCAAGCAGGATTACCGAATACGGTCTACGCCTGACACTTTCGGTAAGCTGGCCTCCTTCCTCAAATCCGACATACCCCGGAGGCGCGCCTATCAATCGGGCAACCGAATGCTTTTCCATATATTCGGACATATCAATTCTTATCATGTTCTTTTCATCATCGAAAAGAAACTCCGCCACAGCTTTTGCAAGCTCGGTCTTTCCTACGCCTGTCGGCCCGAGGAAAATAAACGAACCTACAGGGCGGTTGGGATCCGATAGCCCGCTTCTTGAACGTCTGACTGCGTCAGATATTGCGATTATGGCTTCATCCTGCCCCACAACTCTTTTGTGGAGGCGTTCCTCCATTTTTAGAAGTTTTGCCATCTCTCCTTCAAGCATCCTGGTTATGGGGATTCCCGTCCACTTGCTTACAACTTCTGCGATGTCCTCCTCGTCAACCTCTTCTTTCAGCATTCTCTGGTTTTTCTGAAGCTCATTAAGTTTTTTGTTTTCATCATCGAGTTTTTTCTGGATTTCAGGGATTTTGCCATATCTGATCTCGGATGTTCTGCTTAAATCACCGGAGCGTTCGGTTTTGTGTTCTTCTATTTTAAGATTTTCTATTTCCTCTTTCAGTTTTCTTATTTTTGAAATTGTGTCTTTTTCTTTTTGCCAGTGAGCTTTCATTACTTTTGATTTTTCCTTTAATCCGTCAAGCTCTTTCTCCAGTTTTTTAAGCCTATCCCTGGATGCGCTGTCAGTTTCTTTTTTAACTGCCTGTCGTTCTATTTCAAGCTGCATGATTCTTCTTTCAACCTCATCAACTTCCTGGGGCATTGAATCTATCTCTATTCTTAGCCGTGATGCGGCTTCGTCAATCAGGTCAATTGCCTTGTCAGGAAGGAACCTGTCTGATATATATCTGTGGCTTAAAGTGGAAGCAGCAACCAATGCCGAATCCTTGATACGAACACCGTGGTGTATCTCATATCTTTCCTTTAATCCGCGCAGTATCGCTATGGTGTCTTCAACAGTAGGCTCACCTATATATATAGTCTGGAAACGCCGTTCCAATGCTGCGTCTTTTTCAATGTGTTTTCTGTACTCATCCAGCGTTGTTGCGCCTACCAACCTGAGTTCGCCGCGGGCAAGCATGGGTTTAAGCATGTTTGCTGCATCAACAGCGCCTTCAGATGCCCCTGCACCTACTATTGTATGTAGCTCATCAATGAATAAAATGATACTTCCCTGAGCATCCCGGATCTCCTTTAATACTGCTTTCATCCTGTCTTCAAACTCTCCACGGTACTTTGCACCCGCAACCATTGAGCCGATATCCAGGGCTATTACCCTTTTGTTTTTCAGGGTCTCGGGAATATCTCCGGAAACAATCCTCTGGGCAAGGCCTTCCACAATTGCTGTTTTTCCAACGCCCGGCTCACCTATTAAAACAGGATTGTTTTTGGTCCTGCGGGATAATACCTGTATGGTACGCCTGATTTCATCGTCCCGCCCGATTACGGGGTCAAGTTTGCCCTTTTTTGCAAGGTCGGTTAGATCGCGGCTGTATTTTTCAAGCGCCTGGTACTTTGCTTCCGGGTTCTGGTCAACAACCCTGTGGCTTCCCCTGACGTCAACCAGTGCTTTAAGCAACGAATCCTTGGTAACATTATTTTTTTTCAATACAACGGAAGCTGATGACGAACCTTCATCGATTATTCCCAGAATAAGATGCTCGGTAGAAGTGAATTCGTCTTTCAATTTTTTTGCTTCTTTTTCCGCGATATTAAACACCTTGTTCAGCGACATTGAAAGATAGAATTGGCCGGAACCTGAAACCTGGGGCCTTTTCTGGATTTCCGATTGAACCTGGTTCCTGATGTTATCTATTGAGATGTTGAGTTTGCCTAAAATAGCAGGAACAACACCGTCAGACTGCTGTATTAATGCCAGCAGCAGATGTTCAGGAGCTATTTCCTGATGCTGGTGTTCTGTTGCAATGTTCTGCATATCAGCCAGCGCTTCCTGAGCCTTTATGGTAAATTTATTTGTATTCATTTTTACCTCCGCTTCGCTTCGGTAATGCGCAGATTGTCACAGATTTATAGCAGATGAGCATAGATAAAATATCTGCGATAATCTGTTGTGTTAATCTGTGATTATCTGTGTTTTCTAAATTAGCACTCCTAAGTCTGTAGTGCTAATTATAGCAGATGAATCGGTTTTTGTCAATCCTGCTTAATGCAGATTGTCACAGATTGATAGCAGATTACCACATATAAGATATCTGTGGTAATCTGTTGTGTTAATCTGTGCCCATCTGTGTTAATTTGATAAAAATGAAATGTTTTGATAGAATTTAAATATGGACAGAATAATACCCAAAAAATTAGTCCTAGCATTAGTTTTGCTTCTTTGCATATTATTAATAGGAACCATTGGATATATTATTATAGAAAAATGGGATTTTTTGGATTCTCTTTATATGACGGTAATAACTCTTACGACGGTAGGCTTCGGAGAGGTAAAACCTTTATCGCATAACGGAAGAATCTTTACGATTTGCCTTATTTTAAGCGGTTTCGGGATATTAACTTACGGGATAACTTCCGGTATATCATTTTTAATGGAAGGCGAGCTCGGGCATATCTTAAGGAGGCGTAAGATGAATAAACAGATACAGAATACCAAGGATCATTATATCCTTTGCGCAACAGGCGAGATAGGCGAATATGTAACAGAAGAGTTTATTAAAACCAAAAGGCCTTTAGTTGTAATAACAACTGACAACGAACTTCTGGAAAAACTTGAAAAACATAACGTACCTACAATAGTAGATAACCCTGCTGAAGATGAAAGCCTGATCAAAGCAGGAATCCAGGATGCAAAAGGTCTTGTAACTGTTTTAGAAGACGATAAATACAATTTATTTGTTGTTTTATCGGCACGGGGGCTTAATCCCGGAATAAAAATTGTTGCACAGGCAATTGATAAGTCTACAGTTATTAAAATTAAAAAAGCAGGGGCTGATGAGGTTGTATTAACGGATGCTATAGGAGGTATGAGGATAGCATCTGCAATGCTCAGGCCGACAGTTGTTTCTTTCCTGGACGGTATGCTAAAAGGCACAACAGAGCAGCTGCGGGTAGAAGAAGCCATGATTTTAGGCCAGTCGCATTTAGTTGGGAAAACAATAGCGGAAAGCAGTATAAGCGAGAAGACAGGACTTATAATAATTGCAATCAAAGATATGAAAACCGGCGCGTATGTCTACAATCCGGGGCCGTCCTATGAGCTAAAGCTGGGGGATGTCCTGATAGTTATAGGAAATCCTGACCAGGTGCAAAGTCTATATAAATTAACAAAAAGTGATTTATAAATAGATGCAGAGAAGACTTAAAATTTTATAATGGGTAACCTTGAAGGTTACCCATTTATTATATTATGAATAAAGAAAAAAAGCTTATTATTATTATTCTGTTTAATATTTCTCTGATGCTGCTGGAAGTTATAGGCGGAGTCATAAGCAGAAGCCTGGCGCTTGTCAGCGATGCGGCACACATGCTTACGGATTCACTGGCGATATTTTTGAGCTATATCGCATTGCGTTTAAGCAAAAAACCCGCAACCGAAGAAAAAACATTCGGATACCATAGGACAGAGATTCTGGCTGCTTTTATAAACGGTTTGGCGCTGATTTTAATTTCCGGATTTATTCTTTACAAGGCAGTTCAGAGGTTTTTTTATCCGGTTTCGGTAAAAGTTGATATACTTTTAGTGATTGCCTTTTTTGGTCTTCTGGGAAATGTTTTCGGAGCTCTTTTATTAAGAAAGGACAGCCATGAAAACCTGAACATTCGAGGAGCTTTGCTGCATTTAATAGGGGATGCGCTTTCATCAGCTGGTGTCATACTCGGGGGAGTTATAATATATCTAACTAAAGTGAATTTAGTTGATTCTATTATAGGTATTTTAATTTCGGCTGTGGTTTTCAGGAGTGCCTTTAAGCTGCTGAAAGAGTCAGGTGAAATTCTTCTTGAATCTGTCCCAAAGGATATAAGACTGAATGATCTGCAGAATGATGTTGAAAATATTCCCGGAGTAAAAGAGTTCCATGACGTGCATATCTGGACAATCACATCAGGCAGAAGGGCATTAAGCGGGCATATATTGATTGACAATATTTCAACAGCGGAAAGCCAGAATATTATATGTAAGGTAAAAGAACTTCTGAATAAAAAATATAGCATAAATCATACAACAATTGAAGTAGAATGCAAAGGGTGTAAGGACAATATTTGTGAATTTAAATAGTCCCGGGATATGAACCGGTTAACGCCATATTAAATTTGAAAAATATATGATAAATTAGTAAAATTACACATCTGAGGAACACATGTTAACATTTATAGAAGACATTAAAACGGTTTTTAATAGAGACCCGGCAGCGCGTTCATGGATTGAGGTAATGCTTTGCTATCCGGGGCTTCATGCTTTATGGCTTCATAGGGTTGCCCACGTATTCTGGAAATCGGGATTACTTATTATAGCCAGGTTTATTTCTCATATCAGCAGGTTTTTTACAGGCATTGAGATTCACCCGGGCGTAAAAGTTGGCAGGCGCTTTTTTATTGACCACGGAATGGGGGTTGTCATAGGCGAGACCACGGAGATCGGCGATGACGTTTTAATCTATCAGGGAGTTGTGCTCGGCGGGACTACCCTTGAAAAAAAGAAGAGACATCCAACTTTAAGGAATAATGTTGTTGTAGGTGCAGGCGCCATAGTTTTGGGGGCGATTACATTAGGTGAAAATTCGCGTGTTGGCGCCGGGTCAGTTGTACTGCACGACGTTCCGGCAAATTCAACTGCAGTTGGGGTGCCTGCCCGTGTCGGGCTTGGCTTCTCTCAGAAGGATTTGGAGGCTTTGGAACACGGAAAACTCCCGGATCCGATAGCAGATGCGATGAGGTTTACATTACAGGAGTTTGAAAAACTTGAAGAACGCATAAAAATACTTGAGTCCAAAGAAGGCGTTGCCTCCAAGATTGATAAGTATTTAGATGAGAAGAAAAAGGAAATAGAAAAAGAGTTTAAAGACTGGACAAAGGAAGTTACCTCAAAGAAGTAACAAACTTCCATTGAATAAAACCTGACGGCCCCACGAATTTTTTATATAAAGATACATTAAACAAGGAGGTACAAATTTAAATGATTAGTTTATTCGGAGATTTATCGAGCATTGTAATCGCATTGGTTTGCGCGGTTATTGGATTGGTGTTTGTGTTGTTGATTGCGAAAAAGATTCTCAGCAAGGATGAGGGAAACGATAAGGTAAAAGAAATTTCCCGCGCAATTCACGAAGGAGCAATGACGTTTTTATTCCGTGAATACAGATATATCGGAGTTTTTGTAGTTATTATAGCAGTTCTTTTATTTTTCCTTGTTGCGAGAAGGACCGCGGTTGCATTTATTGTGGGGGCGCTTTGTTCCATTCTTGCAGGTTTTATCGGAATGCAGATTGCCACAAAATCCAACGGGCGCACAGCGCAGGCTGCAAGCCATTCGTTTAACGAGGCTTTGAGTATCGCCTTTCCCGGAGGTGCTGTAATGGGATTAAGCGTGGTAGGACTGGGTTTATTGGGGCTTTCATCAATGTACCTTCTTTTGATTATGACTTCAAGCCAGACCGAGTTGATCCCCAAGATAATGGAAGCCACAAGACTTATTGTGGGTTTCTCCATGGGTGCATCAAGCGTTGCGCTTTTTGCCCGTGTCGGCGGAGGAATTTACACAAAAGCAGCTGATGTGGGAGCAGACCTTGTAGGAAAAGTTGAAGCTGATATACCGGAAGATGACCCGCGAAATCCTGCGGTTATAGCGGATAACGTAGGCGATAATGTCGGCGACGTTGCCGGTATGGGAGCTGATTTATTTGAGTCATATGTAGGGGCAATTATTTCCGCTCTGGTCATTGCAGCAGCTGCAAGCCCTGTTGCTGACACGAAAGCAATAATGCTGGTTCTTCTAATTTCCGGATGGGGAATTCTTTCTTCTATAATAGGGATGTTTTTTGTGCGCACTGGAGAAAAAGCTGATGCTCAGAAAGCACTTAATACAGGAATGCTGGTTACGTCTCTTCTTTTGGTTTTTGGCACGCTTGCTTTAACGTGGAAGTGGTACAACTCGCTTCCGATGTTTTTGGCAACGTTTTTCGGCCTTGTTGCAGGTACAATTGTCGGAAAGACAGCAGAGTATTTTACGAGCGGAAAAGTGGTTGAAAAAATTGCAGAAACGGCAAAAACAGGGCCTGCAACCTGCATAATCTCAGGATTCGCAGTGGGTATGAAGTCAACGGCTATCCCTTTATTCGCGATAGCATTTGCAACTGTATTAGCTTATAGACTTGCAGGAATATTCGGGGTGGCGCTTTCTGCTATCGGGATGTTATCGATTACGGGAATGACCGTGGCTGTCGATGCATACGGGCCCATCGCAGATAATGCTGCAGGTATAGCAGAGATGGCCCATTTGGGACCTGAGACAAGGAAAAGAGCGGAGAAGCTCGATGCTGTGGGGAATACTACAGCAGCTATTGGTAAAGGTTTTGCAATAGGTTCTGCCGCATTAACTGCGCTTGCACTTTTTACTGCATACTCTCAGACAGTAGGATTAACTTTAATTGATTGTTTAAAAGCAAAAGTTGTAGCGGGATTGTTTATAGGAGGAGTTGTTCCTTTTATTTTTTGTTCGAACACAATGGAAGCTGTCGGCCGCGCGGCGTTCAGCGTGGTTGAGGAAGTACGCAGGCAGTTCCGCGAAATAAAAGGATTGATGGAAGGAAATGCCCAGGCTGATTCTGCAAGATGCGTGGACATAACAACAAAGGCTGCACTTAAAGAGATGGTTTTGCCGGGAGTTATGGCAGTTATTCTTCCTGTTTTAATCGGAGCTTTTCTCGGAGTAGAAGCTTTGGGCGGATTTCTAATCGGTTCTCTTGTGACAGGCGTTCCCTTGGCAATAATGCTTGCAAATGCGGGCGGTGCTTGGGACAATGCAAAAAAGTTTGTCGAGGAAGGAAATCTAGGGGGCAAAGGCTCTGCTGTGCATAAAGCAACCGTTATCGGAGACACTGTAGGAGATCCATTCAAAGATACATCAGGCCCGTCGTTAAATATACTTTTAAAACTCATGTCAGTTGTTTCTTTAGTGTTTGCTCCTGTAATAGCAACCCTTCATAAACTAATTGGATTCTAATGTAGAGGTAAAATGTTAAGATCCGGTGGAATGTTGAAAGACAAAATAAAAAGTCTTCTGTCTGATTCATGGGATGAAATAAAAGATCTGGTTGATAAAAGGCAAAAACTAAAAAACGTAGAAGCAATAAAATATATAGATAAAGAAATAAACAGCATAGTTAACAGAATAAATTCGCTGGCAATAAACGGAAGAAAAATCTCGTCGGAGCAGCTTGATCTGGGGCATGTTGACAGGCTCGGGGAATTTTTAGGAAGTAGAAAGTACGCAAAATATAAAAAAATTGCAGAAGAAAACCTGTTGAATGGAAAATTTGCTGTCCAGTTTCTCTTTGCAGGAGGGGCAACCAGGTTCGGGCTTGGGAGCATGTGGGGATTGGATCTAGCATCCATAGGCGATGTTGTTCTAGGTAATTATAAGAGCGCAGAAAAATATATCAATAAAAAAAGCATAGGAAAGATACTTGTTGCATTAGGAAAAGAAAAGACCGCATTAAAATTCATTTCAAAAAAAGAAGCTGATAAATTTAAAGCAGGAATTGCTGCCCGGCTAAATTCAAAACAAATCAGAAAAGCATATCTAAAACTAAAAAAATTCCGAAAAAAACTGGGATCTGTACACATAGGCATGGGGCCCAGGCAGTTTATCCAGTTCAGGATAAAACTTGAAAAACTGGCTGATAAATACGGGGTAGATAAGTCAAAAGTGTTATCCAATGCCTGTATTGTCCTGAATTTGAACAGCGAAGTTTTTAATGAGGCGAGAAGAAATCTAACAATAAATGACTTTTATGGCTTCAATCCTGAAAATATTTATATATTAATCCAGCCTGCGTATAACGGTTATTTGATAAAAGGGAAAGATATTGTTGAAAACAAAGAAAGTCAGCCGCTTCCTCTGGGGCACGGGCATGCCACGATGCAGATGTTTTTTAAAAAAGAAGCTGTGAGAATAAGCAGTACGGGCAGGGTTAACAAAGTTAAACAAAGTGTTATTGAACAATTGCTCAGGCAGGGATGTAATATAATGATGGTGCAGAGAATAAATGATATGACCAAGTGGACGGATGATGTTATTGATATTAACAAGTTGGCTTATGTGCTTTATCAAATAAAAGAGAGAAATAAGGATGTTGTGGTAGAGCTGGTGGAAAATCCATGTGATCAGAAAGGCGGGCATTGGTTAAGGGTTCATAATAAGGAGTTCCTTTCAGATACCCTGAGTACAAACCGGCCTGACATAAGAAAATTCATGTACAGCCATAAAAACCTGCCTTATAATGCTTTTCGTAATGCATATAATCTCAGGGTTTTAAAAAACAGAATAAATAAATCTTATAATTTAAAACTAAATCTAAGATTTAAAGAAGGAGAATTCTCTTTAGAGTCTGTGACTGGAGATTTAACTTTGCTTTTTAATTCATGTGCTTTTCAAAGGAAGAAGGAAGTTATACATGATATAAAAAATATAGTAAACTATATACAGGAAGGCATTGATTATACTATAAGACAGGAAAAAGATCCCAGGTTCGCTGCTTTGGCTTATTGCACAAATTAAAAATTCATGTCCGTTCCCGCAACGGGACTAGCCCCGTTGCGGGAACGGACATTATTGGGAGGAGAATGATGGATTGGATGGCTATTTTAAAATCAACATTGATACTTTTTGCTATTGTTAATCCTATCGGAAGTATACCTATTTTTCTGCAATTAACAAACAAGATGTCCGCTGAGGAAAGAAACAAGGCTTTCCGTACTGCCGTAATTTCATCGATAATAATTCTTTTTGTTTTTATTGTTGCAGGGGAAGGTATTTTAACCTATTTTTTTCAGATACAGTTATATGACCTTATGGCAGCAGGCGGGCTTTTGCTTCTGATTATTGCCGTAGATCATTTAGTTTTCGGAGGTCTGGTGCGCGGTGTTTTAAGCGAGAAGTACCAGGATCCTCATCATGTAGGAGCAGTACCTATTGCATGCCCCATTCTTGCCGGGCCCGGCGCAATGATGACAGTACTTATAACTTTTTCCGAGTATGGATTTATTGTAGCAGTTGTCTCTGTGCTTGCGGTTTTTGGGATTACCTGGCTGATTTTGAGGTTTATAGATGTAATCTATGGATTATTGGGAGAAGTGGTTTGTACGGTTCTTTCAAAAATCCTGTGCCTTTTTCTTGCAGCGATCGGTATACATTTGTTAATGAGAGGTTTAGTAAATTATTTTAAGTAAGAATTACTTTGCAGGAACTAGGTTATGCAGGTATTTTTCCATTGCCCGTGCAGCACGTTTGCCCATGCCCATTGCCTGAATAACGGTCTCACCGCCAACTATATCTCCACCCGCAAATATGCCGGGAATTGTTGTCATAAAGCTATCATCTATTACTAACTCGCCCCATTTATTCGTTTGAAGTCCTTTTGTCAGTGAAGGTACAAGAGGATTCGGAGAAAGGCCTATTGCTACCACTACCAAATCAACCTGCATAGTGAAATTTGAGTTTGAAATAACCTGAGGACGCCTTCTTCCTGAATCGTCAGGTTCTCCGAGCTCCATTTTAATACACTCCATTTCCTTTACAAAACCTTTTTCGTCACCGCTGTATTTAACCGGAGCCGTAAGAAACATAAATTTAATGCCTTCCTCTTCCGCATGGTGAACTTCTTCTATTCTTGCAGGCATCTCGGTTCGGGAACGCCTGTAAACCAGGGTAACCTCTTCTGCGCCAAGCCGGAGCGCGGAGCGTGCGGCATCCATGGCTGTATTACCGCCTCCGATTACAGCTACTTTTTTTCCTATGGGCATTGGTGTGTCATATTCCGGAAATTTATATCCGTTCATAAGGTTTACACGCACTAGAAACTCGTTTGCTGAATATATGTTGTTTAAATTCTCTCCCGGGATATTCATAAATTTTGGAAGTCCTGCTCCGACACCGATAAATATGGAGCTATAACCTTCTTCGAATAAATCATCTATGGATTTGGTTCTTCCTATGAGAATGTTTTTCATTATATTTACGCCCATTTTTTGCAGGTTATCCAGTTCAAAGTCCAGAATATGATTGGGCAGCCTGAATTCAGGAATTCCGTAACGCAAAACACCGCCGGGCTTGTGAAGGGATTCATATATTGTCACGTCAAATCCCATTTTTGCCAGGTCTCCGGCACACGTGAGGCCCGCAGGGCCTGAGCCGACAATGGCTACTTTTTGTTTTTTTGCTGTCTTATTATTTGATGGACCTGAAAGCCCTATGTTCTTTTTTTCCCAGTCAGCAGTATATCTTTCAAGATGCCCGATTGAAATTGCATTGCCCTTTTTCCCAAGTATACATTTTTTTTCGCATTGTTCTTCCTGGGGGCATACCCTTCCGCAAACAGCAGGAAGGCTGTTTTTATCTTTTAAAATTCTAACGGCTTCTTCCATTCTGTCTTCGGCAATTGCTTTTATGAAACCCGGGATGTTTATTTCCACAGGGCATCCCTCAACGCAGAGAGGCTTTTTGCACTGGATGCATCTTTTTGCTTCCTGTATCGCCTGCTCTTTTGTGTACCCAAGGTTAACCTCATTGAAGTTTTTAATTCTTTCCTGAGGGTTGTTTTCGTTCATTTTAATCTTTGAAGGCATTTAAACTCCTAAATAATTCCGCCCCATCCCGGATGCCTATTCGTCCCCTGCTCGTCCGGCAGGCGGGCGTAATCGGGGGATGGCATTTTAAGATTTACATTTGCATTTGTGGTTGAATTTATCCAGAGATACTTTTTCTTTATCTTTAAACATGTTCAGTCTTTTTGTCAATTCATCCCAGTCAACCTGATGGCCGTTGAACTCCGGGCCGTCAACACATGCAAAAAGAGTTTTGCCCCCAACGGTTACGCGACATGCTCCGCACATGCCTGTACCATCGACCATAATAGGATTAAGCGAGACAATGGTTTCTATATTTTGCGGTTGTGTAAGATTTGATATGACTTTCATCATAGGAACAGGGCCTATTGCATAGACAAGATTAATCTGTTCGCCTTTCTTGATTATCTCATTAAGGACATCAGATACAAATCCTTTTCGTTTGTAAGAACCGTCATCGGTTGTGATATGAAGCTCATCACACGCTTGCTGCATCTCATTTTCCAGAATTACAAGCTCCTTGTTTCTGGCGCCTATGATACCGATAACTTTATTTCCTGCGTCCCTGTATGCTTTTGCAACAGGAAGTATTTCAGCAACTCCTACGCCTCCGCCGATCGCTGCTACAGTTCCGAGTTTTTTCATATCTGTCGGATGTCCAAGAGGCCCGACAATATCCAATATACTATCTTCAACATTAAGCGTACCCAATGCGGAAGTTGTTTTTCCTATCTCTTGAAAAATAAGAGTGATAGACCCCTGATTAATGTCAGTGCTTGCAACCGTTAAAGGTATTCTCTCGCCAAGCTCGTTGATTCTTAAAATAATAAATTGGCCTGCTTTTACACGTTTTGAAATTTCAGGTGCGATTACCTGGATTTGCTTGACGTTTGGGGCCAGTATTTTTTTTGAAATTATTTTAAACATATTAACCTCTTTGTATATTATACCAAAAAATAAAAGACGGATTGTCCTTGAATATATTTTATACAAGGGCCCGTCTCTTCGCCGTTGAAGAGAAAGTATTTAGTTTTATTCCTGCTCTAATTCTCCATTCCAGTAAATAGTATCAATAAACCTCTGCCACGAAGAACGGAGTTTAAAAGGAGTCCTGAAAACAAGAGGGATGCTTCCGTGCCATTTCGGTTTTGAAGGTTTAATTAAAAGCTTCATCCCGGCTTCGGTCGGGGTTTTATTTCCTTTTTTAAGATTGCATCTAATGCATGCGGTCACTATGTTTGTCCAACAGGTTTTTCCGCCGCGGCTTCTCGGCACAACATGGTCGAGATTCAGCTCTGATGTGGGGAATTTTTTACCGCAGTAACAGCATTTGTGCCCGTAATATTCATAGAGGTTTCTTCGTGTAAACTTAACATCAGTGGTTGGGAGGCGGTCGTAGAACTTAAGGGCTATTACTTCTGGTATTGCGATTTTGAAAGTTGGTGTGCGGACAAAGCCTGCAGGGTGTTCCTTAATCATTTTTGACAGATGCTGCCAGTCCTCAAAAGAATAAGTCCTATACTCTTCATCGATTACCGAAGCATGGTCAAGATATACCAAGGTTATCGCTCTTTGCCATGACGTAACCTGGATTGCATAAAAACTTTTATTTAATACTAAAACGTCACTGTACATAAGTAGAGTAATTATAATCTATTCAGGCATTTTTGTCAACCCTGATATAAAGCTGAAATATGAATTTTAATCCTTGACAAACAGGTAAAAATCTATTATACTGATATTGAGACTCAATATCAATTACAATTAAGGATACCTTATGCCAAAGGAAAAATCGGTTTTAATAGGTTTTCTAAAGAAAAACAAAATGAAGATGACTTCTCAGCGGGATAAAATTTTGGATTTTTTTCTTAAATGGGAGAAGCACTTAAGCCCTGATGAGATGTATTATGAATTAAAGAAGCTTTATCCTAGGATAGGCAGGGCTACAGTTTACAGGACTCTTAAGCTGTTAACCAAAGCCAACATTGCATCCCAGGTTGAGTTAGGGGACGGTGCTTCCAGATTTGAGCACAAATATAACCACCCTCATCATTATCATTTAATTTGCAGTAGATGCGGAAAGTTGATAGAATTCGTAAGCGATAAGATAGATGCTTTGAAGAAAAATATATCAAAAAAGCACAGTTTTTTACCGAACAACGTCCGTTTTGAGATATTCGGTCTATGCAAAAAATGTCAGAAATATAGAAATTAATTAAGGAAGGAAATAAAAATGATAGTTGATTTAACTCAGCTTAAAAAGGATGAAGTGGCAAATATCGTTGAAATCAGAGGCGGGCGCGGTTTCCAGTTAAAAATGGAAAACCTGGGTATAAGGATTGGAAAAAAAATACAAAAAATCAGCTCGCAATTTCTCGGCGGGCCACAGACAATTAAAATAGATAATATGCGGTTTGCAATCGGATGCGGCATGGCAAGGAGAATTTTTTTAGAGGTAAAAAGGTAAAATGGAAAAAGTATTGTTAGTCGGCAATCCCAACGTTGGAAAAAGCGCCCTGTTTTCAAGGCTTACAGGTGTAAGGGTTGTTGTTTCAAACTATATCGGGACTACCGTGGAATTCACCCAGGGCAGGATGAAGATAGGCAAACATCAGCCTATGATAATAGACGTTCCCGGTACGTACTCATTAAGGGCGACTAATAAAGCCGAAGAAGTAGCTATAAAGATGATAAAAGAAGGGGATGTAATAATAAACGTAGTAGATTCTACCAACCTTGAAAGAAACCTTTTTTTAACCTTGCAACTGCTCGAGCAGAATATTCCGGTAATAGTTGCTTTAAATATGTGGGATGATACTAAACATAAGGGTATCAACATAGATGCAAGAAAACTTGAGCAGGAGCTTGGTATTCCGGTTGTGCCGACAAGCGGATTAAGCGGTTTAGGTATCAAAGAACTTGCAGAAAGGCTTCCTGAAGCAAAATCATTAAATCAGAAAGAAAGTAGTGACAGCCTCAAATGGAAAAGAATAGGAAAGATTGTCAGCAATGCTCAAAAATTAACCCACAGGCATCATTCATTTCTTGATATGCTGGAAGATTTAAGCGTTCATCCTTATACCGGGCTGCCGATTGCTCTGGTAGTAATGTTTTTTACGTTCTGGATTATTCGTTTTGTCGGAGAGGGGCTTATCGGTTATGTATTAGAACCAGTATTTAATAATTTGTGGCTCCCTGTAATGTCGGAATTAAGCGTTTTGCTGGGAGAAGGCAGTTTTTTGCACAACATTTTCATAGGCAGTTTAATTGACGGAAAGATAGATTTTGGGACCTCTTTCGGTGTCTTAACAACAGGACTTTTTGTCCCTGTCGTTATGGTCCTACCTTATATAATAAGTTTTTATCTTGTTTTGGGTTTAATGGAAGATTTCGGGTATTTGCCGAGATTTTCTGTTCTGGTTGATAATATTATGCACGTTATCGGCCTTCATGGATATGCAATTATACCCATGATTCTCGGGCTTGGCTGCAATGTTCCCGGGGCACTTGCCTTGCGGATTCTGGATGAAAAACGCGAGAAATTTATAGCAGCTACATTAATGGCAATAGCCGTGCCGTGCATGGCACAAATAGCTGTAATTGCAGGGCTTGTCGGAAAAAGAGGGGCAAAATATCTTTTTATAATTTTTGGAGTATTAGTTACACTTTTTATAATCAAGGGATTTATATTAAATAAAGTATTAAAAGGTACAAGCCCGGAAATTTTAATTGAAATCCCTCCATACAGAATGCCTAACTTAATTTTGGTATTAAAAAAGCTTTGGATGAGATTGGTGTTTTTTTTAAAAGAAGCAGTTCCTTTCGTATTGCTTGGCGTTCTATTTGTTAATATACTCCATACGTTAAAAATAATAGATTTTTTATCTGATGCTTTTGCTCCTATTCTTGTTAACCTCTGGGGTATTCCAAAAGAGGCGACTTCGGCCTTGATTATTGGATTTTTGAGAAAGGATGTTGCCGTTGGAATGCTCGGGCCTTTGAACCTCACCAATAAACAGCTTGTCATAGGATGTACCATCCTTGCAATTTACTTTCCTTGCATAGCCACCTTTGCGGTATTAATTCGCGAGCTGGGAATTAAAGATATGATTAAAATATCTTTAATTATGATTTCAGTTGCATTAGCAGTTGGAACCCTCCTTAATATAATTTTATAATCATTGATTTAAAATTGACTATAAATTAAATTTTTGCTAAATTAATACAAATCTAAACATAAGGGATTTTAAATATGAAAAGAACAATTTACTGCGGTTTGTTGCGAACAGAGCATATAGGGCAAAAAGTAACCCTTTGCGGGTGGGTACACTCCAGGCGTGACCACGGCGGCGTGATATTTATTGATTTACGAGACAGGGAAGGCGTGGCACAGATTGTGTTTCAGCCTGAAAAGAAAGACATTTTTGCGCAGGCGGAAAGATTGCGCAGCGAGTACGTTCTTTGCGTTACCGGTAATGTAAGACATCGTCCGGAAGGAACAGTGAATCCTAACCTGCCTACAGGCCAGGTGGAAGTTGTAATAGATGAACTTGAGGTTGAAAACATATCCGCTTCTTTACCTTTTGAAATATCGGATTATAGGGAAACATCTGAAGAATTGCGTTTAAAACACAGGTTTCTTGAACTCAGGCGGCCTGTTATTCAGAAAAATTTCATTATGAGGCATAAAATCCTTCAGGAGGTACATAGGTATTTTTCGGACCAGGGGTTTATTGAACTTGAAACGCCCTTTTTGACAAAATCAACGCCTGAAGGAGCAAGGGATTTCCTTGTCCCGTCACGGATCAATCCTGGATCTTTTTATGCATTACCCCAATCCCCGCAGTTATTTAAACAGCTTTTAATGATTTCCGGATTTGATAAGTACTTTCAAATCGTCAAATGTTTCCGCGATGAGGATTTAAGGGCTGACAGGCAACCCGAGTTTACACAGATAGATTTAGAGATGTCTTTTGTTGATGAAGATGATGTAATAGGTTGTATAGAGGGGTTGCTTGTAAATATTTTTAAAGAGGCTTTAGGAAAGGAAGTAAAAGCTCCTTTTAAGCGCATTTCTTACAAAGATGCTATGCTAAGATTTGGCTCGGACAAACCGGATACCCGTTTTGGCATGGAAATAGTGGATTTAACGCAGGATCTGAAAAGCTGCGGATTCAAGGTTTTCGCTCAGGTTGTTGAAAAAGGCGGGGTGGTCAGAAGCATTTGTGTCCCGAAAGCAGGAGAGAAGTTTTCCCGTTCAGAGATCGATGAGCTGATAAAATTTGTTACTATTTTCGGGGCAAAAGGGCTTGCCTGGATGAAGGTAACGGATTCCGGGCCGGAATCAAACATAGTTAAGTTTTTTTCTAAAGAGGAACTGGATACAATCCAAAAGAAGCTTGGTTCAAAAACGGGCGATTTACTACTGTTTCTTGCAGATTCTCCTAAGATAGCGGCTGAAGGTCTCGGAGCGCTGCGCCTGAAATTAGGAAAAAAGCTGAAGTTAATACCGGAGGAAAGGTTTGATTTTGTCTGGGTTGTTGATTTTCCGCTTCTGGAGTGGGATCAGGATGAAAAAAGATGGGCAGCTATGCATCATCCTTTTACTTCCCCGAACAGCGATGACATAAAGTTTCTGGATGAGAAAGATAACGCTTCAAAAATACGCGCAAGGGCATACGATATAGTTTTGAACGGCGTTGAGCTTGGCGGAGGCTCGATTCGTATACATAAGAAAGACGTTCAGGAAAAGATGTTCAGCCTGTTAAACATAACTGAAAACGAAGCAAAGGAGAAGTTTGGTTTCCTGCTTGAAGCGCTGTCTTTCGGAGCGCCGCCTCATGGAGGGATCGCTTTGGGTTTTGACCGTTTATGCGCGATTTTACTGGGAGAAGATTCAATCCGGGAAGTTATTACTTTCCCGAAAACCCAAAAGGCTGTCTGTCTTTTGTCAGGAGCTCCCAGTCCTGTAAGCGAAAAACAGCTTAAAGAGTTAAATATTAGGCATTTTGTATTAAAAAAAGACAAATAAGAGTTCAATTTGACTTTATTAATCAATTGTTTTATAATATTTGACAATTA
>JAFGIL010000045.1 GCA_016929635.1 Endomicrobiales bacterium
AGCAGCCGTCCGCCTATGCTGAAGCTTCAGCGAACATTTAATGGTTTTTTTGCTATTTATCGGAAATGGCAATGTTGCCAAATCCGAAATAGAAAAAAATAAAAAATAATTATGTGCAATAATAAGCACTTATTCAATTTAGAGCCGGTAATAAATAGCAGTGAAAACCCAGGTGCACTGTAAAAGGCCATCCGACAAAGAGCTTTCATAAACCTAAGGATCGAGGTTTATCCTTCGACCGGTATTTGGTAGTCGGTTGGGTTAGGAGGTTTTTAACTGATTAACAAGTTTATCATAATCAGAATGGGAACCTACCCAGAACCATATTATATAATTTTCTTTCAGTGTCCCGATCGAACGATAATCCTTTGTGATCCTGACAGAGTAGATTGGCCGGGTAGAATGTATCTGTTTAAAGTGAAGGCTTGGATAATAAGGGTCTTTTTTGAATTGGGAATATGCTTTTTTTGCCTGCTTTTTTAAATTAACAGGTAAACCCTTATAATAACCCCAGAAGCCATGAGTAGTTTTTGAGATCACAGCTTTCCAAAATCCATTGGTTTGGTTTTACCTTTATTGTCAGAGTCTAAGGCATCATCTGCCAGTCTTTCAAGAATCTCTTCTGATTCAGCAAATTTTATTTCCCATTTCTTTTCCTCTTCCATCTCTTCAAGCAGCCATTTTGCAAGGGAGTTTTGCGCGATAGAAGGGAGTTTTGACGCCTCGAAAAAAGCCTTTTCAAGTAAAGTAGTCATTTGTATCTCTCATATCTCAGATGTTATTTTTAAATAAGTATATGGGAATATGCTTTTATGGTCAAGTGCCAGAAAATACAATTAGTGTGAAAGACCGGGGTCTCCCTTGACATTGGACATTTTTGATTCATACGAGCATATTGACCGAAAAGTATCTATTCAGATCTTACGCAAATGCTGGCTGTAATATATTGGGTTTTCCATCCCAGGCCCTGCCATGTAGCAATCTCCCATTCTGCTTTTTCGGCCTTTTTACTCCATCCGGTCCCCAACCGCCCCACTGTTTAAAGAAAAAAGGAACATGGCCTTCTTTGCATTTTACTTTTATGCTATTTACCCATTCCGCTTTCATTGGTCTGGCCTTTGGTCCTGATTCACCGCCAACAATTGCCCAATGTATGCCAGCTAAATTTATATTGCCAAGGTCTTCAAGCAGCGGTTCAATGGAAAGGAACCGGACATTCGCTTTTATTTTCCTTAACAAATCTATACGAGGCAGTCCATGCCTTTTGTTTTCAACTGTTACCCTCAATCAAGCAATTCATTAAATGCCCTTTGAGACTTGCCTCAGCTGTTAGTCTACATGAAATAGAGATCAGCCTTGTTCCTCAAAGCTATCAGCAAAATGTTTTCTGACCTCTTTATTACCAACAAGATTGGACAGTAATCTATAATTGTTCCTCTCAAAACGTATTCTACCCGCAATTATCGCCGGATGAATCTTTAATTTTTCTGCCAAGGCACATACCTCTTCGGTAGTCGCTTTTTCGGAAACAGGGTTTTTATCCCAGACCTTTTTTGGAATAAGCCCATTGGCAGTCATTTCATCTGCCTCTTTTTCTATCCTGTCGAGAGCTTCATTCTTTTTCCCTGCACGATCTAGGTCATCAATAATAAGACCATTGGAAAGAGATAAATGCAAAGATACATGCGCGAGTTCATGCAAAAGGCAAAACCAGAAACTATCAATCCTGTCATGACGAAGTGTGAGACCAATAACAGGGTTGCAGTTAGAAAGCATTATGGCGGCACCATCAAGATAGGTTTTTGGCAGGTGGGGTACCACGACAATATGAATCCCCTGTTTTTCAAGATACTCTTTTGCAAGCAGGGGCCCGTTTTCAAAATAACTTAACCGTGCTACTTCCTGCAGAGTATTCAAATTGATAGAACCTGCTTTATATCCTGCTTTTATTGGGTTTGTACGGGCAAGATGCTGAACTCTGGTACACCAGGCAGTAAGTGCATATAAATCGGTTTTAGGATTAAACCTGCCCCCTTTTCCCTGGCGAAAGCATGGTTTGGCAACAGTTTCCAGACCCCCGGCCTGCTCAAAAAATTTGCGTAATAATTCTTCTGCATTCGCCTTTACATCATCCGGTTTTGGAACCCACTTGCGTTTGACAATTTCGTTTACAGGAAATCTCGACCATTCCATATCCTGACCCTGATCCGGAAAATCCCGCCCAGGTTCTTTAAGGAGTATCTCTGCAGGTATTCCCAACCCCTTATTTAATTCCCTCATCATGCTTAATGTAAGTGGACGCTTTCCATTTAGGACCTCGGATACCTTACTTTTTGAGCCAAAATAGGGAACCATGTCCTTTTGCGCAAGACCCATCTGTTCCATGCGAAATTTTATGGCTTCTACAGGATCGGGCCAGTCTATGGGGTATTGCTTTTGCTCATACATCTCCACAAGCGCTGTTAGGAGTTCCAGTTCATCCATCTCATCTGTACCCTGTTCAGCATCCATAAGCTCTTCAATACGTGACAGAGCTAAATTGTAATCTTCTTCATTTTTAATAAGGCGAGTAGTCATTTAAATCACCTCTGCATCAATCTTGTCATATTCTTTATGGGTTCCAATAAATCGAATAAATACCGTTTTTGAAAAATAATTGATTCTGACAACCAACCTGTATTTATTCCCCGCTATATTGAAAACCACCCGATTATTTTTAAGGATGCTGGCAGAGCTGTATTTGGTCTTTATCTCCGCAGGTGTCGACCATTGTGCATGATCAGCTTCATAAAACCATACCTCCAGTGCCTTTTTTGCATCCTCATGCCCTGGTTGCTGATAAAATTCAACAAGTGTTTTTCTTTTAATAACATGCATATTCTAATTAGTTCCCATCAACATGTCAATATTATTGTTCCCTATAGGGTAACTTTAAGCATTAGAGTTTACCCAAATGAAACACTCCCCTTACTGAAAAATGCAGCCGTTAAAAATAACTTTTATATCTAAAGCCCCTTTTAAGAGGTTTAATTCATTGATTTAATACTTTTGGATTGATGTTACAGGTTTACTGCTAAGGGGGTTGAAAATCAAGAAAAAAGAAAGAGAGCTGAAAGTTGAAAGCTCAAGGCTGAAAGGGAAGGATTTTAAAAAGCAATGAATAGTGAAAACAAATTCAAGATTGGAAAATAGACTGAAGCGGTATAGACTTCCGCCTTCGTTTTAAAACTTCGGCAGGACATGATAGACTGTTAGGCAACACATCAATAAAAGCTTAAGAAATCAGAAACATTGTGCTTTATAAAACAGTTGAAAACTCATTTAAAACCTGGACACTTGTAACTGGATGAGTATTTATTTTTTCAATAAGGTTAATTGCGAAGTTACTTTTATCTTTGCTGTTTTCATCCCGGAGCTTTGCATAAACCAGGATATTAGTATCCAGGAA
>JAFGIL010000046.1 GCA_016929635.1 Endomicrobiales bacterium
AGCGGTTTCTCGTTTACTGCCCTGTTTACAAGCGGCTTAGGCGCTGTGATAGGCATCTGGCTTGGATATAAGATAAGCAGGTAGAAGGTGCCATGCCCGTACCGGGAACGGACCTCAATTTAAGGGAGGTATTTTTATGAAACTGGACGTAAAAGCTTTTGCGATTACATGCGGGCTGCTTTGGGGAATCGGCCTGTTTATTCTTACGTGGTGGATTATATTGATAGGCAAGGCATCCGGAGCACCAACTCTTATAAGTAGCGTTTATATAGGATACAGCATAACTCCAAAGGGGAGTATCATAGGATTTCTATGGGCAGTAGTTGACGGTGCCATCTGCGGAGTGATTTTTGCATGGCTCTATAATCTGATTGTATCAAAAAGCCAGAAAGCATAGACATGAGGTTATGGTCGATACATCCTAAATATCTAGATTGTAAGGGGCTCGTGGCATTGTGGCGCGAGTCTCTGCTTGCAAAAAAGGTTTTACAGGACAGGACCAGGGGATACAAAAACCATCCGCAGTTAATCCGGTTCAGAAGGCAGTCGTCCCCTTTAACTTCTATAAACATATATTTAAAAGAAATATTGAAAGAAGCAAAAAATAGAGGCTACAGTTTCGACATAAAAAAAACTGGCCCTACAATGAAACGGATAAACAAAATACCTGTCACCTGCGGCCAGATAAAATTTGAATTCACTCACCTGCTAAAAAAACTCAAAAAAAGGGACAGAGCCAGTTGGAGACTGCTGAAAAGCACATGCAGAATAAAAACTCACCCGCTATTTAAAAAAGTCCCCGGAAAAATAGAAGAATGGGAAAAATGATTTAATTTAGCTTTCCAATAAAAAACAATAAAATAAGAAAACAAATATATTTCTGACGAAACAATTGACATTTTATTGTAATTTAGGTATATTTTACATTCAAACGGTGCGGTACCCAAGTGGTTAAGGGAGAGGTCTGCAAAACCTTTATTCGCCGGTTCAACTCCGGCCCGCACCTTATTTAAGGACAGTGCAAAGTACAAGGTACAAAGTACATAGTAAACAAATCTATATGGAGAAAATCAACAGCTTTAAACAGCTAAAAGTCTGGCAACAGGGAATTGAATTAGTTAAAGACATATATAAAATATCAAAAGCTTTTCCTAAAGAAGAATTATTTGGTTTAACTTCACAGATAAAACGCGCAAGCATATCGGTTCCTTCAAATATAGCCGAAGGGTTTAAGAGGAATAACAGAAATGAATTCGCTCAATTCTTACGTATCGCCCTTGGTTCGCTTGGAGAAGTAGAGACACAAATAATAATTGCTAAAGAGCTTAATTTCATTACTAAAGAAGAAAGTGAAGAAATATTGAAAAAAATTGATATCTTACATAAAATGTTAATTGCTCTTTTTAACAAAACAAAATAAATTGAAGTAATATGTTACAGTGCACTATGTACTATGCACTATGTACTGTCGTTTTTGCCCAGTTAGCTCAGTTGGTTAGAGTACTTCCTTGACATGGAAGGGGTCAGAGGTTCGAATCCTCTACTGGGCATGTTTTCAAAGTAAACGTTATGAACGAAAAAAATAATCAAAACGAACTGGATATTCTCAGGCATTCAACAGCGCACATTATGGCTGCTGCTGTTGTTGAGCTGTTTCCTGAAACCAAGGTGGCTATAGGCCCGTCCATTGAAGACGGGTTCTACTATGATTTTGACAGGCCAACGCCTTTCACTCCCGAAGACCTTGAAAAAATCGAAAAAAAGATGAAGGAAATAGCTAAGGGCAACCACCCGTTCATCTGCAGCGAAAAAAGCAAGGATGAAGCACTGAAATATTTTAAGGAAAAAGGGGAAAAATACAAGATAGAGCTCATACAGGAGATACCGGATGAGAAAGTCACCTTTTACCAGTCAGGCAGCTTCACAGACCTGTGCAGAGGCCCGCATGTAAAATATTCCTCAAAAATCAAGCATTTTAAATTGCTGTCAATTGCCGGTGCATACTGGAGGGGCGACGAAAAACGCGAGCAGCTCCAGCGCATATACGGCACTGTTTTCCCGACAAAAGAAGAGTTGGAGCAGTATCTTCTAAAGCTTGAGGAAATCAAGAAACGTGATCACAGGAAACTCGGGAAAGAGCTCGGTCTTTTTTCAGTCAACGAACAGGTAGGCCCGGGACTTGTGTTATGGCATCCCAAGGGTGCAAGAATCAGGCATGAGATAGAGAGTTTCTGGATAAGCCAGCATCTTAAAAACGGGTATGAGCTGATTAACACTCCGCACATAGGAAGAAGCAACCTTTGGGAAACCAGCGGACATCTGGAGTTTTACAAGGATTTTATGTATGCGCCAATGCAAATAGACGAACAGGACTATTACGTAAAACCTATGAACTGCCCATTCCACATTATGATATATAAAAGCAGCCTTTATTCCTACAAAGACCTGCCGTTACGCTGGGCTGAGCTCGGAACAGTATACAGGTACGAAAAAAGCGGTGTGCTTCACGGACTTTTAAGGGTGAGGGGATTCACCCAGGATGACGCACACATAATCTGCAGGCCTGATCAGCTTGACCAGGAAGTAAGAAAAGTGCTCAGGTTCTGCCTTTCCATACTCAACTCCTTTGGATTCAAGGATTTCAAGATGTACCTTGCAAACAAACCCAAAGAAAAGGCTGTTGGCGAGGAAAAAGACTGGAAAGACGCAACTAAAGCCCTTGAAGAGGCTATTAAGTCTGAAGGCCTTGAATGTGCAATAGATGAGGGCGGGGGCGCATTTTACGGCCCCAAGATAGACATAAAAATAAAAGATGCGCTTAAGAGAGAGTGGCAGTGTTCAACCATACAGTTTGATTTTAACATTCCTGAGCGATTTAACATGACATACGTTGATAAATCCGGAAAGAAAGCCCGGCCGTACATGATTCACCGCGCATTGATGGGCTCCCTTGAAAGGTTTTTCGGAGTTCTTGTTGAGCATTACGCAGGGGCGTTCCCTTTATGGCTTGCTCCGGTTCAGGTTCAGATAATGAATATAACCGAAAAACAGGAAGATTACTGCAGAGAAGTACTGCAGAAGCTCATCGAAAGCGGAATCCGCGCGGAGTTCGATTCAAGGAACGAAAAAATCGGCTTAAAAATACGCGAAGCCACTCTTCGCAAGGAACCTTACATGGCTGTTGTTGGCGATAAAGAAAAAGAATCAGGCACGGTTTCTGTCAGAACAAGAAAAGGCAACGATCTGGGGCAGCACAAAATCGGAGACTTCATAAAACTCATCAAAGAAGAAACCAAAAAAGACTTGACAATAAAATAGGAATTTGTTATATATTATCAATAATAATAAAATAAGCAGTCATCCTGGCTCACCTTAACCCTGACAGATGTCAGGGAAAAAGGTTAAAAATAATGCAAGTAATTTCAAATATTATATAGAATATTTAAAATTTAGGGATGGCATATTATTAATGCTGTCCTTCATTTTTTGAATATGTAAAATTTATTTAAAGGAGGTTAACCGTATACAGAAAATGCGTATTAACTATCAAATCAGAGTGCCGCAGGTAAGATTAATTGATGAGGATGGTTCTCAATTAGGTGTCAAACCCACAAACGAGGCTTTAAAGCTGGCGCAGGAGAGAGACAAAGATTTAGTAGAAATTGCACCAATGGCCAGCCCGCCGGTTTGCAAAATAGTAGAATACTCCAAACTTAAATACGAGCAGGCGAAAAAAGCCAAGGAAGCCCGTAAAAAACAAAAAGGCGGACATTTAAAAGAAGTAAGAATGAGGCCCAATATAGGGGAACATGATTTAGATGTGAAACTAAAACACATTCGTGAATTTCTGGAAGAACATGATAATGTTCGCGTTAGCATAATGTACAAAGGAAGGGAAAAAACACATAATGAGTTGGGATTGGCTATAGTAGACAGAATAAAAAATTATATTGTTGACATCGGTGAAATGCAGGGTAGACCTTCGATGTTTGGCAACCGGTTGATTATGAATATAATGCCATCCAAAATACAAAAAACTCCTAAATCAACAAACTAGAGAGCCGATTATTAAACAAGCGTACATCAAGTAAAACTCTCTGCTTTCTGTTTTTTTCAAGCAAAATCATAATCCATTATTAAGGAGGCGAATTCAATGCCGAAGATTAAATCACACAGTGGTGCAAAAAAAAGATTTTTTGTTACCAAAAAAGGCAGGGTTAAATACAAAAAACAGGGGCTTAGACATCTGTTAACGGGAATGTCGTCTAATCGCGGTAGAAAACTCCGCAAATTAAGCACTTTAAACAAAACTGACGAAAAAATTATAAAAAAGATGATACCTTATGCATGATAAGTAGCAACTAGAGAGGAGTTTATTATGAGAGTCAGAAGCGTCACTTACACAAGACAGAGAAAGAAAAAATTCTTCAGGATTTCCAAGGGCTATTACTCCAACAAGAATAACAGATGGAGAATGGCTATCCAGCAGATAGAGAAATCCCTGAGATATGCCTACGCTGACAGGAAAGACAGAAAAAGGAATTTTAGAAAGCTGTGGATAACCAGGCTTAACGCGGCCGTACGTCAGATGGGATTGAATTACAGCAGGTTTATATCAGGGCTCAGGAAAGCAAATATCGTGATAGACAGAAAAATGCTAGCGGAACTGGCCGTTAATGACATGACTGCTTTTCAACAGCTTGTTGAGATTGCAAAGAGCACATTGTCTTCATAACAAATGTCTGGAAAACTAAAGCCATCGCAATTTTTAATCATTTTCTTTTCTTCGATTATTATAATTGGCACCGTGTTGCTGTCTTTGCCTATTGCTTATAAGATACCGGAAAATATAAGCATACTGAACTCGCTCTTTATGGCTACCTCTTCGGTATGTGTAACTGGTTTAAGTGTTCTGAATATAGGCAGTACTTACACGATTTTCGGGCAAATTGTTATTTTGATATTAATTCAGATAGGCGGATTAGGGTACATGACTTTAGCTACCCTGGTTGCCCTGATTATAGGGAAGGTCTCCCTGCGCGACAGGATGATTATACGTGAAATAATTGACTTATCCTCGTTCGAAGGACTGAAAGCTCTTTTAAAACACATAATAAGATTAACCATTATCTTTGAAAGCATAGGGATAGTTATTTTTACTATAGCCTTTTCCTTTAGATATCCCATCGGAAAAGCTGTTTACTACGGAATTTTCCATTCGATATCGTCCTTCTGTAACAGCGGCCTGTCTCTTTTCGGAAACAGCCTAGAAGGTTTTAGAGGCAATTACTTAGTATTAATAACAACTATCGTCCTTGTAGTAAGCGGCGGTATAGGATATCTGGTTTTAACCGAAATTCTCAGTTTCAGGCTTAAAAAAAAGCTTTCAACACATTCTATAGTGGTTATTGTTACAAGCGTCTGTTTAATAATAATCGGGACTATAGGCATTTTATCCACTGAATTCACGAATCCCAAAACCCTCGGATCTCTGAATTTTACTGACAAGATGATGTCGTCTTTGTTTTTATCCATAACCCCGCGAACAGCCGGATTTCATACTATGCCGACTGGAAACCTAAGGAACTTTACGTTATTTTTTCTTTTGCCTTTTATGTTTATCGGCGCTTCCCCGGGAGGAACGGGCGGCGGAATAAAAACTACAACCTTTGCCCTGATAATATCTTCAATCTGGTCAACTATAACAGGGAAACAGGACGTAAATCTGTGCCAAAGAAGATTGTCCAAGGAGATAATTCGTAAAGCAACTTCCATTGCATGCCTTGGAATGATTGTAATATTTTGTTCTACAATGGCACTTCTAATAATCGAAAGGTTTAATTTTTTACGAATTATTTTTGAAGTTACGTCTGCTTTTGGAACAGTTGGATTAAGCACGGGCATAACGCCATACCTTTCACATATGGGAAAGATCGTTATCATTTTTACAATGTTTATAGGACGGCTCGGTCCTTTGACTATAGGCATGGCAACTTTATTCCAGATGGATGCCCCTTACAGGTATCCTGAAGATAATATTTTAATAGGTTAAACACAGATTGACACAGATTATAAGATACAGATTACCACAGATACAAAATCTGTGATCATCTACAAAAAATCAGTGATAATCCCTGCCGGCAGGCAGGTGTGAATTTCCGAAGGCTTCGACTGAGCTCAGCCGAAGCCCGAAGTGAGGAAATAATGAAAAAAAGGCAATTTGCGGTAATAGGACTGGGAACATTTGGCTCAAGCGTAGCCAGAGAACTGGCTTCGAAAAATGCCCAGGTCCTTGCTATAGATACTGTCGAAGAAAAAGTAAAAGACATTACTCCTTACATAACGCAAGCGGTCGTTGCTGATGCAACAGAGGAGAAAGTACTGCGCTCTTTGGGCATAAGCGATATTGACTGCGCCATCGTTGCAATCGGCCAAAGCATGGAAAGCAGCATAATGATAACCCTCCTGCTTAAAGAACTCGGGGTAAAAAGCATTATTGTTAAAAGCGTAAGCGATTTACACTCAAAAATCGTAGCAAAACTTGGCGCAGACAGAGTGATTTTTCCCGAATATGAAATGGCAAAAAAACTTGCTGAAAGCCTTGTGTCCCCGAACATTCTGGAAGAAATAGAGCTGTCACAGGAATTCAATATAGTGGAAATGGTGGCACCGAAAAATTTCTGGGGAAAATCCATACGCGAATCCGAAATCAGGGCAAACTTTAAAGTTGACGTAATTGCAATCAAGCGCCATTCGCCGACTATAACCGATGAAGGTCAGTCCGATATCAAAGAAGAAATCGCTATCGCCCCTGGAGGCGAGTTTGAAATAAGAGAAAACGATATTATGGTACTTGTCGGAAAAGAAACAGACTTGGACCATTTAAAGGAAATATAAAAAATAGCGATAAAGAAAGAGGTAAATAAAGTGATTGGAAAAAAGAAGAAGGAACCCCCGCCAAGTAACGGAAATGAAGCGTCCATTCTTGAAATGGCAAAATTTTATTTTTTAAACAGTAAATACAACGAGGCAATAGCCGAGTTTAAAAAAGCTCTGGCTATTAATCCCGGAAATGCCGAAGCTTACTATAATCTGGGCTTGATACACGAAAACAGGAATAATACAGATGAGGCAAAAGACATGTATGAGAAAGCATTGGCTATTGACCCGGATTACAAACTGGCAAAAGACCATTTGAATAAATTAATAGGAATACAAAAGAAGATTTAATTTATGGATAAAACAATAGATCTGGAACAACTTAAACAAAAAGCACAGCAGGAAATATCCCAGGCGAAAAATTCCCAAGATATAGAAAATATCCGCATCGGCCTGCTTGGAAGAAAAGGCGCTCTTACGGATATCTTGCGCAGCCTCTCGCAGCTTCCCATTGATCAGAGAAAAGAGGTCGGACAAAAAGCAAATACACTCCGCAAAGAGCTTGAGGAGTTGTTCGATTCAAAAATCAAGGAAATCGACAATCTCGTGATATCCGAAAAGCTTGTAAAGGAAAAAATAGATATATCACTGCCTTCATACCCGTTTGAAACGGGACACTATCATCCGTTACGACAAACACTGGATGAAATCGCAGGTATTTTTGAATCCATAGGATTCTCTAAAGCCGAAGGGCCTGAAATCGAAACAGAGTGGTACAACTTCGAGGCTTTAAACATACCGAAAAACCATCCTGCAAGAGACGTGCAGGATACTTTTTATATGAAAAAACCCGCAAAAAACGAAAAAAGGTTACTGCGTACCCATACGTCCCCTGTACAAATACACGTAATGGAAAAACAAAAACCTCCATTAAGGATAATTGCACCAGGAAGAGTGTTCAGGAACGAAGCCACAGATGCAAGCCATTCAGCGGTTTTCTACCAGCTTGAAGGGTTGGCTGTAGACGAAAAGATTACCTTTGCGGACTTAAAAGGTACTTTGACGTTATTTATAAACAGGTTTTTCGGTAAAAACGTAGGGGTGCGGTTCCGTCCTTCCCATTACCAGTTTACCGAACCTTCCGCTGACCTGGACATTCAATGCACCATATGCGGGGGAAAAGGCTGCAACATCTGTAAGAATACAGGATGGCTTGAGATGCTGGGATGCGGAATGGTGCATCCAAACGTCTTAAGGGCAGTGAAGTATGACCCTGAGAAATATACAGGTTATGCTTTCGGGCTGGGAATCGACAGGCTTTGCATGTTTAAGTACGGCATCGATGATATACGCCTGTTTTATGAGAATAATCTACAATTTTTAGAACAGTTTTAGGCAGAGTTTATGATTATATCCTACGGTTGGTTAAAAGATTATGTTGATTTCAAAGCTTCAGCACAGGAGATAGCTGATATTCTTACTTCACAATTGTCCGAAACGGTTATATTAAACCAGTCAGGAAACTGGAAAAATGTAATAACCGCAAAGGTCAATGAAGTTAAGAAACATCCTAATGCGGATAAGCTGTCTCTCTGCTCTGTGACGGACGGTAAAAACACCTATTCCGTTGTTTGCGGTGCGCCAAACGTTGCACCGGGACAGATTGTACCGTTTGCAATGCTCGGGGCAGAGCTTCCAAGCGGATTCAAGATAGAAAAAAGAGCGATCCGCGGCATAGAATCGGAAGGAATGATATGCTCCGAAAGAGAGCTTGCAATTTCTGAAAACGCGCAGGGTATTATGGTTCTTCCTTCGTCAACGCCGATCGGAAAAGATTTGAAAACAGTCCTGAAAAATCTGGATGCTACCCTGGAAATCGAAACCACCACAAACAGGCCGGACTGCATCAATCATATCGGTATAGCAAGAGAGATTGCCGCACATTTCAGGAAACCTGTCAAATTACCGAAACTAAAATCCCCTAAGCTTACCGGGGATTTGAAAATATCCATTAAAGATAATGATTTATGCCCGAGATACATCGGCCGGAAAATAACAGGAATAAAAGTAGGACCCTCTCCGGAATGGCTTGCCAGACGCCTTGAAGCTTGCGGGTTAAGGCCTATAAACAACATAGTTGATATAACAAACTACGTACTTCTGGAAACAGGTCATCCTTTGCATGCTTTTGATTTAGCTCTGCTTGACGGGCAGGAAATAATCGTAAGGCGCGCTAAAAACGACGAGAAAATCACAGCACTTGACGGGAAAGAGTATAAGATGGATAACTCGATTCTAGTCATAGCCGATAAAACAAAACCACAGGCAATAGCAGGCGTTATGGGAGGCGAATTTTCTGGAGTAACCGAAAAGACTACGGACATAATCCTTGAAAGCGCCATATTCCTGCCTTCTAATATTCATCCAACCACGAAGAAATTAAACGTAGTAACGGACTCTTCATATAGATTTGAACGCGGAACCTCTTGGGAAAATGCAGAGTATTCGTCCTGCCGGGCTGCTGAGCTGATTATTCAGCTGGCTGGAGGGAAAATTGAAGCTAAAAAAGACGTTTACAGCACTAAAAATAAACCGCTAGCAATCAAACTAAGGCCTCAACGTGTAAAAAATCTTCTTGGCGTGGATTTATCTACGAATGAAATACAGAAATTATTAGATAGCCTTGGTATAAAGAGCAAGAAAAACAAGGAATTATTGATAGCAGAAGTCCCGTACTGGCGTCTGGACATCTCCCAGGAAGCTGATTTAATTGAAGAAGTAGCAAGGATATACGGCTACGATAAGATTCCTGCAACGGTTCTGCCCTTGATTCCAAAAATCAACGAAAGTAAAAAGGATAAACCTATTGAAGAAATTATAAGCGAAAGGTTGGTATCTCTGGGTTTCTGCGAAGCGATAAACTACAGCTTTACCAGTGAGGACAACCTTAAAAAATACGACATGCACTCTGTTGAGGAGGTTGCAAATCCTTTGTCCCGCGAATACGAATCCATGAGGCCGAGTCTGCTGCCGGTTCTAATGACTAATTTAAACCTTAACCTGTCCCAGGGATATAAAAACATTAAACTTTTTGAGATTGGAAAGACTTTTGCTGAACACGGTGAAAAAAAGAAGCTGGGAATTATCGTATATGGAAATATTTGGAAAGAATGGTGGAAATTCGAAGAGTTCAAAATAAAACCACCATCGATAGATTTTCATTATTTGGTTGGTATAATTCAAAACATCTTTAGAGAACAAGATATTTCCTATAATAAAGAAAAACCTCTGCATTATTTTCATCCCGGAAAATTTATTAATTTATTAATTAATAATAAAGCCGTAGGATATGTTGGAATTATAAATCCAAAATACAGCAAGGATACGGATAAAGAAATAGCCTATGTCGAAATAGATTTAGAATCCATTAAATGGCATTATAAAACACAAAAAATGAAAAGATTAAGACGCTTCCCTAAAGCTGAAAGGGACCTATCATTAGTTTCTGATAAAAGTATAACATTTGATCAAGTCTTTGATTCACTTCAAACTCTAGTATCAAAATTAGGTATTTTAGAAAGTTCTGAAGTCTTTTCAGTTTATGAGGGAGCTAATCTTGGCCCAAATAAAATCAGCTATTCATTACACCTGACTTTCCGCCACCCGAATCACACCTTATCCGAATCAGAAATAAACTCTGCTATAAATACAATTCTTGATACCTTAAAAAAGAATTTGAATGTGACGTTAAGGATATAAACAATTAATTTTCCGTAGGGCGAGGCTTTAGCCTCGCTTCTATGAAAGCGACCCTAAAGGGTCGCCCTACAAAAAACATTTCTATGTTAATCAAAAAAGACAAAGATATCATACAATCCTATTTTGAGGACCATTCCGGTCTGCTTGGCGGTTTTGCGGATAAGGTATACATACCGGATAATGAAAAAGAGATAATCGAGTACATTAAAACTGCAAGTTCGCAAAAAAAGCCGGTTACTATATCCGGAGCAGGAACAGGCGTTACCGGCGGACGTATTCCGTTCGGTGGTGATGTCTTATCCATGGAAGCGCTGAATAAAATAATTAACATAAAAAAACTTTCGGATTCCTGTGCTGTAGCAACTGTTCAGCCGGGAGTAACAGTCCAGCAGTTGAAAGACAAAGCCAAAGAAAACGGATGGATGTATCCGCCTGATCCTACGGAACAAACCTCTTTTATAGGGGGAAATGTATCAACCAATGCCTCCGGGAGCCGCGGCTACAAATACGGGCCTACAAGAAAATATGTAAACCGGCTTAGAGTAATACTTTCATGTGGGGACGTGCTTGATATTTCAAGAGGAAATATTTTTTCTCACGGACAGGGCGAAATTAAAATTCCGCTTTTAAAAAATGTGCTTTCCGTATCATTACCGAAATACAAACTGCCGAATATAAAAAACGCTGCTGGGTACTTTAACCAACCCGGTATGGATTTAATCGACCTATTCATAGGGCATGAAGGCACTCTCGGCATTATGACAGAAATAGATGTGCTGCTCCAGCCCGTAACAGACAAAATATTCTCGGGTGTAGCTTTTTTTACTGATGAAAAAGAGTCATGGAACTTTGTTCTTGAGGGTAAGGTAACAATACCTAATACTCTATCCTACGAATATTTTGACAGCTATGCACTGGGGCTTTTAAAAAAGGACTATCCACAGATTCCTGATGCTTCAAAAGCTGCTATATTTTTTGAACAGGATTTAACAGGACAGGACGAAGATAAAATCCTGAACAAATGGATTGAATTACTGGAAAAGCACGGCGTTAACCAGGAAAAAGTATGGTTTGCAACGTCCAACAAGGACCAGGAGAGTTTCCGCGAATTCAGGCATGCTCTTCCGGAAAAAGTAAATGAGATTGTGAAAAAAAACAAACTTCCTAAAGTCGGTACGGATATCGCAGTACCGAATGAACATTTACCGGAAATGATGGAGTTCTTTACAGATAAACTGGAAGATTCGGATATACCATATTTGATTTTCGGGCATATAGGAGAAAGCCATTTGCATGCAAACATCCTGCCTGAAAACAACGCTGACTATGAAAAAAGCCGAAGGATATACGTAGGATTAGTGGAAAAAGCTATAAATCTCGGGGGCACCGTTTCTGCCGAACACGGCATAGGCAAACTGAAACATATATTTCTTGAAAAAATGATTGGAAAACAAGGTCTAATCGAAATCGCACAGCTAAAAAAAACAATCGACCCATCCTGCATACTTGGTTTAGGCAACATCTTTCCTAAGGAACTTCTCCATTCCCTATAAACACATTAAAAATGCGCTTATCTATGAAATATAAAAGAAATATAAATATTCAATAATAACTTGTTGCAAAAGCAATAAAAATGCTAGAATATATCAAATTATTTAAATGAGGATTTATGAAAAACGGAAGAAAACGGGTCGTAATTGAAAATCTAAGGCCTGAAGTCGACAAAGGAAAATATTACGCCAAATGTACGGTGGGGGAGCGTTTTACTGTCCAGGCTGATATTTTTGCAGACAGCCACGATGAAATTTCTGCATTTTTAATAGTAAAAGAACCGGGATTAAACGATTGGAAGCGAATACCAATGAAACTTGTAGAAAATGACTTGTGGGAAGCATCGTTGATTTTTGATAAGACAGGATTATACAAGTATACTATCTCGGCTTATATGGACCATATAAAAACACTGCAAACTCATATCAAAAAGAAGTTGAATGCAAACCAGGATATATCCCTTGAAATAAAAATGATTACGGAATATGTGAGTTCCGGAGCAAACAAACAAAAAAGCGGGGGTATAAAAAAGCTAGACGCCTCAATAAAGAAACTTGAAAACGAAAAAAGCAAGCAAAAACTTATTACATACCTGCTTGACCCGATTATATACGAAACTCTCGACAAACACTGCTCAGCAGAATTTACAACTACTTACGAAAATAAGCTGACGGTACTGGTGGAACGTAAAGAATCAAGATTTAGTTCCTGGTATGAACTGTTTCCCCGTTCTTTTTCCAAAACTCCCGGAAAACACGGGACCTTTAAGGATTGCGAAAGGATGCTGCCTGAAATAGCAACCATGGGATTTAACGTACTTTATTTTCCGCCTATTCATCCTATTGGTAATACAAACCGCAAGGGAAAGAATAACGCTATCGTTGCAAATCCAGATGATCCTGGAAGCCCTTGGTCGATTGGCTCTGAGTTGGGAGGACATAAAGCCATACATCCGGAGCTGGGGACTATGAAAGATTTTCAGAGTTTACTGAAAAAAGCCAAGGATTATAGCATAGAGATTTCATTAGATATAGCTTTTCAATGTTCGCAGGACCACCCTTATATCAAAGAGCATCCCGAATGGTTTTTATGGAGGCCCGACAATACCATTAAATATGCAGAAAACCCGCCGAAAAAATATGAAGATATAGTCCCGTTCAATTTTGAAACTGCAAAATGGCAGGAGTTATGGAAAGAGCTGGAATCGATATTCGTTTTCTGGATTGAAAAAGGTGTGCGTATTTTCCGCGTGGACAACCCGCATACAAAGCCATATGTGTTCTGGGAATGGTTAATTGCAGAAATAAACAAAAAATATGAAGGTATTATTTTTCTCGCCGAAGCCTTTACTAGAAATAAGAAAATGTACAAGCTTGCCAAAATTGGTTTTACACAATCTTATACATATTTTACCTGGAGATATACAAAAAAAGAGTTCATTACCTACATGAACGAACTTACAAAAACCGGGTTAAAAGATATATTCCGGCCCAATTTCTGGACTAATACGCCCGACATTCTTTCTGTTGACCTTCAGCACGCAAAGAAACCTTCTTTTGCTAACCGTCTCATACTGGCCGCAACACTATCTTCAAACTATGGAATGTACGGTCCGGCATTTGAATTAATGGATAATGAACCTTTCCCGGGAAAGGAAGAATATAACAACAACGAAAAATACGAGATAAAAATATGGGACAGGAACAAACCCGGAAACCTCCGTGAATTAATAACAAAAGTTAATAAAATAAGAAACGAAAATGAAGCTCTCCAGTCTACATGCAATATCCGTTTTTATGAAATTCATAATGACCAGCTTATGGTATACGAAAAGTTTTCGGATGATAAGTCCAATATTATAATAGTTGCTGTCAATTTCGATACCGTTTACAAACAATCGGGATGGGTGCGCATTCCCATTAATGATTTTAAAATAAAATCGGACGAAGAGTATGTAATGTATGACCTTCTTAACAATCTTTCTTTTACATGGAAAAATGAATGGAATTACATAGAACTTAACCCTACCGGGGTAGCAGCACATATCTTTCGTTTGGAAAGAAAATAGATGATTTATTGAGGAAATTGTTATGCCTAAAACACCTAAAAAAATCTTTATTAAAGACGATCCGTTATGGTATAAAGACGCTATCATATACGAACTACATGTAAAATCATTTTTTGATAGCAACGATGACGGCATAGGTGATTTTAAAGGGCTTATACAAAAATTGGATTACTTGCAGGAATTAGGCGTAACTGCGCTCTGGCTGCTTCCTTTTTATCCGTCCCCTTTGCGGGATGACGGATACGATATAGCTGACTACTGCAATATTCATCCTTCTTACGGCACACTCGGGGATTTTAAGGAGTTCCTTAAACAGGCGCACAAACGCGGATTGCGAGTTATTACAGAGTTAGTATTAAATCATACATCTGACCAACATAAATGGTTCCAGCGTGCAAGGATCTCAAAACCGCGTTCCAATCTGAGAAACTTTTACGTATGGAGCGATAAACAGGATAAATATAAAGAGGCTCGTATTATATTTAAAGACTTTGAATCTTCCAACTGGTCGTGGGATCCTGTAGCAAAAGCTTACTACTGGCACAGGTTTTATTTCCACCAACCTGATTTAAACTTTGACAACCCGTCTGTTCACAAGGCCCTTTTTAAGGTGGTTGACTTCTGGTTCGATATGGGAGTTGACGGGCTGCGTCTTGACGCTGTTCCTTATCTTTACGAACGGGAAGGCACTAACTGTGAAAACCTGCCCGAAACCCATGAGTTCCTAAAAAAATTGAGGGCACATATCGATAAAAAATACAAGAACAAAATGCTGCTAGCAGAAGCCAACCAATGGGCAGAAGACGCTATAGCTTACTTCGGCAACGGGGATGAATGCCATATGGCCTTCAATTTTCCAGTTATGCCGCGCATGTTCGTAGCTATACGTATGGAAGAACGCTATCCAATTACTGATATTCTGGACTCATCGGCTGAAATACCGGAGAGCTGTCAATGGGCAATTTTTCTGCGCAATCATGATGAACTTACTCTGGAGATGGTAACCGATGAGGAACGCGATTATATGTACCAGTTTTTGGCAAAAGACCCGCGTTCAAAGATTAACCTCGGCATTTGCAGGCGGCTTGCGACTCTGCTTGATAACAATATGAAAAAAATAGAACTTATGAACATACTTCTTTTCTCGCTGCCGGGCACACCTGTATTGTACTACGGAGATGAGTTATGTATGGGAGATAACTACTACCTGGGAGACCGTAACGGAGTCCGTACGCCCATGCAATGGAACTCTGACAGGAATGCTGGATTTTCTGAAGTAAATCCCCATCAATTATATCTGCCTGTTATCATAGATCCTGACTATCATTATGAATCCGTTAATGTCGAAAACCAGAAACGCAACCTCTCTTCTCCGCTGTGGTGGATGATCCGCGTATTAGGTATAAGAAAAAAGTTCCAGGCATTCAGCAGGGGATCAATAAAATTTTTGTCTCCGAAAAATGCTAAAATTATCGTCTTCATACGCAGGTATAAAGATGAGATAATACTTGTTGCAGTCAATTTATCACGCTTCTCCCAGGTCGCGGAAATAGACCTTTCAGAGTTTAACGGATATGTCCCGGAAGAAATCTTCAGCCGCAACGAATTCCCTGTCATCAAAAAATCCCCGTATATTCTTACGTTCGGCCCGTACAGCCATTACTGGCTGCAGCTGAAACGCAGGAAAAAAACCCTCCAGGATACCAAAAGAGAAAGAACCCTCTTGCACCTAAACGTAAAAAACAGCATTCTTGAGCTGTTCCAGAATAATCTGAAAGAAACTTTCGAGGATGACATACTGATGTCATATATAAAAACGCGCCGCTGGTTCAAAGGTAAAGCACGAAAGATCAGGGACATTAATATAACTGATGTGATAAATATTTCAAAAACCAATAATAACTACATGTTTCTTATTTTTGATGTGAGTTACAATGTAAGTATTCCGGATAGATATATTTTACCTATAGCTTATCTTCCTCTAGACAGGTCTCAAACCATCATTCAGGAAAATCCTAACGCACTTCTTGCCTATTTATCCTTCGGCAATGAGGAAGGAGCGCTCTTTGATGGAATTTATGATAAGGAATTCCAACAAATCCTGCTTGACTTAATATTAAAAAAGAAACGGCTCAAAACCGGCGAGAATCTTTTCCAGGCAGTTGCCGATACTAACATTAAGGCTATTTTAGGCGATGAATCATTACCGTTAGAATCTCGCTTGATAGGTGTGGAACAAAGCAACAGTTCGATTGTGTACAAAAATAAATTCATTCTAAAGCTCTTCAGAAAACTTGAATATGGGCCTAATCCTGATTCTGAAATAGTCCAGAAACTCACACAATATTCTGATTTTAAAAATATTGCACCTTTTGCAGGCACGATGACCATTTCAAAGCCCCGGGGAAGGGATGTTTGTATCGGACTGCTACAGAAATTTATTGATAATCAGGGTGACAGCTGGGCCTATGCTTTGGATAATGTTGGCAAATACCTTGAAAAAGTAATAACAACAAAAGCCGACATCGAAAAAATTCCACATTTTGATTTTATCTCATCCGACAGGGAGTTTCTCGCCAAACATGAAGAACTCCGTGATGTAATCGGAACTCTTTTTCTGGACAAAATCTACCTGCTGGGACAGCGTACGGGGGAATTACATAAGGCTTTGGCTTCAATCACTGACGACACTGATTTCGCCCCGGAATCTTTCTCTCTTTTATACCAGAAATCAATATTCCAATCCATGAAAAATCTTTCCAAGAACACTTTTGACCTTCTGGAAGAAGCTATCAAGTTTATACCGAAGGAATCAAAAGTCGAAGCTGAAGAAATACTTGCCCAGGAAAATAAATTAATAAATATCTGCGCTAGAGTTCTTGACCATAAATTATCTGCTAAAAAAATACGTATTCATGGGGATTACCATCTGGGACAGGTTTTATTCAACGGCAAGGACTTCTACATTATCGATTTTGAAGGCGAACCCGCCCGCCTTCTCAGTGAACGCCGCCTGAAACGTTCTCCGCTGCGCGACGTTGCGGGTATGATACGCTCGTTTGATTATGCAATATACTCCGGTTTATCCAAACACCCGTTCATTCCCGGCTCCGATGTTTCGACATTAAATCCGTGGATTAAAGTATGGTATAACTGTGTCAGCAGTGAATTCTTCAGTGCATATATGAATGTAGTAAAGAATGAGGGATTTTTACCTTCCAAAATCGAGGATTTCAATATACTATTTGATGCGTTTCTAATCGAAAAAGCAGTCTATGAACTGGGGTATGAACTCAACAACCGTCCTGACTGGATATTAATACCTCTACGCGGCATTGCCAGCATACTAAAATGAACAACCTTACTACCTCACCAAACTTCATTACTGATTACGACATTCTTCTTCATAAGGAAGGAAATCATTTCCGTTCCTATGAAAAGTTTGGAGCACATTTAGTCACACTAAACGGTGTTGAGGGCACATACTTTTCTGTATGGGCACCTAACGCTAAAATGGTTTCCGTTATAGGTGATTTCAACGGATGGAATCCAAAAAGCCACCCTCTTAACGCCAGATGGGATGAATCTGGTATATGGGAAGGATTCATTCCCGGAATAGGCAGCGGCGAAGTATATAAATATCACATTGTTTCATACAACAAAGGCTACAAAGTTGATAAAGGCGACCCTTTTGGATTTTCCTGGGAAGTATCGCCAAAAACCGCAACACGGGTGTGGGATTTATCTTATCAATGGAATGACTCATCATGGATGAAGGACCGTTACAAACGTAATGCACTTGATGCACCTATTTCAATATATGAAGTTCATCTGGGTTCATGGATGCGTTCCCCGGAAAAAAATAACTCTCCTCTAAATTACAGAGAACTCGCTCCTAAATTAATCAATCACATTAAGAATTCTGGATTTACTCATGTCGAATTCCTGCCTGTAATGGAACACCCTTTTTACGGCTCATGGGGGTATCAAATAATCGGATATTTTGCTCCAACTTCACGTTATGGTACACCGCAGGATTTTATGTACCTGATAGACCAACTGCATCAAAATGGTATAGGTGTGATTCTTGATTGGGTACCATCTCACTTTCCTTCAGACGAACACGGGCTTGTCTATTTTGACGGCACTCATTTATATGAACATGAGGATCCACGCCTTGGTTATCATCCTGACTGGAACAGTTATATTTTCAACTATGGCAGAAATGAAGTACATAATTTCCTTATCAGCAATGCTTTGTTTTGGTTTGACAAGTATCATATTGACGGGCTGCGCGTTGATGCGGTAGCTTCGATGATTTATCTGGATTACTCCCGAAAGGATGGCGAGTGGATTCCAAATAAATACGGAGGGAAAGAAAATATCGAAGCTATAAATTTTTTGCGTCTTTTGAATAAAACAGTTTATAAGGAGTATTCTGATGTTCAGATGATAGCAGAAGAGTCTACTGCCTGGCCTATGGTATCAAGGCCTCTATACATAGGCGGGCTTGGGTTTGGAATGAAGTGGAACATGGGATGGATGCACGATACCCTTCTTTATATTTCCAAAGACCCGGTTTATCGCAAATATCACCACGACCAGATAACTTTTAGTATATGGTACACGTTTAGTGAAAACTTTGTTTTGGCTTTATCTCACGATGAGGTTGTTTACGGCAAAGGGTCTCTTCTATCCAGAATGCCCGGCGATGACTGGCAAAAATTCGCTAACTTACGCCTTTTATACGGATTAATGTTCATGCATCCTGGCAAAAAGCATCTTTTTATGGGAGGGGAGTTCGGGCAGTGGCAGGAATGGAATCACGAAACCAGCCTTGACTGGCATTTGCTCAATTATCCAACCCATCAAGGTGTGCTCCGGTGGATACATGATCTCAATGAAATTTATAAAAGTGAAAGTGTCCTTCACGAACAAGACTTTTATCCTTCCGGATTTATGTGGACAAATATAAACGATTGGAATCAAAGCATTATAGCTTTTTTTAGGAAATCACCGTCAAAGAAAGATATTTTTCTTGTCGTATGTAATTTCACTCCAATGATACGTTCTAATTATTGCATTGAAGTTAAAGAAGACGGCTTTTGGAAAGAAGTGCTCAACAGCGATGCAAATGCGTACGGCGGGAGCGGCCAGGGAAATTATGGCGGTGTACATACTTCCGACTCCACCCTTTCATTAACCATCCCACCTCTGGGTGTTATTGTGTTAAAAAAGGAACCATAACATGAAAATCGGCGCACGCCTGAAGAAAGATAAAACCTGTTTGTTTTCTGTCTGGGCACCGCTTCTTGAACATGTAGAACTGGTTTTACTCAAACCTAATAAAAAATACATACCAATGCTGAGAGATGACCTAGGATACTGGAGTGTCCGTGCAGAAGATATCTCTGACGGCACCCCTTACATGTACCGTTTAAACAGATCGGAAGAACGGCCTGATCCTGCATCTCATTATCAAATCTCAACCGTTCACGGTCCTTCGGCAGTTGTTGATCACACATCTTTTGAATGGGAAGATAAACAATGGAAAACAATTCAATTAGAACAAATGATTATCTATGAACTGCATATAGGCACCTTCACTAAAAAAGGCACTTTTAGCGCAGTTATAAACAAACTTGAGTATCTAAAAAAACTCGGGATAAACACAATCGAAATAATGCCCGTTGCTCAATTTCCAGGCAACAGAAATTGGGGATATGACGCTGCGTATCCTTTTGCGGTTCAGAATTCATATGGTGGCCCTAGCGGGCTAAAAAAACTGGTTAATGCATGCCATAAAAAAAACATAGCTGTTATCCTGGATGTAGTTTATAATCATCTGGGACCTGAAGGCAATTATCTGGAACGTTATGCCCCGTATTTTACCAAAAAATACCGGACACCATGGGGAAAAGCTATCAATTATGATGATACTTACTCCTACGGCGTAAGAAACTATATGCTTGAAAATATGCTTTACTGGTTCGAGAACTATCACATAGATGCACTTCGTATCGATGCGATACACGGTATTTTTGATATGAGTCCTAAACATATTTTGAAAGAGCTTGCGGAAGTCTCTTCAGACTATTCAAAGAGGGTAAACAAAAAACACTACCTCATTGCAGAAAGCGACCTGAACAACAGAATAATTGTAGACAATATAAGAAAAAACGGATACGGCATTGATTCTCAGTGGAGCGATGATTTCCATCATTCGGTTCACGCACTGCTTACAAAGGAAAAAAACGGGTATTATGCCGATTTTGGGGATATCAATGACCTTGCCAAGGCGCTTGAATGCGGATTTGTATATTCAGGCGAATACTCGGTTTTCAGGAAAAAACGGCATGGAAATAGTGCTTCGGATTTGGACCCGGCAAAATTTGTGGTTTTTATGCAAAATCATGACCAGGTCGGAAACAGATTGTCCGGTGACAGACTCTCTGCAATCGTACCCTTCGAAGCACTAAAACTTGCTGCAGGGATTCTATTAGTGTCTCCATACATACCTCTGCTCTTTATGGGTGAGGAATACGGGGAAACCGCACCTTTTCCTTATTTTATCAGTCACGGAGACCAAAGGTTAGCCAAAGCAGTAAGAAAAGGCAGAGAAAAGGAGTTTAAAACATTTAATTGGAAGGGGAGAATTCCGGACCCTCAGGATAAACGCACATTTTTTTCTTCACAGCTTAACTGGAATATATCTAAACCATTATTCAGGTACTATAAACGAATGATAGCATTGCGAAAGAAGTACTTTACTGCGATTAAAAGAAAGGATATTAAGGTATATATAAACGTAGAAAAAAAGATATTAGAGTTAAGAACCAGTAAAAAAAACGCTGAATTGCTTGTGCTTCTTAATCCAAATACTATTTCTGTTAAAAATAGCTGTAAATTAAACAATAAACGATATACCAAACTGATAGATTCTTATGAGTGCCGCTGGGGTGGGACAGGAAGCAGGCTGCCGGGAGTATTGTCATACGGTGATGAATACGAACTCATGCCCTATGAGTTCGCAGTATATAAAAAAAGATAAAGTCTTGACATTATAAT
>JAFGIL010000047.1 GCA_016929635.1 Endomicrobiales bacterium
ATTAATGCAATTCCTTTAAAAATTCTAAAAATATTCATTAGATTTGTAATATTTTATCAGATTTTTGGCTTTTTGACAATTAATTTTCTATTTGGTAGAATGATATCTCAAATTTTATGTTGCAAGGAGTGACGAGCTATGTCAAAAATAAAACCTTTTTCGGGAGTTCGTTATAACGAGAAAAACATCTCAAGATTGATATGTCCGCCATATGATGTAATTTCCAGCCAGGAAAAAAGCGATTTGAAAAAACAGTCGTTTTACAATATGGTAAAGCTTGAGCTTCCCGATGATTATTCCGGGCGCAATAAATACCAGCAGTCGGGTTTCTTGTTCCGCGACTGGGTTAAAAAAAATGTTTTAAAAAAAGATATTAAGCCGGCATTTTATTTTTATGAGCAGGAATTTATGAGTTCAGGCAAAAAAAAGCGCCGTCGGGGTTTTTTTGCTGCATTGAAGCTGGAAAATCCCCGGAAGGGTCAGGTTAAACCTCACGAGAAAACTTTGGCAAAACCGAAAGAAGACCGCCTGAACCTTATAAAAGAAGTGAAAGCGAATTTAAGCCCTATATTCGGTCTTTTTAACGATAGCAACAAAAAAATCGTGAATCTTTGCAACAGGGTTTCGAAATTATCTCCGGATTCATACGCAACAGATAAACACGGAGTAAAGCACAGGCTCTGGCTTGTTGATGACAAAGAAAGCGTAAATATGTTAGCAAAGTCGCTCTTAAAGCAAAATGTATTTATAGCTGACGGGCATCACAGGTATGAAACGGCATGGAATTTTATGCAGGGAAAAAGCAAGTTAAACGGGCACCTGAAAGATGCGGAATATGTCATGATTTTTCTTTGCCCTATGGAAGATCCGGGCCTGGTTGTATGGCCGACGCACAGAGTTGTAAAACCTCCGGAGGATATGGAAGAAAGAATTAATAAATATTTCAATGTTTTGCCGGCAAGTAAATTCAGCAAATTGTCGTCAAAATCTCCTCAGCCGATACTTCTTTACTACAAAGGCAAGAAAAGGACATTGGTGGTTAAAAACAGAGGTATTCTGGCAAAAGCAATGGCGGATAAATGCAGGGCTTATCAGGACTTGGGAGTCAGCATTCTGCATTCTCTTTTATTGAAGGATGTATTGCCTGAGAATATTACGTATGTAAAAAGCGAGCAGGAAGCTTATAAGCTCGCGAAAAACAGAAACCATTTGGCAGCAATCGTGCCGTCAACTCCGGTGGAAGCTGTAAAGAAGATTGCCCTGGCAAAGCAGACAATGCCGCAGAAATCTACTTATTTTTATCCGAAAGTTGCTACTGGCATGGTTGTCCACGCTTTTTAAAACGCAGATGGCCACAGATTAGAAAAAGCAGATTTCCTCAGATGAAGTTATCTGTGTTAATCTGTCAAGAATCTGCGATTATCTGCGTTAACCGAGCGAGAGGTTAGATGTTCAACATTTTTGATTCTATAACATTAATTATAATAGTATTAAGCACATACTTTGGTTTCAGGACCGGGGTTGTGGCCAGCCTTTTTTACGTGTTGAGCGGATTTATAGGGATGTGGGCTGCGCAGACATTTGCACCTGAACCTAAAATGAACTTTTATCTTGTTTTTATTGCTACGGCAGGAGTCGTCAGTGTTGTAGGATTTGTAATAAAAAGCGTATTAAAGAAACTTTTTCTGGGCTGGCTGGATCATACGGGGGGGATAATACTGGGATTTCTTCTGGGCTTGGTTATTGTAAGTACGGTTTTATTTCCGGTTTCGTACCACTTGCCAAAAAAGATGAGGGAAAAAGTTGTAAGTTCCTTTTTAGGCAGGAACTTTATGCCTGTTTTACAGGAGACTTTCCCGAAAGTAAGGCAGTTCAAAATAGATGATATTAAAGAAAAGATTAAATTGCCGGAAATTCCGGATAAACTAGATTTGAAGGTATCAGTTCCGATAAAAAGGAAAAAATAAGCAAAGAGGTGCAGGATATGAAAAAATTAAAATTAGGTTTTCCAAAAGGAAGTTTGCAGGAGTCAACAACCGAGCTTTTCCGTAAAGCAGGTATCAGGATATCTATGTCGTCACGTTCGTATTTCCCGAGCTGCGACGATGACGAGCTTGAGATAATGATGGTCAGGTCGCAGGAGATGGCGAAGTACGTGGAAGACGGTGTTTTTGACGTCGGGCTTACTGGCTATGACTGGATATGCGAAAGCGGGGCGAAAGTAAAGCAGATATGTGAATTGGTGTATGCAAAAAGCGGGTTCCGTCCCGTGAAATGGGTATTGGCAGTGCCGAACGATTCTAAGATTAAATCGATAAGAGATTTAAGGGGCAGGCGCGTTGCAACGGAGCTTGTTAATTACGTAAAAAAATATTTCAGAAGCAAAAAAATCAAATGTGAAGTTGAGTTTTCATGGGGCGCAACCGAGGCAAAAGCCCCGGCTCTTGTAGATGCCATAGTCGAGCTTACAGAGACGGGCTCTTCGCTGCGCGCAAATAAACTGCGTATTGTTGAGGAAATACTCAGCTCCACGACCCGTTTTATAGCAAACGAGAAAGCATTAAAGGACCCGTGGAAGAACAAAAAGATAGAAAATCTGGCAATGCTTCTTAAAGGCGCGCTGAATGCGGAAGGCATGGTGGGATTAAAGATGAATACAAGAAGAGAAAATATCAATAGAATACTGAACGTACTGCCAGCCCTGAAAAATCCCACAATTTCTAACCTCAGTTCAATTAACTGGGTTGCTTTGGAAGTCGTGCTTGAGGAAAGAATAGTTAAAAAGATACTTCCGGAGCTGAAACGTGCCGGAGCCGAAGGCATCATTGAATATCCATTGAATAAAATAATTTATTAAAAGTGATAAGCGGTAAGTTGTAAGTGGTAAGAAACGACACCATTGTTTTCAACTTATCCCTTATCCCTTACGACTTATGACTATAAGAGTTCGTTTTGCACCATCACCAACAGGATATCTCCATATAGGAGGCGCAAGAACAGCGCTTTTCAACTGGCTTTTTGCCCGAAAGAACAAAGGAACTTTCATTTTGCGCATAGAAGACACGGATGAGGTTCGCTCGACTGATGAATCCGTAGGTGCGATAATAAAAAGCATGCGCTGGCTCGGGCTTGACTGGGATGAGGGGCCAGAAGTCGGCGGGTCCCATGAACCATATTTTCAAGTACAGAGAAAAGAAAAAGGAATTTATCAACAATATATTGAAAAGCTCTTTGAGAAAGGAAATGCGTATAGATGTTATTGTACAACGGAAGACCTTGAAGAAATGCGAGACAAGGCAAAAAAGGAAGGTAAACAGCCGAAGTATGATAGGCGATGTTTATCTCTCACTGAAAATGATTGGAAACAAAATGATGCAAAAGGGAAGCCTTATGTTATTCGTTTTAAAAGGCCAGATGAAGAAACAATTACTATTCCTGATATTATTTGCGGAGAAAATGGTGTAACTTTTGATAACAATTTGCTTGATGACTTTGTTCTTGTTAAATCATCCGGCGTTCCAACATACAACTTTGCATGTGTAGTAGATGATATTGAAATGGAGATAACTCATGTATTTAGAGGGAACGACCATCTTTCAAATACTCCAAAGCAAGTACAGTTATATAAGGTTTTAGAAAAGGAATTACCAAAATTTGCTCATTTTTCAATGATTCTTGGATCTGACGGCTCAAGGCTTTCTAAACGTCACGGGCATACCTCGGTTTTGGAGTATAGAGATGAAGGATATCTGCCAGAAGCTTTGAAAAATTATCTGGCGCTTTTAGGATGGTCAACAGAAGACAGCCAGCAGATTTTTGAGCAGGATGAATTAATAGAAAAATTTTCTGTTGAAAGGTGCTCAACAAGCGCTGCTGTTTTTGACCCGCAGAAGTTGTTATGGATGAACGGGGAGTACATCAGAAAAAAATCTGCATCGGAAATAACTAAAAGATTTTTTTATTTTGCAACAAAGAACGCGGAGATACAGGAAAAGATAAAAGGATGGGATAAATCCTTAGTTGAGAAATATATCGGAGTGGAGCAGGAAAAACTGAAACTGCTGAGTGACATCCCCGGCCGTATTGACATCTTTTTTGTAGATAATGTAGAATATGAGCCTGAGGCAGTTAATAAGGTTTTAAAAAAAGACACTGCCAGGATGGTGCTGGAAGAAAGTTTGAAAAGGCTTGAAAATCAAAGTGATTTTGGAGCAGAGGCACTTGAAAAATATGCCCGTGATTTCGCAGCGGAAAAGAATGTAGGAACAGGAAAGGTATTCCATCCCTTGCGCGTTGCTGTTTCAGGACGTACCCAGGGGCCCAGTTTATTCCACATGATGGAGCTGTTGGGAAAAGACAAAGTACTGAAGCGCATCAATGACTGTTTGAACAGCTGTTTTTAGGGAGGCTATTATGGACGCAAAAAATATGAATCCTCATTTCTTGAGTTTAATTATGATGTTTTCCACTGCATGCTGGCAGCATCTGGGAAAAGTCCCGAACCCCATGACAGGGAAAACCGAAAAAGAGCTTAGCGGCGCGCAGATGACTATTGATATGCTTTGCATGCTGCGTGACAAAACCAAGGGAAACCTGTCTGCAGATGAAGAAAAATACCTGTCAAACGTGATAGGCGACCTTCAGCTGAATTATGCTGACGAAGTAAACAAAGACCAGCAAAAACCAAAAGAGGAACTAAAGAAGGATAATTCGGAAACAATAGATAAAGAACAAAAACAGGAAGATAAAACAGAAAACAAAACCTGATCTTTTTCCTGATTGCTGTATGCTGTCTACTGACTACTGAATAATTGCCCCGTGGTGTAACGGTAACACAATCGCCTCTGGAGCGATCGTTTCTGGTTCAAATCCAGACGGGGCAGGATTCTTTATTTTCTCTAATTTATAACCCAAACGTTCCAGAGCTTTTATAAAAGAGCGATTCCCTAATCCTCGTAGCTAAATTGCAAATATTCCGCAATCAGCCGACTCTCAAAATTTAACCTGCCGGTAAATCCATGTCGTTTTAAGCCCGAAAACCGCTACTCAACCCTCTCAAACTCTCTGAAACCGCCGATTTTCGAGATGCCGGATTCCGCAGCTTTTTTGTACAATAATTAAATTATAAGAATATTTGACCTTTCATTATATAAAGATATCTAATTTTAACCTGAGATAAATATGCATTATTAGAGGTTGCAAAATGGAAGAAAAAAAACGCATTGAAAAATCAGTTGCTGAAAAGTTTTTAAACTATTATAACAAAGAATATAATACAAGTTACAAAATAATAAAGCTTTCGGAAAATCCAGATATCAGATGTAAAGATTCAAATAATAATGAATTGAATTTTGATGTAACGCTAACTGAAAATGAAGAAGGTGATATACAATCATTATTAGGGCGTTCTGATAAAATTAGCAAAGAAACTCTTAAAAAGAATATTGAGAATGCAAGAAATGGCAAAGAAAAAATTAGATCTCTTTCACTAGATGATTCAAATAATATACTAATTAAAAGAATAAAAAAGAAAATAAATAATAGATATGGTCCTAATACAGCCTTGGTAATTTATGATACATCAGGTATTCAATGGGATCGTGACATATCTTCCATAAATGTTGAAAGATTTTTAAAATCTTTTAAAAATCCATATGACAAAGGGATTTGGATTGTTTCTAAAGTAGATGGGAGTGCAAAGAGAATGGATTTATAAAACTTTTAAACAATAGTCGTTTTATCCGGATGGAGTTGTTTTAGGAAATCTTCGCAAGGTATGCATAATATGTCTTGCTTTTTTAATCGTTCCTTGCCTCTGTATATAAAAAATGTCTTACATTCAGGATATTCTTCTTTAAAAGATTTGAGCGCATATAAATCTTCATCGCGTACTCGTCCTGTATTTTTTACCTCAATAGCCCAAAATACCTCTGGCCCATAAAGAATAAAATCCACTTCTGTGCCTGAACGCGTGCGCCAGTAATATAGTTTATTTTTATCACCGCGGTAAGAATTCCATGCAGCAATATGTTGTGCAATTAATCCTTCAAGTGCGGCACCGTCAATTTCCTGAGGCCTGTCCAACGGGCCTGTTGGCCTGAGGGAGCGGAATACTCCCGTATCAAAATAGAAAAATTTGGGGTGGGAAACAGTTGCCCTTTTTGCACGTTTTGTAAAAATCGGGATTCTATACGATAAAAGCAAGTCTTCCAGTATGCTGATATATCCTTCAACAACCTTGCGTTCTACCTCACAATCTCTTGCAACATTGCTAATATTTAAGACTGATCCATGCGAGAAACTCACTGCCTCAAGAAACCTTGAAAAATTGCCTATATTCCTGACAAGCCCTTCCATCTGGACTTCTTCGCGTATATACAAAGCTACATAGGATTTTAGTACTTTTTCAGGCTCCTGTGAGCTTATAACAAGGGGAACCATTCCTTGTTGCAGGGCTTTTGCCAGATCAAACCTGTTGCCCATTTCGGATGCCATAAAGGGATGGAGGCTCTGTTTAATAACGCGGCCGGCAAGAAGATCAGTGCCTGTTCTTTTCAACTTGCGCGAACTTGAGCCCGTAAGGATAAAAAATAGTTTCTTGTTTTTTTCAATTAGTGAGTGAACAACGCTTAATAGTTCAGGAACTTTTTGAATCTCATCAATTATTACTGTTTGTTTTTGAGGATTGCCTTGCACAAGTTCACTCAATCTCTCTGGTTTTGCACTGTATTGGCGAACTGTATCTGGTTCAAGCAGATCTACCCAGATAGCGTTTTTAACCTGTTTTTTAAGCCAGGTTGATTTACCTGTCCCCCTTGGGCCAAACAGGAAAAAACTTGATTTTGGTTCTTTGAAAAAACGTGGAATTAGAGTTTCCATTTTAAGCCTCATTATGGAATTATTGTTTCCATAATTATAATATATCAAAAGACATTTGTCAAGCCTTTTTATTTAAATTTCAGTATATTTTTAAGATAAAATAAGCAGCTCTGGACCGGTCGTTTCTGGTTCAAATCCAGACGGGGCAGCCACTTAAATGTATTGAATTATCAATGCATTAGATATTAAGCCCTGATGCCATTTTTAGCATCAGGGCTTATTTCTCGAGAAAACTTTTTTCAAAGGACTCCTTGGACTCCTTTGCGAAAGGCCCAATAATATAAAACCAATAAAATAGCTATTAATTGGGATATGTGAAATTTTAAAAAAACTAAAAAAATATCCTTGCTTTATCGATATAAAAGAAGTAGAATTTGGGTTAATAAGAAATCCTCAGTCGGGTATGTTTAAGAGGTATTAAAAGCTAAAACAGCACAAAAAGAGTGAAAATAGCTGTTATAAAATAGAAAACAGGGATAATAACATGAAAAAAAATTATTTAAGCTGTCTGGTATTTGCAATAACTGGAGGAATATTGTTTTTTGTTTCAAATGAAGCATTAGGTGTCGGGAAATTGATACAATTATCTGCAGCAACATACAATAGAACCGGCAATGATGATGCTTATGGAGTTGCGGTAGATAACTCAGGAAATATTTTTATTGCAGGAGGTGTTGCTAATGCACCTAGTGATTTATTTGTAATAAAATACGACAATAACCTGACAGTCATATCTTCTGTTACATATAACAGCAGTGCTTTTGACCTAGCTGGCGGGGTTGCGGCTGATAATTCAGGAAACGTTTTTATTGCAGGGCTCAGGCATAATGGAGCAAATTTTGATTTCTTAACAATAAAGTATGACAATAACCTGACATATGTTTCTTCTTTTACATATAACGGGAGTGGTAATGATCATGATATTGCCCGTGGAGTTGCAGTAGATAATTCAGGAAATATTATTGTTACTGGCGGGGTTTTTGTATCAAATGATGACTGGTTCACGGTAAAGCTTGACAATGACCTGGCATTCATTTCTTCTATTACATATAACAGCAGCGTGAATAATGCAGATGCGGCTACCGGAGTTGCGATAGATAATTCAGGAAACATCTTTGTTACAGGATACAGTCACAATGGAGCAAATTATGATTACCTCACAATAAAATATGATACTAACCTTAATGTTCTTTCTTCTACAACCTATAATGGAAGCTCCAATAATACTGATCAAGCCTATGGAGTTGCTGTTGATACTTCAGGAAACGTTTTTATTACCGGGCAAAGCTCTATTGACTCAAAGGATAGATACTTTACAATAAAATATGACAATAACCTTACTGTCATCTCTTCTACTTCCTATCTTGCCAGTGGAGATACTTCTGGTAAAGGTAACGGAATTACAGTTGATAATTCAGGAAACATTATTGTTGCCGGGGCAAGTGCTTCATCAGGTGATGATTTCTGGACAACATTAGTGTACAATAATAGTTTACAACTTATTTCTTCTGCTACATACACTGTTGACGTCAGCGAAACCGCTGAAGAGGCATTAGCAGTTGCTGTTGATAATTCAGGAAATATAGTAGTTGCCGGGTACACTCTTGGCTCATCAAAGGACATGAGGGTAGTAAAGTATCTGGGTAAACCAACAGTGTCTTCGGTTTCTACGTCATCTGTTATTCAGGGCCAGACAATTGACATAACTATAACAGGAACAAATTTCTATGATGGCGCAACGGTTGCTTTCAGCGGGAGCGGAATAGCGGTAAGCACGCATACCGTAGATTTATCGAATCAGATTTCAGTTACTATAGCTGTTTCAAGCAGCGCATCTTTAGGTTCAAGAGATGTTATAGTAACTAATACTGATGAACAATCAGGAAGCAAATCGAGTGCTATTGAGATTTTAGGACCAGCAGTAAATAGTGTTACTCCATCATCTGGACTTCAAGGTGAAACCATAAATTTAACAGTATCCGGAGAAAACTTTATATCAACCCCAACAGTAACATTAAGTGGTACAGGTATTACAGTAAATAGTGTGACTTATACAAATTCAACGACATTAGTAACAAATATAACAATATCAGCAGATGCAGCCTTAGGGGCGAGGAATATAACAGCAACCAATCCCGGAGGTTCATCAGCAACAAAGGAAGAAGCATTTACAATAGTTGAATCAGAAGATGATGTAGAAGTTACAACACCAACAGTTAGTGGGATATCACCGGAATCAGGGGCTTTAGGAGAAACGCTGGACGTGACAATAACAGGAACGAACTTTGTAGACACACCGACAGTAACAGCAAGCGGCGAAGGCATAACCCTGAATAGTATAACGTATGAAAGTTCAACAAAGCTGGTTTTGAATGTAACGATATCAACAAGAGCAATAGCAGGCGCGCGTGATGTGACTGTGACAAATCCCGGAGGCGGGGCAGTCACAAAGACAGCAGGTTTTACGATAATCTATCCGGTATCAAAAGGAATAACGATAGACAGGACGCAGGAAACAAACACAACATTTCAGGCAGAAACAGGAGATATAGTATTATTGCTGCCAGCAGGTACATTTAGCCAGGATATAAGCTTAACGATAAGCACGCTGTCAGATATACCGGTAACGAACCAGGGCACATTAACAAAAATAAATGTGGGCATAGAGATAACGCCTTCCGTAGATATCCAGCCTGATAAAGAGTTTACGATTACAATTTATTACAGGGACAGCGACGTAGAAGGAATAGATGAGACGAAGATTGTGGTAGGTAGGTATGATACAACTACATCAAGGTGGGTGTTATTGCCTAGTGTATGCTATCCGGACATAAACTGCGTGGAGGCAACAGTAGACCATTTATCACAGTTTGCGGTATTGCAGAAGACGCCCGCAGCTACGTTAGGCAGTGTGATAGCATATCCTAATCCATACAAGCCAAAGACGCATACAGCTGGGTTAACATTTGATTATTTGACATCAAATGCTAAAATAAAGATATATAACGTAGCGGGCGAATTAGTAAAAGAGATAGAAGAGACAGACGGGGACGGTATAGCGGTGTGGGACGGGAAGAACAAATCGGGAAATCTGGTGGCAAGCGGTGTATATATAGCATACATAAAAAGCGACAACAGCACGAAAAAAGTAAAAATAGCTGTTATAAAATAAAATCAGGAGGAAATCTTATGCGTAAGTTAAGTATGGTGTTGCTATGTTTGACAGTAGGAACTTGTATGGTATTTGGTATGTTTTCAAGTGATGATGCAGGCACGTCTGCAGCGCAGTTTTTAAAACTTGGGGTAGGTGCAAGGCCGGCGGGTATGGGCGAAAGTTTTGCGGGAGTTGCGGATGATTCTACTGCAATATACTGGAATCCTTCGGGATTAAATCAAATAGAGAAAAAAAGCTTATCGGCGATGCATGCAATATGGTTTGAGGATATATCGTATGACTGGGTGTCATATGCACAGCCGACAAAGTACGGGCCTGTTGGAGTAGGGATACAGTATGTTTCTTACGGCAGCATAGATGGCATGGATGCAAGCGGGAATGCAACAGGGTTTTTTGTTTCGAGTGATTATGCGCTCATACTTTCCTATGCAAGAGAAGAGTATAGTATTCCATTAGGAGTTAACCTGAAATACATATCATCCAAGATAGAAGATGAAACGGCAAGCGCGTTTGCGATAGATATAGGAGGTATGTATAAGTTGATGGAAGATAGGCTGTCCTGCGGGTTAGTATTGCAGAATATAGGGACAAAGATGAAATATATTAGCGAAGAGGACCCTCTGCCGTTTAACATAAAAATGGGAGGTTCATATAACATACGGGAAAACTGGATAGGCGTATTGGATATTAATATGCCCAGAGATAATGATATTAATTTTGGGTTGGGAAGTGAGTATGTATATGAAATAAACAGTGAATTAGATGCTTCAGGAAGGATAGGATATAATACGAGAAACAAAGACACAGGCGGAACAAACGGATTAAGCTTAGGGGTTGGGGTTGTATATAATACCTATGGCATAGACTACGCGTTTGCTCCTTTTGGGGATTTAGGGTCCACTCACAGAATATCCTTAAGTGTTAGTTTTTAATTACAGAAAAGTTTGTCAGGCTTTGCGGGATTTTTAGGGCAGGATCAATTATTTAGAAGTTTATCTAGTTTCAAAATTAATTCGTCCTGTGTATATGGTTTTGACAAATATTCAAATCCTTTTTCTTTTATAACGTTATCTTGTATTTTATCATTTGCATAACCGCTGCTTAAAAGTACTTTTATATCCGGGCGTTCAGAAGTTATCTTATTTGCCAGATAAAATCCATCCTTGTCAGGAAGAACCACATCGCTGAAGAGAAGATTAAAATTACCGCCCTCCATTTCAAAAACATTAAGTGCTTCGCGTACGTTTGTAGCCTCAAAAACGGTATATCCGTTTTTTTGCAGTATCCTCTTTGCGACTTTTCTTACAATATCTTCGTCTTCAACCAGTAAAACACGTTTGTTTTCTTTTCCTGGGATATTTGACGTAAATGTATCCCCTTTTTTTTCATCAGATTTCTCCAGAAAAGCCGGAATGTATATCTGAAATGCCGTGCCGCTGCCTGGTTTGCTGTTAACTTTTATATATCCTTCGTGATTTTTGATAATCCCATACACTACGAATAGGCCAAGCCCGGAAGATTTCTCCATGCCTCGCGTGGTAAAAAAAGGCTCAAATATGCGTTCACAGACATTTTCTTCCATACCAATACCCGTATCTGCCAGCGAAAGATAAATGTATTTACCGGGTTTAATTTCGTTTTCCATTTTTGTACCGGTGGTTATTTTATCGACAATTTTGTTTTCGGTTTGAATTGTTATTTTTCCTCCGTTAGGCATGGCATCCCTTGCATTTAATAGCAGGTTCATAACAACCTGGCTTATACTGGCTTTATCTGCATTAATATCCCAGATATCTTCAGAGAGAATGGTTTCTATTGTAATATCGCTTCCCATATATTTTTTTAGGGCTTTCATCATCTCCTTAACACAGATATTCGGATTGGTTCTCTTGAATTCCATAATATTTTTTTTGCCGAATAGAAGCAGTTGGTTTATCAGATTGGTTCCGTGTATGACATTTGCGCGGATCTCTTCAATATCTGTTATGTGCGGATTATCCTTATTCATTTCCTCAATTAACAAGTCAGTTAATCCTATAATCCCGCTGAAAAGGTTGTTTAAATCGTGCGCAAGCCCGCCTGCCAGCACGCTGATAGCCTCCATTTTTTTTGACTGAATAAGATGGGAAAGCATTTGCCCCTTTTCTTTTTCCGATTTTTTACGTTCCGTTATGTCTCTTACTATGGATATAACGATAGGAGTATCATCTAAAATAAAATGATGCGAACTGATTTCAACGGGTATCCTTGCCTTATTTTTTGCTATTATGGTTGATTCAAAGATAATATGGTCTTTGTTGTTGAAATCCGATAGATTTTTCAGGTCTTTTTCCATATCGCCGGAATTGATAATGTCGGACGGTGACATATTCATTAATTCTTCGCGGGCGTATCCTGTCATTTTGCATGTGATATCATTAATGTTGATAAAAGTTGAAGGTGTGTTGCTTGCTTTCAGGTTGTAAACCAGGATGGCATCACTGGAGCTGTTAAAAAGCATACGATAACGTTCTTCGCTAAGACGCAGAGCATCTTCCACAAATCTTCTTTGCAGGACTATTGATGCCTGCCTTGCAAATGTTTCGATTACATCTTTATTCTTAAGTTTGGCGCCTTTTTTAAGCAAAATTATGGCGTTAGCAAACATCTTTTCTCTGTTGGTAAATCCTATAGCATATATTTCATCTGTATCGAGTATTTTATCCATGGTTTTATAGACACTTTCAGGCATATGCTGGAAAGACAAACCTTGCAGGCCTTCTTTTATCTGAATGAGTTTTCTTGTTAAAAGATGCCTTCTGGCAGTCTCGCTGTTAAAATCAACAGGTTTTCCTATGACTTCTCCGCCAAATATATTTTGTATAACATGAAGGTGCCTTTCCATGCCCAGGATTGCCTTAACAAAATATGTATTAGACGATTCGCTGAACGAATTAACAATGATATATGAGTTATCAACCAGTTTCTTTAGCTGTTCGCCTATGAAATAGTAGATATCTCTCCCGGGTGTAAACTCTACAAATCCCATGGCGGTCATAGAAAGAAAAGAGAGGTCGTCTATCAGCTGCCTTTCTTTTTCTTTTATGCTTTCCTGCTCCGTAATGTCGCGCATGGTCCCCTGCATCCCGGTTACTTTGTCGTTTTTCCTGATTGGAACCATATTAATTAAAGCGTCGAATACGGTGCCGTCTTTTCTTTTTATCTTAAGCTTGTAGTTTTCGATGCGGGAATGGTTTTTTACAGCTTCCGAATATGTTTTAATAAAATTGTTAATCTCAGATGCAGGCAGTAATGACATGAACATTTTTCCTGCACAATCTTCAAAATTAAAACCCGACACCCGGTCGATAAGATCTGAAATATATGTGACAGTTCCCAGGGTATCAGTAGTGAAGATAATGTCTGAGCTTGCTTCTACAATATTTTTGAATTTTCGCTCGCTCTCGGACAGGGTAATTTCCAATAAATTAACTTCGGTTATATCCTTTATAATTCCGGCCAGATAAGGTGTGTTCGTATTTTTGTCAGTTATAGTATAAGCAAAAAGCCTTACGGGAAATGAGTAATCGTCTTTCCTTGTTATCGTGAACCTTTCAGGAACCATGATGTCTTTCTTCATTACAAACTGGAAATAACGCAATGCCTTTTCAAATTCATGATTTCTGAACCAATGGGGGATGAAATCGTTAATATTTTTATTTATAAGATCGTTTAGTGAATAACCGGTAAGTCTTTCGAAGGATGGGTTTATGTAGTGGATCTTGTTGTTCATATCCCAGATTATAAATCCGTCTTCCATTGCAGTCAAAATAGGCATGCATTCTAGGTTAGAGATGTCTTTGGCATCATATAAACTATTCGGGATGTCGTTGTTTGGGTTATGGCTTTCTGGATTAATTTTGTTTTTCATTAGGTTGGGGGGTCTTTATTCTTCTTTCTCTGAAAATATTTCTTCCAGATTGTATTGTTTCAAGAATTTAAAAAAGTCGTTTTTCTTTATTCTTATTCGTCCTCCCGGTACCTCATATGAGTCAAGGAGCCCCTGTTCCATCCAGTTGTTTACCGTAGTCTTGGAGACATTGCAGGATTTGCAAATTTGGTATATTGTCAGGACACCTTCAATTTTTTCAGCCAGGAATCTTTCTTTTTCTATGCGGGATTCTATGCATTCCCTGATTTTTTTTCTTAATTCATTAATACTAAAAGGCTTTTTAATGTAATCGTATACACCTATGCGCAAAGACTCAATAGCTGTGTCTACGCTAGGGTAAGCGGTTGTTATGATTACATCACAATCCGGCGTTTTAGATTTAATGTGCCTTAACACCTCCATACCGCTCATTCCCGGCATCTGCAAATCAAGCACTACAATGGAGAACTGCTCTTCCTTGAGGATTTCAACAGCTTCTTCACCGGTTCCGGCACACTTCACGTCATATCCGGTAATATTTAACGCCCTTTCGCAGGCATGTGCTATAGTGGAATCGTCATCTACAATGAGAATTTTTGTTTTTTTCATGATAAATACCTCTTGAATAAATAAGGAAATTTTGAAAAACTTGGTTATTTGGAGGGTTTATGCTTTTCCCCTTATATAATTCTAACTTATTTTTTAATAATGTCAATAGTTTTTATGTTCTTGATGATTTATATTATTCATATTATTTGATTTTTTAGCTGTTTTTGCTTTTAAAGGCTTTGAATTATCAATGTTTATTTAATTATTTTTGCACTCAGTATTATAATTATATCAAGTTGAAATTTCCTATATTTATTTGATAGAATTTAATAACAATGTTAATTAAGGAAAAAATGTTAGTGATAGGCTAACATGGGGGGAGGCATGAAAAATGACAGGAAAAATTCGCTTGATAACAGGAATGACGATTTAAAGGAACAAATAAAGGAATTTGAAAGATTGCTTAGTGTGCAGAAGCAAACAGAATCTGCACTGCTGGAATCAGAGAGAAAATACAGGATTATTTTTGATAATGTAACCGACGGTATCCTTGTTGCAGACAGGGATAACAAGTCTTTTTATCTTGCAAACAGAAGGATATGCGAAATGCTTGGATATAGCAGGGAAGAGCTCCATAAACTTAACGTCTGGGATATTCACCCGGAAAAAGACATATCCAGCATTCTTGAAATATTTGAAAGGCAATACAGAAAAGAATACACTTTGGCTGCAAGTATCCCCATGAAAAGAAAGGACGGAAGCATTTTTTATGCAGACGTCAATTCTGTGCCTATCAATATAGAAGGAAAAGAATATTTGGTCGGGATCTTCAGGGATATCACGGAAAGAAAAGAGATGTTGGATATGCTTTTAAAGAAAGAAAGGAAGATACGCGCAATAATTTCTTCCATGGATGATCTGGTTTTTATTTTAAGCAAGGAAGGCGTATTCATTAATTTTTACCAACCTCAAAATGTGGGAAAGTTATATCTCGAGCCTGAGAAGTTTATCGGAGAGTTATACAAAAAGGTTTTGCCGCAAGATATTTCTGATAAATTGGAATTAGCAATAAAAGTCATAACAAATAATAGCAATCTAGTGCAGGGGTTTGACTATTCGATGAAGATAAAAAACGAATTAAAATGGTTTGAAGCAAGGCTTTCTGCATTAAAAGACGAAAAAGACAATATTGACGGATTTGTTGCAGTCATACGTGACATTACCGAGAGAAAAGAAATCGAAGATGACTTAAAAAGTGAAGTAGAAGAACTTAAAAAATTATTAAATGAGTTTTAATGGAAAATAAATTGTCTGGATTTGTAATTTTTTGGCTCTGGCAGGGGATATAAAATGAATGAGACAATTAATTATTTAAAAAATGTGTATAACTTTAACTATAATTTCAGATTTAATGACGGCAAGGAATTAAAATTTAATATTCAGCTTGATAAAGTATCTCTTGGTATGATACCTAAAACACAGCTGGGATATCCCGAGTGGATAATTTTAGGACACAGGAAATGTCCCATATGCCCTTTTGACGAAAAAAATGTAAATTATTGCCCTATTGCAAAAAACCTTGTTGAAGTAATTGATTCTTTTAAAGGAATGAATCCTGATGAGGATATTGAGCTTTTTATTAATACCGAGACGCGGAATTATTTTAAAAAAACAACTGTTAAAGAAGGCATGAGTTCCTTAATCGGAATCTATATGGTTACAGGCGGATGCCCTATTTTGGACAAACTTAGGCCGATGGTCAGGTTTCATCTTCCTTTTGCAGACCATGAGGAAACTAAATATCGTGCGATTACAATGTATCTAATGGCACAGTTTTTATTGTACAAACAAGGGAAGATACCTGATTGGGATTTAAAATATTTATTCAGTATATACAAGAATGTACGGATAGTTAACAGGAGTTTTCACGAAAGACTTGCAGAAAGCCCGCTTAAAAAAGCCAGTATTGAGGCTTTAATGAAGCTGGATTGTTTTGCAGGGCAGGTTTCGGATACGATAGTTGACAAAGATACAATGAGCAATATGAGCGAACTTTTCAATGCATACATGTAAAAAGGGGATTTGAGTGGATCTTGAAGGAATTGAAATAAGCGGATATGCGTTTTCAAACATTATCAAGATGTCCGGGATGTTTAATTCCGTACTAAAGGATATTTTTAAGAATCACCAAATAGATAATTTTGAACCAAATTCCTGGTATCCGGTAAATTCTTTTATGGATGTTTTGGAAGAAATAAATGAAAAAGTTGGGGCAAATGCTGTGCATAAAATAGGTTTGACGATTTCAAAAACAGCTGAAATTCCCATAGAAGTAAAAAGTATTTATGACTTCTTCTCAAATATTGACAAACTTTACCATCTTAATCACAGAAAAGACGGAAAGGCAATGTGCGACGCGCAAACAGAGCAAATGCAGGACGGTATAGGGCATTACATCTATGAGAAAATAGAATATAATAATTTAAAGATAACATGCACAAATCCATACCCTTGTGATTTCAATTTAGGATTAATCGAAGGATTTGCGCAGAGGTTTGCCACCGAAGGAAAAAAAATATATATTAACCACTCCAGGCATCTTCCCTGCAAGAAAAACGGAGATGCATCTTGTATTTATTTTGTAACATGGGTCTAGTATGGTTTTAATAAGTTAATCAAACAAACAAAAAAGCTGCAAAAAATACTGCAGCTTTTTCTGTTTATCCCTTTGTTGGCACACTCCGGGAATATTATTTAGTTTTCATTTTTACTAATATTTTAAAAGTAATTTGGAAGCTGTTTTTAAATCTATACCCCCATTTATAACAGCTAAGGCAAGCCATCTTAGAATCTTATTGTGATGCAGGAGTAATTGAGAAAGCTGGTTTTTATCTCTAAGGTAGCATTTTTTCAATATTTCAATTTGAATGTTCATTAATTTTGCCATTTTATTACCCTCTTTTTGCTCTCAATAATTGTTTCTGCAATTTATGTGCCAGTTGTTTGGGGAAATAAATAATTTATTGAAAAATAAATCAAAAATGTTATTTCTGTTTTTGGTTTCATATGCGTTTTATTATCAAAAATGAGAAAAAGCTGGAAGATGGTTTGACAATCATACTAAAAAAAAGTATATTTAAAACCAGTACAATTTTATGAATAAAAATATTTACATTATCAGAAGAGTCACCATTGTAGGACTGTTAGTAAATATAGCACTGGCTATACTGAAGTTTGTGGTTGGGATTGTTGGATCGAGCCAGGCAGTAGTAGCTGACGGCGTTCATACTCTTTCAGATGTCAGCACTGACCTTGCAATTATTTTTGGGGTAAAATACTGGTCCGCACCTGCTGATGAAGAACATCCCTATGGCCATTCACGAATTGAAACAATAATAACTTCTGTTATAGGGGTTTTATTGATAGCAGTCGCATTTTTTATTGGATATAAAGCACTTTTCAGCATGAAGGAATCTCATAAAGCACACCCCGGGCTGATAGCTTTTATAGGTGCGTTTGTGTCCATTGTAATAAAGGAATTAATGTTTCACTGGACGGTTAATGTAGGTAAAAATGTCCAGTCCTCGGCATTAGTAGCGAACGCATGGCATCACAGATCAGATGCTTTAAGTTCCATTCCCGTAGCAGTTGCGGTAATAATTGCAGCACTTAATCCTAAATGGGCGTTTGTAGACCACATAGGGGCTATAGTGGTTTCTATTTTTATTTTGGTTGCAGCCTGGAGAATAGTAAAACCGGCAGTGTTTGAGTTATCCGACGCAGGCGCTCCCAATGATGTGAAAGAAAAGATTGAAAAAATTGCGAAAAGTAATCGTGGAGTTAAATCCATACATGCAGTTAGGACAAGATGCCATGGGTCCGGAATTCACGTTGATCTTCATATCCAGGTTGATAAACTATTAACCGTGGAACAGGGTCATGATATCGCTAAGTCTGTCAAGAAAAAGCTTCTAGAAGAGGCTCCGAACGTTTTAGACGTAATCATCCATATTGAACCTTATGAATAAAATAGAACTTTTAATTTTCGATTTAGACGGGACATTGGTTGATTCAAGGAAGGATATTGCCAATGCAATAAATTATTCTCTAAAAACCCTGGGATTTACAGAGAAAGACGTTGGCACAATTACAGGTTATGTAGGAGAGGGATTAAAAAGTACAATGTATAAAGCACTTGATAATGCCCACGATGAAGTACTGGATAAGGCTGTAGAGTTATTCAGGAATTACTACATCATTCATCCTGTCGACCACGCCAGGCTGTATCCTGGAGTCGAAGATTTTCTAAAGAATTCGTCAAGCATTAAAAAAGCCGTTTTAAGCAATAAGGACCATGCTATATGTGTTAAAACGCTCGAGTTATTGGATGTAAACCGATATTTTGAGATAGTTGTCGGAGGGGATAACTATAATTGCAGAAAACCCGATCCTTGCTCTTTAATAAAGATAATGGAGTATACGAAGGTGCCGAAAGAAAAAATCCTTATGGTGGGAGATATGGATTCAGATATAAATGCAGGAAAAAATGCCGGGGTTAAGACCTGCGCTGTTACTTATGGTTTTAGAAAAAGGGATGAACTTGAAGGGCACAATCCTGATTATATAATTGACGGTATTTTGGAGCTGAAGAATATTTTGAACTGAAATATTAACGCCCGTTTCTTACATTTCTCAGCTTATTTTCGTAGAATCGTTTTTCTTTGTGATAATTATCTGCTTTTTTTGTAAGCTCATCAATAATTTTTGTCCTCGGAAAAAGAGTGTTAGAAATCTTGTCTTCGGAAGATATTTTATTTGCCTGATTTTTGTGTTTGTTATATAAGAAATCGTATATAATTACTAATTTTTTGTAACACAACTTTTCTCCATCGGAATCATTAGCCAGGCCGAAATAGTTCGCTGCTTTTTTGTAGTATTCCTGGGCTTTATTATATTTTTCTTTTTCATACAGGATATCAGCAATCATTATATAAACTTTCTCCTGCGGATAACCCACCTCTATGTAGTAATTGATCATATCGTCAAACTCAACCTGAGTAAAATGTTTTTCGGCCAGCAGTTTTTTATATTTTTCCGATAATTTATTGAAAATATAATCCCCGTCGTACCCTGCTTTCTGGTAATACTCCAATGCAAGTTCAAAGGGATTTTGTATCGGGGTAGCTTTTACCGCATTGTCATCGCCGATAGAAATTATGTACTTATTGTTATTTGTAATCAAAACATCTCTTACCAGCCCATTATGAGCCTTAAATTCCTTTATTAATTGCTTTGAATCTAACTCCCATACGCGTATATATGCATCGTCTCCCCCTGAGAGTAAATATTTTCCGTCAGGGGAAAAGGTGATGCATCTTATGTTTTTGGATGAATTATCAAAAGTGTGGACAAGACCCCATTTGTAGGCGTCCCAGAGTTTTATTTTTGTGTCCTTGCTTCCTGAAGCAATATATCTGTTATCATGTGATATGGCAAGCGCTAAAACCCATGATGCATGCCCTTCTAGAGTCCCCATTTCCTTTCCGGTTTCGAGTTCCCAAAGCTGTATTGTGTTGTCATCAAAACCAGCCAGCAGGTATTTTGAGTCATACGATATTGCCAGGCTGCATATTTTATTCGGAGAGCCCATCAGTACTTTTTTTACATTTCCGTTGAGAGTTGCAATTTGAATAGTGCTGTCTTCAGTCATGAAAATAAGATACTTGCTGTTAGAAGACACAAGCATTTTAAGTATTATGAAAGGATATTTCACAAGCGTTTTTTTCTCTTTGCCTGTTTTGAGCTCATATAATAATATTTTACTTTTGTTTTTTTTGCTCTTTTTATCTTTTTTGTCATCGCTGATACAGGAAACAAGAATAAATTTGTTATCCGGGGTTATTGCTATATCATAAATGTCTTTGGCAGTTACAAGAAACGATTGAATTTCTTTTCCATTTATGAAATCCCACACTCTTACGTACGGGTTCTGCGTAGCCTCGGAACCGGCAGCTGCAATGTATTTGTTGTCTAAGGATAATGCAACACAGGACAGTTTTGTATATTGAGAAAATCCTTTAAAAGACCGGAATTTGCCGATTGATAGATAATAATCCCCTATCTCCTCCAGTATTTGGTCAACCTTTTCTTGATTTTTTAATTTTTCGTATATTTCTACTGTTTTATCCAGATTGCCGTGCGCATAGTGGGCCTCGGCAAGTTTGACATAGCATTCTTTTTGTTTTTCGCCCTTTTGTGTTTTGCAGAACTCTTCAGCTTCTTTGAGGTTGTTTTTTTTGATGAGTTTGTCTATATCAGCGTAATTTGGGGTTATTGCGGATAGTAGGAGAATACCAACTATTAGTATAGTAATATAAATTCTCTTTTTAATCATAATTTGTTTCCTGTAACTTTCCTAATTCTAAGTATAATAGGAAATCTCAAAAATATCAATATTTATATGCAAATGTGTTTGAAATTTAAATATAAATCATATATAATCTTATTTATAATAAAACTAAAAGGGGCCATATGGAAGACAATAGGGAAAAAAGGAAGGATTTCATAAGAAACATAATTGATATTGATATATCAAGCAATAAAAACAACGGTAAGGTGGAAACGCGTTTCCCTCCAGAACCGAACGGATACCTGCATATAGGCCATGCAAAGGCCATCTGCCTCAATTTTGGGATTGCGGAGGAATATAAAAGAGGGGAGTGCCACCTGCGTTTTGATGACACAAACCCGGAAAAAGAGGAAGTCGAGTATATAGAATCGATAAAAGAAGACGTAAAGTGGCTCGGGTTTGATTGGGGAAAACATCTGTACTTTGCATCCGATTATTTTAACAAGTTTTATGAGTATGCCATAGAGCTTATTAAAAACGGTAAGGCTTATATCTGTAACCTAAGCCCGGATGAAATAAAGGAGTACCGCGGAACGCCTACAGAGCCCGGAAAAAACAGCCCGTACAGGGATAGGACTGTTGAAGAAAACTTAGAGCTTTTTGAGCGTATGAAGAAAGGTGAGTTTAAGGAAGGCGAATGTGTCTTACGGGCAAAGATAGATATGGCTCATCCGAATATAAACATGAGGGATCCAGCTTTATATAGAATCAAGCATGTTTCCCATCACAGGACAGGCGATAAATGGTGCATATATCCAATGTATGATTTTGCACATTGCATCAGTGACGCTGTTGAAGGCATTACTCATTCTATCTGTACCCTTGAGTTTGAGGACCACAGGCCTTTGTACGATTGGATACTGGATAACATTTCCATAGGTTGCCATCCTCAGCAGATAGAGTTTGCCAGGCTTGAACTCACATACACAATTTTAAGCAAAAGGAAGCTTCTGCAATTGGTACAGGAAGGGCACGTAAGCGGCTGGGATGACCCCAGAATGCCTACACTATCGGGCATAAGGAGAAGGGGGTATACCCCTGGAGCTGTCAGGAATTTCTGCGACAGAATAGGCGTAGCTAAGACGAACAGTACTGTTGATGTCGCTCTTTTGGAGTATTTTGTACGTGAGGCACTTAATTTTGCAGCACCAAGAGTAATGGCGGTTTTGCGCCCGGTCAAAATTATTATCGATAATTATCCGGAAGGCAAAACCGAGTATTTCGATGCGGAGAACAATCCCGAAGACAAAAGCTCAGGTACAAGGAAAATATCTTTTTCGCGCGAGATTTACATCGAACAGGAGGATTTTCGCGAAGACCCTCCGAAAAAATATTTCAGGTTAGCCCCGGGCCGTGAGGTAAGGCTCAAGCACGCATATATAATAAAATGCGAAAAAGCAATAAAGGATGAAAAAACGGGCGAGATAAAAGAGCTGCATTGTACCTATGATCCGGAGACTTTAAGCGGTATGCCAAAGGCTGAACGCAAGGTCAAAGGTACGCTTCACTGGGTATCTGTTAAACACAGCATTGACGCTGAGGTAAGGTTGTATGACAGGCTTTTTATGAAGGATAATCCGGAAGACACGCAAGAAGGCAAGGATTTTAGAAGTAATTTAAACCCGAACTCGCTTGAAGTCCTGAAAAGCTGCAAAATTGAGCCGGGATTGGAAAAATTAAAACCCGGGGATACATTCCAGTTCCTGCGCCAGGGGTATTTTTGCGTAGATTCTGATACAACGGACAATAAACTGATATTTAACCGCACCATATCACTTCGGGATACCTGGGCAAAAATTGAGAAAACCGGGAAATAAGCAGGATCAGATATTTAAAAGGGAAGATCTCCCGATGTTTTGGGTTTTTCTTTTGACTTTTTTAGAATAGCCCATGTAAAAGCAATACAAACAGGCACAGCCAGAAGCAAGCCCAGTATTGCACCTGAGACCATGCAGGCGAAGAATCCTGTAATAGCTAAAGAAGATTTATTTTTGTTCATCCCGATTATAAAAGGAACTAATCCGGCAACGATTCCAACCACTGCACCAATAATAAGGGTTTGAGGCATTTAATTGATCCTCCTTTGTATGTCTTGTTTTAAATAAAATACAAAAATATATATGGTATGTCAATATCAAAAGGTTGATTTGACGAACAAAACATAATAATATAGAATTTGAGTACCCTTTAGAAAACTCAAAAATAAACAGTTTTAAGAGCAAGAAAATGGATGAAAAGGAACTGCAGGGTATAATAAAAGCTTTTGGTGCGCTAAAAGCTTTTAAACAGCTGGTTTTGGATTTTTATAATGTTTGCCTTGATCTTTGGAAAGAAGATGAGGGTTTCTGGGAATCATTAATTAATGAAAAAAAGCTTCATGTAAATAGCATTGAAAAAATGTTGGAAATCATAGAGAATGATCCTAAAAATTTTGATATGGGAGAACCTTTCCGTATTGATATAATAAACTCTTTTATTTCGGATATTGAAGGAACCATCAACAGGCTAAAAAAGGGAAGTCTTTCCAAAAAAGAGACGCTGGTTACCGCAAGAAATTTTGAGCAGTCTTCAGTAGGGATAAAATACAGCGAGATTGTAAAAACGAATAATACGGAGTTTCTTTCACTGGCAAGAGAAATAGTATCCCAGACTGTTTTACACAAAGGGAAACTGAATAAAAGAATAAACGACATGGAAAGCGGGATATGGGAGCCAAAGCCGAAAATAAAGGAAGCCAGAGAAACAAAAACCCCGGTACATATGGGCAAGAGCTTAAAGGATGATTTTTCCAGTGCTGAGGAAATGATTAAAAAATATCACAGCCAGCTCAAGGAATATCTGGATTTTTTAAAGAAGCTTGAAGGCGGGATTCAGAAGCACAGCGTCTGGATGCATATTGAAAGAATTGAGAAATTTATGAAGAAGGACGTTGAGGAACATTTCAAATATGAGGAAGAGGAAGTATTTCCCGGTGTGCTGCAAACAACAGAAAACCGGGAAGTAAAAGATGCGGTTGATTATTTAATCGAAGAACATAAACGGTTACTTGCAGGTGTCGAAGAGTTCGAAAGCCTGGTGTACGGTGAAGTATTTCCTTTACCTAAGGCAAAGATTGAGAAGCTAAACAGCTTTCTTGAAGATTTTATAGATTCCTCTTCAAAACATATGCTTAAAGAAGAAGAAAAAATCCTACCGTTATTGAAATAAACAAGATAAAATTTATGAAACTGGCCGTTGATATTGTTTTACTGCCGTCAGAAGAAATAACTGATAAGGCAATCGAGCTTAATAAGATTCTAGTAAAGGAGTTTAAAAGCAAAATAACTCTTAATAAGAAAGATTTTTTGCCGCATATATCTTTGGCTATGGGAGTCCTTGCTGAAAAGGATTTGTCAGATGTTAAAGAAAAACTTGCCGGAATATCCAGGGAGTTTGGCAGGATGGAGCTTGAAATCCGTGAAGTTGTGGCAAATGAATATTCAGATAAAAAGATTTCTGTAATTAACATGAATAGAACATCCAAACTTCAAAAACTGCATGAAAGGATTATGAAGGTAGCATCAAGTTATTTTACTTATGACGCTAAAATGGAAATGCTGTATATGCCGGATGGATTAGATGAAAGTGCGCTGCGCTGGATAAATAACTATCCGAAAGATTCCGCTTTTGAAAGTTTTGAACCTCATATCACGCTTGGTTATGGCGAGTTAAACGGTGTTGAGGTTCCCGTACGTTTTAGCTCTTCAAAGCTTGCCTTGTGCCACTTGGGAAACAACTGCACCTGCAGAAAAATTCTTGCATCTTTCAACTTATCCTAAAATCATTCCGAATATTTTTTTAATATATTCAGAGAATTTTCCTTATTTAGGTAGTCAGACTTAAAAATAATAAACCCTGACGATTTACTTTTATTTAAATAATTCAACATATCCTTAAAATCCTTATCGGTTATATTTTGAGTATGAATTATCGGAACAATATCTTTCTTGGTAATATCAGAGGCATAGTTTGTAAATTCGTATATCCATTTGGATGGTTTATTGCATAGTTTATGATAAACCATCGGGGAAAACAAATCCACGAATTTGTCCAGGCTTTTATAATCCTGACATATGATTTCTTCTATCGCATTATTGTAATCGGTTGTTTTCCAAGGAACCGAAAAAATACCTAGAATAACGCCTGGTTTTGTCTTATCGATGGTTTTTTTTGCGTCGCTTACAAATGATGTGATATTTTCGCACTTCCATTTGATCCAGAGGTCTTTATGGTTTTTTAATATCCATCCGGCTTTATTTTTTACGGTTTTTAGATGTTGGGGGATTTCTATTTTTGCATCTCTTTGAAAACCGGATAAACATGTATCGCAGAAGCAGGTTTCTTCAATCTTTGGCTCAGGAACCTCCCAGTGGCACGGATACCTGGTAAAATCCAGCCAGATCCCATCTACATTATAATTATTAACTAAAAATTCAATATGTTTTAACTTTTTATCTCTTAGCCATTTTTGGGTAGGGCACAGCCCCGCATACCACTTTATTTGAGATATTTTATCACCAGCGCTGTTTATCGGGATTGTTTCAGGATTTGATTTCCAGTAGCTGGAGCCTGCAAATACAGCCACTTCAACAAATACTTTTATGCCCTGTTCATGCAAAGCATCAACGAATTCTTTGTCTCTATAGTCGCAGAATACAGCGTTTATGCCAAGATTTTTTAGCTTTTTTGCAACATCCTTTACATTTTTGCCTATATATGGTTCATCTTCCGAACTGAATCCATATATCGCCTTGATGTTCCCTATATTTTTAGCAGTTATCCTGGATGATGCGGATATCAGAATAAACAGAAACAGGGACAGGCACGTTATTTTTTTTAAATTCATAATACAGATAATATAACAAATCTTTTATAAGAAAGAAAGGCGATTTATTGATATTATATTCCATAATTGATAGAATTGTTCAGTATATTGTTGGAATCTGACGTTGCTAAACGGCACGTTTTAAAAAATATGAGAGAAAAGCTATGCGTTTTATAGCGGATATGCACATTCATTCGCATTACTCTATAGCAACAAGCAAGAAATTAACTCCGGAACACCTGGATTACTGGGCGCAGTTAAAGGGTATTGATGTTGTCGGTACAGGGGACTGTGTTCATCCGGGATGGCTGAGCGAGTTAAAGGAAAAATTGGAGCCAAAAGGCAACGGTTTGTTCCAGCTTAAAGAAGAATATAAGTTAAAAGAGCCTCATTTTTATCTGCCTAAAAAAACCAGAAAAGACGTCAGCTTCATGCTCACCGGTGAGATCAGCAGTATTTATAAAAAAAGAGATAGAGTAAGAAAGATTCACAACCTGTGTGTGTTCCCGGATTTTGAGAGCGCGGAAAAAATTCAGAACAAACTCTCCAGGATGGGTAATATTAAATCGGACGGCCGGCCGATACTGGGCATTGATGCAAAAGACATTCTGGAAATGACTCTGGAAACATCACAGCTTTCATATCTTATCCCAGCTCATATCTGGACTCCGTGGTTTTCTCTTTTGGGCGCGAAATCAGGGTTTAACAGCATTGAAGAATGTTTTGAAGACCTTTCTGAGCATATTTTTGCCGTGGAAACAGGATTATCCAGTGATCCTCCAATGAACTGGGCGTGCAGTTTTCTGGATAATGTCAGGCTCGTTTCAAACTCGGATGCACACTCGCCGGAAAAACTGGGCAGGGAAGCGAACATCTTTGACGCCGAGTTAAGTTATAAGGGAATTCATGATGCTTTGAAGTATGATAAGGGTTTTTTGGGAACAATAGAGTTCTTTCCGCAGGAAGGCAAATATCATTATGACGGCCATAGAAAGTGCGGGATTTGCTGGGACCCTGTTGAGACAATAAAGAATGAGGAGATTTGCCCTGTATGCAAAAAACCAATAACAAAAGGTGTAATGTACAGGATAGCGGAACTTGCGGACCGCTCCAGAATCGGAGAAGCAAAAAATAAAAAAGACTTTTATTCCATAACCTCATTACCATCACTTGTTGCAGAAATGGAAAATGTGGAACCAACATCAAAGAAGGTAAACCAGGCTTATTTTAAGATACTGGAAAACGTAGGCTCTGATTTTGATACTCTTCTATTCAAGGATTTATCCGAAATTAAAAAGCAGGGAGGGGATTTACTGGTAGAGGGAGTAAAAAGGATGAGGAATAGAAATATTAACATACAGGAAGGATTTGACGGTGAGTTCGGCAGGATAACCGTTTTTGATAAAGACGAAGTAAAAGGTTTCGGACTCGACTCCCTTTTTTTTCAGGTAAAAGAACGAGAAAAGAAATATTCGGACAACCAGCCTAAATACAGCATAAAGTTCGATATCGATACATTTAAGAAAGCATATAAGGAAAAAACAGCAACAGGTGCAGATTCATCTGCCCGAACTAAAGCGGATTCCAGGCACTCAAAAGAGGAAGGCAGTCAATTTAAAGCTATAACCCACAAAAATGGCGCGTGTTTGGTTACAGCAGGTCCTGGTTCAGGCAAAACTCATGTATTGACCGAGAGAATCGCTTACCTGATAAAAGAAAAAAGTATTCCGCAGGAAAATATTCTGGCAATAACTTTTTCTAACAAAGCTGCGGAGGAGATGAGGAGTCGCGTAAAAGAAAAAATTGCGGATTTTACTGTGAATATTTTAACTTTTCATGCCTTTGGGCTTTCTGTATTGAAAAGATATCCTAAACACTTCGGCAGGAACAAAGGTTTTAAGATTACAGATGAAGATGAAAGAGGGGATATTTTAAAAGATAAAAAGACATTAAAACTTATTTCATCTTACAAACAAGGGGTATTAGCCAAGGATAAAATAGATGAAAGTGATATTAATGAATACGAAGAGACCCTGAAAAAACAAAATTCGTTTGACCTGGATGATTTAATATTTCTGCCGGTGAAGCTTTTTAAGGAAGATAAGGAAATACTGGAGGATTACAAAAAACAATACAGGCATATCCTGGTAGATGAGTTCCAGGATGTTAATCCTGTGCAGTTTGAGCTGTTAAGGCTTTTAGCACCGGATGACACCAGCAACCTTTTTGTAATAGGGGATCCTGACCAGGCAATTTATGGTTTCAGGGGGTCGGATGTCAAATTCATCAAAGAGTTTCAAAAGAATTATTCTAAAGCCGTTGTTATATATCTGTCAAAAAGTTACAGATGTCCGTCACCTGTACTGAAAATTGCCGGCCAGGTTTTGGACAAGAAAGACGTTTTAAAGGGGAAATCAAGTAATATTAAAATCAGTATAAGAGAGTGTGAAACGGATAAAAGCGAAGCAGACCTAGTTGCATCGCAGATTGAAAAGATGATAGGCGGGACCAGGAGCTTTTCGATTGACAGCGGCATGTCAGACGGCGATGAAACGGAAAGTATTAAAAGCTTTTCTGATTTTGCTGTTCTCTGCAGGTCCAGTCTGATGTTCGGGCCCATAACAGCCTCCCTGGAAAAACACGGCATACCTTATCAGGTTATAGGAGCGGAACCTTTTTACAGGCAGGAGCCGTTTAAAGGGCTCCTTGCTAGGTTAAAAGGAAATTATGCAAAAGGCAAGAAAAATATCTCAGATGTTTTATATGATTTAATAAAAGATGAGGAAGATATATCAGACATTGACAAAAAAAGATTTGTAGAAATGGGAAATGGTTTTAATAATGATTATGAGTCATTTTTCAGGGCAATAGCAATGCGTGATCCCATAGATGAATTTAGCACTAAAAAGGAAGCGGTATCGGTTATGACTATGCATGCTTCCAAGGGTTTGGAGTTCAACGCAGTCTTTGTTTGCGGATGCGAGCAGGGAATAATTCCGTTTGAAGTATTCGGGAAAAGGACCGAAGATGAATTAGAAGAGGAAGAAAGGCTGTTTTATGTAGCCGCCACAAGAACTAAAAATTTTCTATTTTTAAGTTATGCAAAAAAACGCGTGTTTAAAAACCGTTTATTGATGCAAAAGAAAAGCTCCTTTTTAAATCGTCTTGAAAAAAACCTGATTGATGCAAAAGCGAGAACATCAAAGAGGCGTGATCAACAGCTGGATTTTTCACTTTTTAAATAAAATGTGCTAAAATGTTAACCTGAAACAATATCCAACGGAGGCTTTAAAATGAAAACAAAAATTTATTACTTCTCGGGTACGGGAAATTCACTGGCTGTAGCAAAAGAATTAGCAGGCGGGATTGCTGATGCCGAGTTGATTCCGATAACCTACAGTTTTGACCATAGCCAGAAAATAGACGATGTAAAGGTAGGCCTTGTTTTTCCCGTCTATTGCTGGGGCCCGCCTTTGATTGTGGTTGATTTTATAAAAAAGCTGAATGTTGACCCGGGAACATACATTTTTACCGCAGCTACATACGGCGGCATGCTGGCTTATTCTTTAAAAATACTTCAAAAGCTGCTTAAGGAACGAAATCTAGAGCTTTCCGCGGGATTTTCCATTAATATGCCGGGTAATTATGTGCCGTTATACAATGTATGGTCGGAGGAAAAGCAGAAACAGATTTTTGACAAGGCAAAAACAAAAATAAAAAAGATTGTTGATACTGTTAATGCGCAGGAAAGGTATAAAACCGAAACTAACCTGGGGCCTTTCGGGATGTTCCTTTCAAATGCTTTTTATTCCGGTATGATGGGAAAAATGAAAGAGGCGGATAAATCTTTCTGGGTTGATGAAAAATGTAACAAATGTGAAATTTGCATAAAGATTTGTCCTGCAGGAAACATTAAGATGAACGATGGTAAACTGGAGTGGCAGCATAAATGTGAGCAATGCCTGAGGTGTTTACACTGGTGCCCGGAAAAAGCCATTCAATTCGGCAAGAAAACACAAAGCAGGGGGCGTTACCACCATCCCGATACAAAAGTGCAGGATTTTATTTCATAACTGAAGTTCCAGGACTTTTTTCTTAAGGTTTGATGCAACGTTCTGGTATTCGTCTTCTTCAAGTGAGGCTGCAAGCTCTCCGAAAGTTACACATTTGCCGAACTTTATGTTTATTTTTGATAACTTCGGCAGTTTCATTCCCCTGGCCCACGCCTTAAAAGAACCATCTATATAAACGGGTATAAGCGGCACGTTTAATTCTTTAGCCAGAATACCTATGCCTTTCTTGAATGATTTTATTGTCCCGTCAATCGAGAGTTCTCCTTCGGGAAAAATACACAGGGATTTTCCGTTTTTTACGAGAAAAGAAGCTGACTGCATGGAGTCTATCAGGTTAGTTGACGGGGCAATCGGAATAATTCTTCCGAACCTGGCAATTCTTCTGATTACGGTCCGGTCAAAATAATAGGGGTCTCCAAAGAAGAAGAGATTAAAACAGGTATCAAAGGGAACGCTGCATCCTACGATAAAGCCGTCAAGATAGCTTGCGTGGTTTGGGCAGATTATAAAAGGCCCGGAATCCGGAATGTTTTCCTTCCCCTCTATTTTAATGGAATAAAAAAGCCTGAAAACAATGAATAAAAATATTTGAACCAAAAAGGTTGTTATTTTATTAAATAGTCCGGGCAGAAGTTCTATCTTGCTTAAAGCTTTCTTGTTTGGTTGGTCCTTAAGTATAGTTTTCCAGCTTATTGATTCATGTTTATCTTTTGTTAATATACCTTTTTCTGAGATGTTGTTAATCTCGTTTATCAGTTCCTTTACGGTAAAAACCCCAAGAATGCTTTTATCCGGGATGTCTATCCCGATACTTGCCTCAAGGCCAACAGCCAGTTCGACACGTCCCAGTGAATCGATGCCCAAATCCAGCTCCAGATGATCATAGATATTGATTTTTCTTTTTAGCGTTTTTGAAAGATAATCCACTACTTTTTTTGCTATACTTGAATTAAGAAGTTTTCTGTCTTGATCTGGTTCGATAAATGGTGTTTGTTTAACAGAAATGGAATTTTTATATTTTTCTTTAACTTCGAATCTTTTGATTTTTTTAAGCCTTGTGCGCGGCAGATCTTCGTTTGTAATCGTAAACCCCATAATATGTTTGTAGGGGCTGATTCTTCGGGAATAGTTTTCTAACTCCCATCGCAAAGTCCCCTCTATGTCTATTTTACCTTTTTTGCGGAAGTATTCCGGGTCCGGGGCTATAACAGCATGAAGCACTTCCGCTTCCTGCCCGAATTTAAACTGTTTCTGGGCAAATACGCAGATTTCCTTTATATATGGAATTTGGCCGTAATACTCTTCGATTTCTTCAGGATATATATTTTTACCTGAACTTAACACTATGACGTCTTTTTTTCTGCCTGTAAGGTGCAGATACCCTTCATCATCGGTGTATCCTAAATCGCCGGTGTAAAACCATCCTTCTTTTATGGCTTCTTTTGTTATCTCAGGTTTATTAAAATATCCGTTCATTACATTTGGGCCTTTTACGAGAATTTCGCCTATGCCGGAAGAATCGGGCTCGTTTATTTTTATCTCAACATCGGGCAAAGGTTTTCCAACTGACCCGAATTTAGGCTTTTTAGGCGGGGTGAAAGTGACGACCGGAGATGTTTCAGTGAGCCCGTACCCTTCGATAAATTGAAATCCCAAAGATTTCAGATCCCTGCCGATTTTTGGTTCTAACCTTGCGCCCCCGGAAACCATCAGCCTGAGGGTGTTGCCGAATTTATTTCGAACCTTTAATTTAATCAGGGGGATAAAGAATATACTTAGAAATGAAGGCAGTTTTTTAAGCCTGTCAAATATGGTTTTATGAATCAGATAGAACAACTGGGGAACTCCTGTTAAGATTGTGACATTGCAGATATTTATTGTTTTAATAATATCCTCTGAACGAAGAGTCGGCGGATACGTTATTGATGCACCAATAAAAAATGGCAGAAGCAGGGTTATCATGAAGGAATAAGTGTGATATAAAGGTAATATTGATATCATGTTATCTTCGGACGTGCAGATATTAAGCTTTTGTATGCTTTTAAAATTAGACAATAAGTTTGAATGGGTTAAACAGACTCCTTTCGGCTTTCCTGTTGTGCCTGAAGTATATATTAAAGAGGCGATTCTGTCCGGGTGAATGTCGGGGATTTTAAAGGGATCCTTCTTGAACCGTTCTTTTATCTTTTTAAAAGTAAGCTGGCTTGAGCCGTCTTCTTCTTTGCCTACTAAAACGGTTTTTTTAGGTGTTTTATTTAAATTGCAGTTTTTTGAAATGAAGGCTATCTGCGCTCCGCAATCATGTAGCAAATTATCGATTTCTTCGGAAGTAAGCTGGGGATCTATGGGAACAGCCGTCAACCCTGCGCACATTATTCCGAAATATATCATTATCCACTCGGGGCGGTTTTCTAGGATTACGGCAACAAACTTGCTGTTTAGTTTGTCCGATTCAGAGCACAGAAACGCTGCGATTTTCAAGGCATTTTCTTCTATATCTTTAAATGTATATTTTGTTATAGAGAAGTCATCGTTGACCACTTGAACGGCTGTTTTATTTGAGTGGTTATTGCAGGAATCCCTGAAAATATTTGATATTATAAGATTTCTGTCCATGGAACCAATTTTAGCAAATCACAAATTTAAAATAAAGACGATTGACTACACCCCTATAACAATATATAATATCATTTACTTAAAATTTTAAGGGTATAGAAATGAAGCAGTTTCCTGAAGAGAAAACAAATTTCATGAATTTTGGAGATATATCAGAATTTATCAGAAAGAAGAATACAATTGTCTTTCTTGATACGGCTTTATATTCCGAGGAGGAGTCAAACTCGTATTTATTTGTTAATCCTATAAAAGAAATAGTGGCAAAAAATCTTAATGAAATAGACAGTTTGTTGAAAAAAGTAAAAAAATATGCAGATAAATACTGGTTGAGCGGATACCTGTCTTATGAAGCTGCTTATGCGATAGAGAATAAACTTGCTGGATTAAGGAATAATTTTAAAAACTCATTGCCACTTGCGTGGTTTGGAGTGTTTGAAAAGCCATATATCTTCAGTCATAAACATAATAAGTGGAATAAAAAATTACATTCGGTCAAAGATGGCCGATCTATAAGCCGCAATTCACATAATATACCCCTCGTTATTAAACATACAATGGATTATGATACCTATGTAAAAAAAATCCGGGCAATTAGAAATTATATTGCAAAAGGGGATACTTATCAGGTCAATTTTACATATGATGTGGATGTGAAATCAGGATTGCCCCCGTTTGAGTTATACAACCAGCTTCGTAGTAATCAGCCCACTAAATACTGCGCATTCATAAAGAATAAATTCGGAAATATTATGTCATTTTCTCCTGAGCTATTTTTTAAAAAAGAAAGCGATAAAATCACAGTAAAGCCGATGAAAGGTACAGCATCGAGGAAAAAGCGCGACAATGAACAAATCAGGAAGTTCGAAAAGGATAAAAAAAACAATGCAGAAAATGTGATGATTGTGGATTTGTTAAGAAATGATCTCGGAAGAATATGCGGCACGGAATCAATTAAAGTGAGCAAATTGTTTGAAATTGAAACTCATCCCACCGTTCATCAGATGACATCCACCATACAGGGAAAAATGAGACCAAATGTAGATATATCGGATATAATAAAAAGTTTATTCCCGTCGGGATCAGTAACCGGCGCCCCTAAAATAAGGACAATGGAAATAATCCGTTCACTGGAAAAAGGCGAGAGGGGTGTCTATTGCGGAATGCTCGGATTCATATCCCCGGATAAAAAATCTGTTTTCAATGTACCGATACGGACCCTTCAGAGGAAAAAAGGCGAAAAGAATTGGAGGTACAGGGTAGGCAGCGGGATTGTATGGAACTCGTCTGCAGAAGCAGAACGAAAAGAATGTGAAACAAAATGTTCTTTTTTAACGCTGCCGAATATGCCTCATTTTGAGATTTTTGAATCTATGCTTTGGGATGGAAAAAAGTTTTTATACTTGAAGGACCATATTGATAGATTAAAAAGGTCAGCTAAATTTTTTAGTTATCCTATAACAAAAGATAAACTCTGCGAAATAATAAGTAAGATTACAAAAAAAATTAAATCTTCCTCTTTCCCCATTTGTCAAAGGGAGAATAAGGGCGGGGTGAAGCTAAAAATCCGTATTTTTTTAAATAAATCAGGATATATCAGATGGGATTTTAGTAAGGTTATTGATCCCGGAGGTTTAAATTTACAAAGAATAATTTTATCTGAAAAGAGAATAGATGAAAAGAATGTTTTTCTTTATCATAAAACAACATATAAATCCTGGTATGAAGAATCACTGGAAAAAGTGCATAAAGGCAGCTGCTTTGATGTGATTTTTTGCAATTCAAAGGGGGAGGTAACAGAGGGGTCCAGATCAAACGTTTTCATAAGAAAAAACGGCATAATGTATACGCCTCCTGTCAGGAGCGGTTTGTTGCAGGGTGTTTTAAGAAAGCAGCTGCTACGCAGTAAAAAATGCATTGAAAAAACAATGAGAATAAACGATTTATATAAAGCGGATGCGGTATATTGCGGCAACTCTGTCAGGGGCCTGGTTGAGGTAAGGCTTAAAATTTGATATTGGGCCTTATCATAAAGTATAGGTTATCTTCTGTCTCCAGATTTTTTAAAGCACCTGTATACTTTTCACCTTTCTCAAGTAAAAACCCGAACTTAATTTGAAAAGCAAATTTTTTTGTCTTGTGAGGAAATGATTTTCCGATAAGTAAAAAGTGTGTAATAGCCTGCAGTTCCTTGTAATCTATGTCTATCTTATACTCAAAACTGGCATTATTAAAAATTGATTTTTTTTGTTCTTTAAAATCTACCCTGTCGCGAAAGATTGAAAAGTATAACACATCTTTTATATCGGAGTGATCGTGTTGTTTTGTCCCTATCCTGTAACTCCACGAAATTGTCCGTTTTTCGGTTATCTTGTCGCCTTTGATTTTCCATTCCAATTCAAACCATTTATCCTCTATTAATTCGCTGTTTTTTATGTGAAAGCTTCCAATGCTGGCAAGATATCCCATGTATGCTTTTCCTTTTATATCCTTTGAAACGCCCTTTGGTTGAAAACTCACAAGGTTGCCCAGAAAAAATGAGAATGCGGTTGGTTCCTCAAACCCTGCACACATGCTTTCTATAAGATTTAGGTCATCGGAAACGCTCATGTTGTTGTAAAAGCCATTGTAATTTTTTTTAACAGCAACTCCAAGCATGGGAAAAGGATAGCAGCTTATTTCCAGAAGCAGGAATCTTGGAATAAAAGATCTTTTCCAGAGATATTTATATATTTCACTTTCATCTTCTTCTTTAAGATATGGCAAAGGTTTTTTTGTCAGGCTTGTATATATTTCGAGGTAGCTGTAATATGGGTCAAACTCTGCATCATATGCATATGTTCCATAATCTTTATAAAACAAGGTATAGGCATTTAGAAAGGTTGGAATACTAAGAAAAGCGATAAATATAAGAGTTCTGAAAATAATTCTGATTATTAAAAATCTTAGCATAATAAAAAGAAGACAGCCCGAAACCGGGCTGCCTTGCCTGAATAGGTATAGTTCATCTATCCCCAGGCAATACTAGTATAACAAACACCAAAAAAAACGTCAAGTCCTTTTTCTCCATAAAAAGCCGGATCTAAACAATAAAAAGATTTTTGGATGAAAAAACCGGGTCGCTGGTAAGGTTAACCCCCAAAGTCCTTAACCCGGCCTCATCGCCAGGTGTGGGTATGTGGGTTATATGAACCTCACAACCCCTCAATTCTTTTAGTTTTTCCATTGCCAGTTTAGCTGTAGGATTAGTAGTTGCGCTTATACTTAAAACCATGAGGGTTTCATCAAGGTTAAGACTTACTGTTTTTTTATTGAGTATGTCGCTTTTCAGGTCCCTGATTGACTCAATAATATTGGGGGCTAAAACATGAATTTTATCTGGAATTTCAGCCAGTTTTTTAATAGCGTTAAGCACAAGGCTTGATGCTGCATGCATCAATGGGGAGTTTTTGCCGGTAATTATAGTACCCTCTTTCAATTCAATTGCTGCCCCGCAGAACATTCCTTCGTTTCCTTTGTCAGTTTTTTGGGCTTCTTCAGCTGCTTTCCTTGCGGGAAGAACCACATTTCTGTCATCAGGAGACATATCCAGCTCATTCATTATTAGTTCTGCTCTTTGAACGGTTTCTTTGTCTACAAATCCCATTGCGTACTCGCATTTATATCTTAAATATCTTCTTATAACTTCCTGTTTTGCTGCATTTTGAACAGCTTCATCGTCAACAATCCCGAAACCGGCGCGGTTAACTCCCATATCAGTGGGAGATTTATACATCGATTCCTTGCCGGTTATTCTTTCGAGAATATTTTTTACTACAGGGAATACTTCAACGTCGCGATTATAATTTATGGCCTTTTCATTGTAAGCTTCAAGATGAAAAGGGTCTATTTCATTATAATCCTTGATATCAGCGGTAGCAGATTCATACGCGATATTAACAGGATGTTTAAGGGGGATGTTCCAGATAGGGAAAGTTTCGAATTTTGCATAACCTGAATTAAAGCCTTTTTTGTGGTCGTGATAAAGCTGGGACAGGCACGTTGCAAGTTTGCCGCTGCCCGGACCCGGGCCCGTGACAACGACTAAAGGCTTTTTTGTTTTGATGTATTCATTTGCGCCATAACCCTTATCGCTTACAATTAAATCCACGTCCGTAGGATACCCTTTTGTTACACCATGTGTGTATACACTGATATTTCTGCGCTCCAGTTTGTTTTTAAAGAACTGAGCGGAAGGCTGGTTTTCGAAACGGGTTATTACTACACTGGTGACATCAAGCCCCCATTCTTTTAAGTCATCTATCAATTTCAGCGCGTCAACATCATACGTAATACCAAAATCTGCCCTGACTTTTTTTCGTTCAATATCCCCTGCGTAAATGCAGAGTATTATGTCCGCTTGGTCTTTTAGTTTCTGGAGCAGTTTCATTTTTACATTCGGGTCAAACCCAGGCAAAACGCGGGAAGCATGATAATCGAATATAAGCTTTCCTCCGAACTCAAGATATAATTTATTGTCAAAGGTTTTTATCCTTTCAAGAATGGCTTTTGACTGTTCGTTCAGGTATTTCTCGTTATCAAACCCGGTTTTGTTTACCATTTATTCCTCCTATTTTCTGTTTTTCATGGATTCTTCCAGTTTTTCTCCGATTTTCCTTCCGAATTTCTCGGCGATTCCTTTTAAAAAATCGTTATTATCAAACTTTTCTTTTAAAGCTTTTATTAGAATCTGTGTCATAGCAGCATTAAAATCGAACTTTAAGTCATCAAGTTTCCCGTTAACCGGCAGATTAAAAGTAACGGTGTTTTCCCTGAAGAATTCCTTAACCAGCACGGACGGCATGCCAAAAAGCTTTTTCTCTTTTGTGTCTATATCCAGGTTTTCAATGGTTATAATGTTGTTTGTAGTAAGATAATTCGTGGAATAATGGATAGTTGATGTTATCTCAACAGATCCTTCGGTTATAGTTGTTTTATCCGAGGTGGAAAATATCGAATAAAAATATGATAAAGGTACATTCTTAAATTCTGCAACGCCTTCAACTTTAATATTTGGCAACAGGGAGGTTAAATACAGGTCAGAGTTAAACTGGCCCTGGTCTTTAAAAGGTATTTGGCCTTTTGCTTTTAAGTGGAAGTGTTTACTTGAGTTAAGGTATTTAATTTTTAGCTCTCCGTTATTTAATACTTCAACGAATCCGTTCTTTTTTGATTTTATTGATAACTTGATTTTTCCAAAAGTAATCTCTTTTCGAGGGACTGATAAGACGATGTTTTCAATTACTACTTTTTTATTCTTTAGATTAGAAAGGTTATAATTAATATAGTTTAATACGGTATTCTTTAAAAAGTAGTTTACAGCAAAATTGGCTAAAACTGCAATTATTGCTAAACTGATTATGATTCCTATGATTATTTTTATAATTTGCCTGGAATTTGACATAATGAATCCTTTGTGATTAATAAAATCTATGATATTTTATTAAAATATAAAAGCTTAATCAATAGATTGATTAATATTTTTAGTTGTGATAAAATATATTTATTAAAAATACTTAGTTATTAAGAAAGAAGGAAAAATGATATTAAAAAAATTTACAGAGTCTGCAAGGGAGTTAAAAGGTACGGTTATTTTTGCCGAAGGTGATGAGGAAAGGACTCTGGAAGCAGCCGTCCGGTTGAATAAGGATGAAGTATGCAAGGTAGTTATTGTTTCATCCGCTCCTGATAAAATCGAAAAAATAGCAAAAGATAAAAAGTTAGATATCTCAAAATTGACAATTCTTGTTCCTGCCCTTGATCTATTAAGCGATTCTGTTTTAAATTGTTTTGTTGAATCAAGGATAAAAAAGGGTTTAACAAAAGAGGACGCTGAAAAATTGGTTTTAGACCCTCTTTATTTTTCTGCGCTATATGTGAAAAGCGATAAGGCAAATGGTTGTGTGGCCGGTGCCAGGTCAAGTACCAGCGACGTATTAAAAGCAGCCATACAGGGAATAGGTACTTCCGGCGATACTAAGTTAATCTCCTCTTTTTTCCTTATGATTCCTCCGGAAAACCATCCGATAATTAAGACTCCGATAATATATGCGGATTGCGGAGTCAACCCCAATCCAAATACGCTTGGATTAAGGGATATTTCAATATCAAGCATAAAAAGTTTCAGGAGTCTGTTCCCCGGTGAGTCTCCAAAACTTGCTTTCTTGTCTTTTTCGACAAAAGGAAGCGCCAAGCATAAGACCCTAGATAAAATTATTGAGGCCTGTAATTTGGCAAAGGAATACTTCAAAAATGACTCATCCGTTAAAATAGACGGGGAAGTCCAGTTTGATACAGCATCTGTGCCTGCAGTTGCAAAGAAGAAGGCCCCCGATTCTCCCCTGGAAGGCCGGGCTAATATTTTTATTTTTCCCGACCTAAATTCCGGAAATATATGTTATAAAGTAACGGAAAGGCTGGGACAATTCACCGCTATAGGACCGGTCGTTCAGGGCCTGGAAAAACCATTCAATGATTTAAGCAGGGGTTGTTCCGTAGATGATATTTATCATTCAGCTGTGATAACACTTCTTCAAAGCAGGAAGTAAATCTTAGAAGTTTTTTGATATGCATATATTTAACAAAAAAAGTTATAGATTTTTAATTACCGCTTTGGCTTGTGCGTGGTTTTGTGTTTTTCTTGCCAAAGAGATTGACTTAACGAGAAATGATATAGGAAGGCATTTAAAAAGCGGTGAACTGATTTTTGAATTTATACGCACATATCCTTTAGATTTAATAAAATCAGGAATTGTAAACAACAATTATTTCTCTTATACCTACCCGGATCTGCCGGCAATAAACCATCAGTGGGGAAGCGGCTTAATCCTTTTTATAATCGAAAAAATCTCAGGTTTTAAAGGGTTAAGCATATTTTATATTTTTCTGAGTCTGGTTACATTCTTCTTGTTTTTTAAACTGTCCGAAAAAAAATCCTCTTTTAATATTGCAATCCTGGTTTCAGTTTTATTGATACCTTTAATCGCCGACCGAAATGATATTAATCCCGCAGCATTCAGTTACTTTTTTTGCGCTTTATTCTATCTGATTCTGGAAAAATACAAACAGGGAAACATTTCAAGGAAGATGCTGTTTGTCTTGCCGATATTAGGGATTATCTGGGTTAATATGCATGTTTATTTTATAATAGGTATTTTAATTGTCGGGGCATTTTTATCGGGGGAGCTTATCTCATTTTTTGCCGGAAAAGAAAATAAGCTGAAGGATTATTTTATTATATTTTTTCTTGTAATACTTTCATCTTTAATCAATCCTTTCGGGCTTAAAGGTGTTTTATCTCCTTTGCACATCTTTAAAAACTATGGCTACAGGATTTTTGAGTATCAGCCATTATGTTTTGGCGAATATTTCGGCGCGGTTAATCCGAACTTTTTGATTTTTAAGGTTTCATTTGTTATTTTAATAATAAGTTTTATATTGATTATCACATACAATTTCCAGTTTTTTCCAACAGCTGATTTAATATTAAGCATTACACTGGGAGTTGTAGCCTGCATGGACATTAAAAATTTTGCGGTTTATGGTTTTTTTGCGTTGCCTATAATATCAAAAAATATTCAGCTTGGGCTTGGCAGAAAAATTGAATTAAATTCTCCACGAATAAAATTTTATTTGTTTCTATTTACGATAATTGCACTTATCTTCAACATTTTCAGGACTGATCAGTATTTATCTTCATATTGGAAGAATATCAGATTAGGCATTATACCCGGAAATAAAATGTCAGCCAGGTTTTTTAAGACTTTGAACATCCAGGGGCCTGTTTTGAACAATTATGACATCGGGGGGTATTTAATTTATTATCTTTATCCGGAACATCGTGTATTTGTTGACAGCCGTCCAACGGAGTACCCGGAGAGTTTTTTTAAAGATGTTTATGTGCCGATGCTTGAAGACGGCGATGTTTTTAGGTATTACGAGGAGTTATACAAGATTAATTCAATTTATTTTTCATATCATGGTCTTGCCCCATGGGAACAAAACTTTCTCATAAAATGCATTCATGAAAATGTATGGGTTCCAGTATTTGCCGATAACTACGCCATAATATTTTTGAAAAGAAATGCAACAAATAAACCTATAATAGATGAATATGAAATCCCAAAGGATTATTTTATTATCAGGCAGTTGAATCAGTAATTATACTAGTCTTGAATCAAAAGGAGGGCTTTATGGCAAGTATTAAGATTGAAAAAGCAACACCTGAAAAGTTGAAAGAATTAAAAGTTGATTCATGGAATCCCTGGGAGTGCGAGCCTTCTACTTTTGATTGGGAGTATTCTTCAGAAGAAGTGGCATATGTAAAAGAAGGCAAGGTTAAAGTTAAAACAAAGAATGAAGAAGTTGAAATTAACAAAGGCGATATTGTAACTTTCCCTAAAGGCTTAAAGTGCACATGGAATGTAATTGAGGCAATAAGAAAAGTTTATACATTCAAATGACTGCAGGGTAATGGATAGATTTGAAACAAAGATAAATAACACAAAAATAACAGTTCTTCAAGGAGACATCACGCAGCAGGATACAGAGGCTGTTGTGAATGCTGCAAATAGTTCTTTAATGGGCGGAGGCGGTGTAGATGGTGCAATTCACAGAAGAGGCGGGCCCAGAATACTTGAAGAGTGCAGGAAAATAGTAGAAAAGATAGGGCATCTGGAACCGGGCGGGGCAGTTATAACAACAGGAGGAGATTTAAAAGCGGGTTTTGTGATACATACTGTAGGCCCTTTTTGGAGGGGAGGAACTAAAAGTGAAGAAATCATTCTAAAAAATGCTTATTTGTCCAGCCTTGCGGTTGCGAAAGAGCACAACATAAAAACAATTTCTTTTCCTTCAATAAGTACCGGCGCATATCGTTTTCCCATCAATTCAGCATCCAGGATTGCAGTGGATGCATGCATTAAATATATTATTAAACATAATTATTTTGAAGAAGTGCGTTTTGTGCTGTTTTCACAGGCAGATTATAAGGTTTATTTAGACACTTTTGGCAGTAAAAAATAGTTGACAATTCAGATAAAAAAAGCTAAAATTTTAAAACTAAAAAATACACTAAATTTTTTCCTGGTCTTAAATCCAGGGGGGTAATATGAGTGAAAATTTAAGTTCAAAAGCAAAAGGTGCACCGATAGTTGCTGATTATGGAAAACAGGAAAGAGGGTTGCCAAAAAATTATAATGATACCAAGGTTATAATTTTACCGAGAGACCCTCTTTGGTTCTATGCTTACTGGGAAATATCAACAGAAACTATAAATGCGCTCAGGCAAAGATTAACGGAAGTGAAGTTTAGCAAAAGCTGCTGGGTTCTTCGCGTGTATGATGTGACGGATATTAATTTTGACGGTACTAATGCTAACAGGTATTTTGATATTGGCATCAATTATGATGCCGACAACTGGTATGTCAATATTAACGAGCCTAACAGATCCTGGTGTGTAGATTTGGGTTTATTCACCCATGAAGGTGAGTTTGTGTTTGTTGCCCGTTCGAATGTGCTTATTATGCCGCGCCAGGGAGTTTCGCCGATAACTGATGAACAATGGGCGATTTTGCAAAAGGAGTTTGACCGCTTACTCAAGCTTTCGGGTGTTGATAAAATCGGCAAGAGTTCTTTTGATATAGCAAAGCTTATGCGTGAACGTTGGGAAGAGATACTTTCCATATCCCTATCTTCACCAATGGGAGCAAGTTCCTGGAAAGGAATGCCGCCTGAAGTTAAACCAAAGGATTTTTGGCTGAAAGCAGACACGGAACTGATAATTTATGGTTCCACTGAGTCAGACGCTACTCTTACCGTGAATGATCAGCCTGTAAACCTGTATCCGGATGGTTCCTTTTCTTTAAGATTTTATCTTCCGGACGGTGAAAAAGAATACCCTATAAAAGCCGTGTCGTGTGACGGCTCCATGGAAAAGCAGATTACTTTTAAGGTAAAACGAAGTACAAAATAGTAAAATAAAACTCTAAATACTAAACTTTAAATCCTAAACAAATACAAAGCTCAAAATTCAAAACATAATATGCTTATAATAATTTTGAGTTTTATATTTTTTGATTTTAAGTTTGTTTAGAGTTTAGAATTTAGGATTCAGGGTTTTAATTTTATGGAACCAAAAGGTTACTGGTGTTTACAGCTGCATGCACATTTGCCATTTATCAGGCATCCTGAATATCCGGACTTTTTAGAAGAAGACTGGTTGTATGAAGGATTGACCGAGACTTACCTGCCGCTGCTTTCTATCCTGGAAAAGCTTTTAGAAGATAATGTTGACTTCAGGCTCACGATGACTTTTACTCCGCCACTGGCTGGTATGCTTACTGATTCTTTGCTGCAGAGCCGTTATTATAACAAATTAAACAAGCTGATTGAGCTCTCAGAAAAAGAAGTATGGCGGACACGCAGTTTGCCCCAATTCCATGAAACCGCCCTGATGTATGAAAGGCAATTAAAGGATTGCCGTAGGATATGGGAAAAGTATCATGGAAATATTTTAAACGGATATAAAAACCTTCAGGATATAGGAAAGCTTGAGATCATAACATGCTGCGCTACACACGGATTTCTGCCTTTGGAAGTAAGCAACAGTGCGATACGCGGGCAGATAAAGGTAGCTTGCCAGGATTATGAAAGGATTTTTGGGCAGAGGCCGCGCGGTATCTGGCTGGCTGAATGTGCATATGTGCCGGGTTTTGACCAGGAATTGAAAAAGGAAGAAATCAGATTCTTTTTTCTGGAATCGCACGGGATATTGTACGGTACACCGAGGCCCAGGTATGGGGTTTTTGCTCCGGTTTATTGTCCGAGCGGTGTGGCTGCATTTGGCAGAGACATGGAGACAGCTCACCAGGTATGGAGTGCTGATACCGGGTATCCGGGAGATCCTGACTACAGGGAGTTTTACAGGGATTTGGGATATGATCTGGATTATGAGTATATAAGGCCTTATCTGCATTCTGACGGTATCAGGCGTAACATCGGCCTTAAATACCATCGTATAACCGGAAAAGTATCTTTAGGCAATAAGCAGCCTTACAATCCCCAATGGGCTCTAAACAAGGCAGCACAGCACGCCGGGAATTTTATGTTCAACAGGGAAAAGCAGATTGAATTTTTATCCGGCATACTGGACCGCCCTCCGCTTGTGGTTTCCATGTACGATGCTGAGCTGTTCGGGCACTGGTGGTATGAGGGGCCGAAGTTTTTGGATTTCCTGTTCCGCAAAATCCACCATGACCAGAAAACTTTTAAAATGATTACTCCAATAGAGTATCTTGAAAAATTTCCGAAAAACCAGGTTGTTACCCCTGCATCTTCCAGCTGGGGAGACAAAGGTTATTTTGAGGTATGGCTGAATGGCACTAACGATTGGATCTACAGGCACCTGCATAAAGCATCGGAACGTATGTCAGAACTGGCAAGAGAAAACCATGATAGCCACAGCCTGGTAAGAAGAGCATTGAATCAGGCAGCAAGGGAGCTGATGCTGGCTCAGTCTTCGGATTGGGCTTTCATAATGACGACAAGGACGATGTTTGAGTATGCGGAAAAACGCACGCATGACCATTTGGTAAATTTTTCTAATTTATATGAACAGATAAAAAGGCATTCTATAGACGAAGTTTATTTAAAAGGGTTGGAAGATAAAAACAATATATTTCCAAACATGGACTATGCTGCATTCAGATAAAGAAAAGTTTAATGGAGGAGCTGCTTGAAGATTACGAGGCTCCATATCCTTTTGATAACAATTATCATAGCAACTTTGGTGATATATGTATTTCAGTTTATACAGCAGAAAAGAATCCAGGAGGAATCCGCTTTTCAAAAAGTAATAGAAAGCAGGGTTCCTGAAATTGAAGTAAAAAAAGAGGAAGTTCAGAAACAGAAAAAGCCGGTACCAAAAAAGGATTTAGCCGTTCAGGCTGTTGCTGTTGCGGGTGAATACTGGAAGATTACAAAGGAAGAGGGAAGGAACTATAAAATAGGCCAGACAACATTAAGGAAGGCAAAGGAATATTTAAAAACAGAAGATTACGAAAATGCATGGAAGCTGGCCAGGCAATCGATAGATGAGTTTAAGGCAGCGCCTGTTCTCAGAAGCAAATACTACAAAGTCTGCCGCGGCGACTGTTTATGGAATATAGCAAAACTGCCCCAGCATTACGGACGGGGATCTATGTGGGTAAAAATCTGGCGTGCAAATGAAAGCAAGATACCGGATTTTGATATTATTTATACCGGGCAGATGCTGTATATTCCAAAAGAAAACTAAAAGGAACCAGGTATGGAGTTTCTCTACTTAAAAGAAATACTTTTAATAGCAATATTCATTGTCGTGCTTATATTCATAAAGCGCCAGAGATACCTGGCGCAGCAGAGAGAGCTGATATACGGAAAGCGCCTGAAAGAAGCACAGTCCCAGATCCAGGAATATATCTCGGACCTGGATAACCTTATAGTCATGCTGGTCGGGATCCACGAGTTCGGGATGACTGCAACCGGCATTGTTTCTAAAGAAGAGCTTACCCAGCTGGTCGTTGATTCTGCCTGCAAGCTGATGCGTACGGATAAAGGTTCCCTGATGCTTTTAAGCCACGAGACCAACGAATTAACTATCGCCGCATCCCAGGGGCTTTCCCCTGAAGTTGTGTCAACAACCAGGATAAAGCTGGGTGAAAGCATTTCCGGCAAAGTCGCCCAGACAGGAAGGGCGATATTCGTGGAAGACATTGAAACTGACATGAGGTTTATGAGAGCCAATAACGTGCACTACCCGTCAAAATCTTTTATTTCTGTACCTCTGCGCGTAAAGAACAGGATCATAGGGGTTTTAAATATCAATGCACAGGAGCCGAACGCCCGTTTTGAGGAAAGGGATGTTAGATTGTTGACCATATTGGCGGACCAGGCCGCGATAACCCTGGAGAACATTGAACTGTATTCTAATTTGCAGAATTTTTATTTGGAGATGGTTCAAACACTTGCACGTGCGATTGACGCAAAAGATTCTTACACTCACGAGCATGCCGACCGTGCAAGAAAATATGCGCGTTTAATCGGAATGAAGCTGAATTTGCCTGAAGTGATGATACGTCATATAGAATACGCTGCCTTGATGCATGACATAGGTAAAATCGGAATTGATGAGAATATATTGCATAAACCCGGCAAGCTCACCGAAGAGGAGAGAGAAATCATAAAAAAACATCCTGCTATCGGAAACCGCATAATCGCTCCGGTTGCATTTCTCTCCCCTGTAGCTCCGATGGTATTATATCATCAGGAATGGTATAACGGCCAGGGATACCCGGAAGGGCTTGCAGGCGAAGAGATACCCCTGGGCGCAAGGATAGTTGCCGTGATTGATGCTTATGACGCTATAACTTCAGACAGGCCGTACCGGAAAGCTCTGCCGAAAGAAGTTGCTGTTCAAGAGTTGAAGAAAGGCGCTGATAAACAGTTTGACCCTAAAGTTGTAAACGCTTTTCTTAAAGTCTTGGAAGAAGAAAAACAAGAAAAGACTTCAAAAGACAGCAGCATTATTTAATAAGTCCAAGGTCCAGGGTCCCATGCAAGGATTTTACAAACCATGGATCTTGGACTTTAAATATTGGACTTATGTTAGAAAAAGGCATATTGTATCTTGTACCCACTCCCATAGGAAATCTTGAGGATATAACCTTAAGAGCGTTAAGGATTTTAAAGGAAGTTGATTTAATAGTCTGCGAGGATACAAGGCAAACAATAAAATTATTAAATAATTTTCAGATAAAAAAGCCGCTACTAAGCTTTTATACATATAATCAGTCAAGAAGAATTCCCAAAATTATTGAAGAGTTGGAAAATAGTAAAAATCTGGCGTTAGTTTCGGACAGCGGTACGCCGGGCATATCTGACCCCGGATATTTTCTGATAAAAGCCGCGATAGAAAACAATATACAGGTGATATCCCTTCCGGGCCCTAATGCGGTTTTAACCTCTCTGGTTGCATCCGGGCTTGCAACCAATGGTTTTGTTTTTTTGGGATTTTTAAAAAGAAAACCCGGTAAGATGAGAAAAGAGCTGCAGAGGGCAGGCGCTTTAGGCAAAACCATAGTTTTTTATGAGTCGCCGCTCAGGACAAAAAAGACACTGTCTCTGTGCAGGGAAGTATTTCCAGGGGGAATAAAAGTTGTTATTGCCCGGGAACTTACAAAAAAATTTGAAGAGTTTATACGCGGTTCATTGGATGAGGTTATAAACAGGATTAAAGACAGGGAAATAAAAGGCGAAGTGGTTATTTTAATCGAGCCGGATGAAAATGTAAAAAGCAAGGAGATTATAGATGATTAAAGTTGCAGTTGTGGGTGCAATGGGTTACACGGGAGAAGAATTAATAAAGATACTATCCGGGCATCCGGGCGCAGAGATTACAGTTGTTGCAGATAAACTTCCTGATCTTCCAAAGAATTTAAAGGAAATTTATCCATCAATGAAAGATCTTAATCTTGTATGTGAAAATCTGGACGTTCCCTCAGTGTCGAAGAAGTCTGATGTTGTATTTTTAGCCGTTCCTCATAAAGTTTCACTGACAATCGCTCCCGAATTTTTAAAGCTTAATAAAAAGGTTATTGATCTTTCTGCTGATTACAGGATTGAATCCAAGGATGTCTATGAAAAGTGGTATAATGCGGAACATACCTCATCTTCATACTTAAAGGAAGCGATATACGGATTACCGGAGCTTTACAGGGAAAAAATAAAAAATGCAAAGCTGCTAGCAAATCCAGGATGTTACCCCACTACTATTATTTTAGGGTGTGCTCCTGCGATGAAGGAAAAGCTGGTCAGTGCAGACTCTGTAATCGTCGATGCAAAAAGCGGTGTTTCCGGAGGAGGGAGAAAGTTTGTGCAGGAATACTATAAAACGGACCATCCGAACCACAAGCCGTACAGCATAGCCGGAAAACACAGGCACATACCAGAAGTCGAGCAGGAATTGTCCAAGATAATAAAGGAGCCCGTGAAGATAACGTTCTCCCCGCATATTATTCCTACGGAAAGAGGAATGCTCTCGACAATATATATGACTCTTAATAAAAAGATAGATTCCAAGGATTTAATAAAAATATACCAGGATTTCTATAAAAACGAACCGTTTGTAAGAATTTTGCCTAACGGCGAGCTGCCGAAGATTAGAGACGTTGTAAATACGAATTACTGCGACATAGGTTTGGATATTGATGAACGCACCAATAAGCTTATTGTTGTCTCTTCGATTGATAACCTGGTAAAAGGTGCATCCGGACAGGCGGTTCAGAATATGAACATAATGTTCGGATTAAAGGAAAAGGAAGGGTTGAATTAAAATATGTTTCCAAAAGATTTTGCTGCGCTGGGAATCCACTGCGGAATAAAGAAAGAAAATAAAAAAAAGGATTTAGCTTTGTTCTATTCAGAATATCCTTGCAAGGCATCCGTGTTATCAACTTCAAACATTGTGAAGGCAGCCCCTGTTCTACTGAATAATAAAGCAGTAAAAGAAAATAAAAACGCCTTTAGGGCTGTGATTGTTAATTCAGGCTGTGCAAACGCCTGTACAGGAAAGCACGGCATGCAAGATGCCATGGAAATGTGTAAATTGGTTGCTGATGGATTAAAGCTGAAACAAAAGGAAGTTCTGGTTGCTTCAACTGGCGTTATCGGAGCGTTTCTTCCTATGAAAAAAGTGAAGAAAGGGATAGAAACGATAACGGATAGGATACAGAAGAGCCATAACGAAATTTCTGCTGTGCAGGCAATAATGACAACAGATACAAAACGCAAAATATCCAGCAGAAAAGTAAGTATCGGAGGAAAAAATGTTGTTATCTGGGGGTGTGCGAAAGGCTCGGGTATGATTCATCCTGATTTGATCCCCCATGCCACTATGATAAGTGCAGTTTTAACTGATGCGAATATATCTAAAGAGTGCCTGAAAGATGTTTTTAGCAGAGCGGTTAATAACTCCTTTAACTGCGTGACTGTTGATGGAGATACGTCTACAAACGACACTGCTATTATTCTTGCAAACGGAAGGGCCGGGAATAAGGTTATTAAAGCAAAAAACAATAGTTTTAATAAGTTCGGGAAAGCATTAAACGAAGTCTGCGTTGAACTTGCAAAGATGATTGCACGGGACGGTGAAGGCGCAACGAAATTAGTTGAAGTTGAAGTAAGAGGATGTAAAAGTCCCGGCTCTGCAAAAAAAGTTGCATCCGTTATTGCCACATCGCCTCTTGTAAAAACCGCAATTTTCGGCTGTGACGCCAACTGGGGAAGAATACTTGCTGCATGCGGCAGGTCAGATGTTGATTTTAATCCGGAAAAAATTGCCATCTATATCGGCAATAAACTGATTTTTCATAAAGGAATGCCTGCAAAGTATTCGGAATCGAAGCTGAAAGGAATATTAAAAAAGAAGAACGTGAAAATAACAGTTGATTTAAACCAGGGAGACCACAGCGCAAAGTATTTTACATGTGATTTTTCTTTTGATTATATAAAAATAAATGCGAGTTACAGAAGCTGAACATGATTTATGAAAACAATTATACTGAAGATAAAAAAGAAACCGGAAAAAATAAAAATCAGGCAGGCGGCTGATATTTTAAAAAATGGCGGAATTGTTGCTTTCCCCACTGATACGGTTTACGGCCTAGCAGTTAATGCCTTAAACAGTAATGCAAAAAAAAAGGTTTATAAACTTAAGGGAAGGTCGTTTAAAAAGCCTCTGATTATAATGCCGAAAGATACTAACTCTCTCAGGAAGATAGCAGTTGTGGGGAAGTCCGTTGAAAAATTAATACGCAAGTATTGGCCCGGGCCTTTAACCTTAATTTTGTCTACAAACAAGACAGGAAGAATGATAATGGGCGGCCGTTCTGATTTGGGCGTAAGGATTCCCGATAACAATGTGGCTTTATCTCTGCTTGAGACATGCGATTTTCCTGTTGCGACCACAAGCGCCAATCCGTCCGGTAAACCGAGCGCAAAAACAGGGAAAGAGGCAGCAAGATATTTTAAAAATAAAGTTGATTTGATTATAGATTCAGGTGAATGTAAGAAAAAAATTGAATCAACAGTATTGAATGCAACTCGTTTTCCTTTTAGTATAGTAAGACAGGGATGCATATCCAGAGAAAAAATAGAATCTCTGATGAATATATAATCTCTTTATTCAGGTTCAGGAATCCTATGCAGATATTATTTGTTTGTACTGGTAACACGTGCCGTTCGGCAATGGCTGAAGCTTTGTTGAAAAACGAAGTTAAGAAGAGGGGCATTAAAAATGTTTATGTATCCTCATGCGGAACCTCTGCTATGCCGAGTTTTCAGATACCGTCAATAGTAGTTCAATTGATGGCAAAAGAAAAAATAGATATCAGCAGTCATAAGCCAACACAGGTTAACGCGGGTTTAGTTAATAATTCAGATTTAATTCTAGCTATGTCTAAAGGCCATAAAGAATATATTATTTCGAGATTTCAGGAGTCACAGGATAAAACCTATCTATTCAAAGAATACCTTAATGAAAAAGGTGAGCAGGACATATTCGATCCGATAGGGCAATCAGACGAGGTGTATAAAAAAACATTAAGCAGCCTCAAAAAATGTATAAAAAAGTTAATTCAAATGATGGAGGATAAAAGTGAGTAATTTACAAAAACAAGACCCGGAAGTTTATAGTGCGATTCAAAAGGAATTAGAAAGACAGAGGATGACCCTTGAGTTAATAGCCTCCGAAAACCATACATCACAAGAGGTTTTGGAAGCCCAGGGCTCGGTTCTTACTAATAAATATGCCGAAGGATATCCGGGTAAGCGTTATTACGGCGGTTGCGAGTTTGTGGATGTTGCTGAGACGCTTGCGATAGAGCGCACAAAAAAGCTTTTTGGCGCCGAGTACGTAAACGTACAGCCTCATTCCGGTACCCAGGCAAATATTGAAGCATATCTTGCGGTTCTTAATGTAGGTGATACTATTATGGGGATGAATCTTGCGCACGGCGGGCATCTTTCCCACGGGCACCCCCTGAATTTTTCCGGTAAATATTTTAAGATTGTTCCTTATACAGTGCGTCAGGATACGGAGTTGATAGATTACGATGAAGTTGAAAAGCTTGCAAAAGAAAATAAACCAAAGATGATAGTTACCGGAGCAAGCGCTTACTCAAGGATTTGGGACTGGGAAAGATTCAAAAAAATCGCAGACAGCGTTGGCGCGTTGCTTCTTGCCGACATAGCGCATTATGCCGGGCTTATCGCGGCGGGCATTTATCCGTCCCCCGTTCCTTATGCGGACATAGTGACAACTACGACTCATAAAACACTCCGGGGCCCCAGGGCAGGAATAATAATGGCAAAAGAAAAATATGCCGCACAGATTAACAAGTCTGTTTTTCCGGGGAACCAGGGCGGGCCTTTAATGCATGTAATTGCAGCAAAAGCCGTTGCATTGGGCGAAGCCTTAAAACCGGAGTTTAAGGAATATCAGAAACAGATTTTGAAAAACGCAAAGGTTTTTGCAGATACTTTAACCAAACAGGGGTTGCGGATTGTCTCAGGCGGGACGGACTGCCATATGTTCCTGGTTGATTTAAGGCCGCTTAAGATAACAGGCAAGGAAGCCGAAAAGACTCTAGAAAAGGTCTGCATTACCGTAAACAAAAATGCGATCCCTTATGATCCTGAAAAACCTATGATAGCTTCGGGAATAAGAATTGGGACACCTGCGATAACCACTCGAGGAATGAAAGAAAATGAAGTAGAGCAAATCGCATCCTGGGTTGTTGAAGCAATTAAAAACAAAGACAACAAGAGTGTATTAGATAAAATAGGCAAGCAGGTAAAAGAGCTTTGCAAAAAATATCCTTTGTATGTTTAAGAATTAAATAGATTTATGATTTATCTACTGGGATTTATTTTAGCTTTTGTAGGAACAGTGGTTTTTACACCCGCTTCAATAATAGTCGCAAAAAAGTTTAATGTTTTGGATTATCCCCGTGCAAGAAAAGTGCACCGGAAACCTCTTCCCAGATGGGGCGGCATAGGGATTTATCTGGGTTTTTTTATTGCAATATTGGTGCTTTTTAAATTTGTCAATCCATTCAGGGAGTTAATGACCCTAGAATATAAGTCAGTAAGCCTGTTTAAGCAGCTTCTCGGGATAGTCTTCGGGAGTTCTTTGATTTTTATTTTGGGGATTATTGACGATAAAAAACCGGTTAAATCCTTCACGAAACTCCTGGTTCAGATAATAGCTGTTTATATTGCCATAGATTACGGTGTTCGTATTCAGGGACTGGCTATCCCCTTTGTTGAAAAGTATTACAATTTTCCTTTGATTTTGGGTCAAATTGTAACAGTCTTCTGGTTAACGGGTTTTATGAATACCATTAACCTGGCAGACGGGCTGGACGGCCTTGCTGCGGGGATTGGCGCTATAGCAGCGGGAACTTTTTTTATCGTTGCACTTCTCCAGGCAACAACCAGCGATTTATTTCTTTCAAAACAACTGGCCTTATCTTCTGTTCTGGCCATAACTCTTATGGGTGCCTGCCTCGGGTTTTTAGTGTGGAATTTCTATCCGGCAAAGGTTTTCATGGGTGACTGCGGGGCTTTATTCATAGGCTATATTTTAGCTACAACAAGTGTTATAGGTACTTTGAAATCTACAGCAGTAATAGCATTATTTATTCCTATTGTTGTTGTTGCACTTCCAATCCTAGATGTTGCATTATCAATATTTAGAAGATTGAGAAAAGGCATGGGAGTTATGGAGCCGGATAAAGATCATATTCATCACAGGCTTTTAAGTTTCGGCTGGACCCAGAGGGAAGTTGTGCTTTTAATGTATGTTTTCACTCTAATTCTTTCGATAGGATCTATTCTTTTAACAGTCTTGAGAGGAAGGGTATAATAAAAATGAGCAGAAAAAGGAAAATACTGATTGCGTTTGGAACAAGGCCTGAAGCCATCAAGATGGCGCCCCTTATTGAACAGTTTAAAGCTTACAGGTCAAGATTTAATGTTAAAGTTTGCGTTACAGCACAGCACAGGCAGATGCTGGATAGTGTTCTTGATATATTTAAAATAAAGCCGGATTACGATTTAAATATCATGCAGGAAGGGCAAAGCCTTTACCACATTACCTGTGAAGCCTTGAAGAGAAGCGAGAAAATACTTGAAAAGGAAAAGCCGGATCTTGTTTTGGTTCACGGAGATACTACTACCACGTTTGCGCTAACTTTGTCTTCATTCTATCAGAAGATACCTGTCGGGCACGTTGAAGCGGGATTGCGTTCCTATGATAAACACCATCCGTTTCCCGAAGAAGCAAACAGGCTGCTGTCCGATTCATTGTGCACTTTGCATTTTGTTCCGACACGAACCGCCAAAAAAGCCTTGATTAAGGAGAATATCGATAAATCCAGTATTTTTATTACCGGAAATACCGTGATAGATGCGCTGCATATGGTTCTTTCAAGAAAATACAGCTCTTCGAACATACACTTTCTCTCTTCGATTCCCAGTATTCTTGTGACTGCGCACAGGAGAGAAAACTTTGGTAAACCGTTTAATAATATTTTTAGAGCGTTAAAGCGGGTTGCAGAAAAATATCCTCAAGTAAATATTATTTACCCCGTACATATGAGTCCGAATGTTCATGGGCCGGCACATAAGATTTTGGGCAAGACTAAAAACATAATACTTTTTCCTCCTGTAAACTACTGCGACCTGGCAAAGTTTATGGAATCGTCTTATTTTGTAGTTACGGATTCAGGAGGCTTGCAGGAAGAAGCCCCCTCTTTGGGAAAACCTGTGCTCGTTTTAAGAAAAGTTACTGAAAGGCCGGAAGCTGTCAATGCTGGTACGGTAAAAGTGATAGGAACGGACGAGAAAAAAGTTTTTAAAGAAATTTGCAGGTTAATAGAAGACAAAAAAGCTTATAATAAAATGGCCAGGGCCGTTAATCCCTACGGGGACGGCAAAGCGGCAAAGCGAACTATTGAAGCAATTATGTACTACTTTGGATTCCGTTCTGCACGGCCGGATGAGTTTTCGGCAAAACCCTAAACCCTATCCCAGATTACGCATCTGGGATGGCGGAGGAAAAGATGATAGATAAATACAAAAAAGGAAGAAGGGTATACACGCATTGGGACAAAAAGAGCGAGCAGGTGACTATTGTACCCAAAAAGAATAAGGAGCTTCCAGACGGGAACAAGTCAATTAAAATTGAAGTTCCTTCCTTTCTTGTTTCGGGCAAAAGAGTAAATTTTTTTGTTATTCACAGCAACAGAAATGAGTTCATTGTCGATTTTGGAGTTCAGTCAGTTCCAATGAATAAAGGAGATGCGGCTGAGCAGAATACAACAAATGTAAAAATCGTCAGCCGTGTAATTATGAGTCCCAGGCAGGCAAAGAAGTTCCTTTTAAAGCTGGAAAAGCAGTTATGACGCAGAATTTATTTATTACGGGAAAACCCGGTTCCGGAAAAACCACTTTAATCAAAGAAGTCTGCCTGGCGCATCTGGAACGTTTAGGCGGGTTTTATACCGAGGAAATTAAAGAGAAAGACAAACGTTTGGGGTTCGTGCTTAAAACATTTGACGGACAGCAGGGAGTGTTAGCCAAAAAGGGAATGAAATCCGGCGCAAAGCTGAATAAATACGGCGTTGACCTGGATGTTCTGGAGAAAATAGGAATAAGTTCTATAAAAAAAGCATTAAATGAAAAGGAAATTATAGTGATAGACGAGATCGGGTCAATGGAGATTTTATCCGATGAATTCCGCAATGTTCTTTTAGAGTGTTTTGGTTCCGGAAAAAAGGTTCTGGCAACGATACGTTACAAATCACAGCCATTTACCGATGAGGTGAAAAAAATGCAAAATGCTTCATTGGTCTTTGTCTCGCATGAAAATTATTTGGATGTAAAAAAACAGATAAAACAGTGGCTTGAGCAAAAGTAAAGCGGTGCTTTTTAATACAGGGGGATTAGATTGAACATAGCTATACCTAAGATCTGGTCCATAGTAATTATAGTTGTTGCAACTTATTTAATAATACTAGGAATTTTCTTTTTTCTTCAGTCCAGTTTTGTATATTTTCCATTTCGTGATGTAATAGCTGAGCCTAAACATATAGGTCTTTCATTTGAAAATATAGTGTTTAATGCATCTGACGGGATACGGCTTTCCGGCTGGTATATTCCCTGCAGAAAATCAAAGAGCGAATCAAAAGGCGTGCTTCTTTTTTGTCACGGCAACGCGGGAAATATATCGCACCGCCTGGATTCCATACAGACTTTTAATCATCTGGGGCTCGATGTTTTGATATTTGATTATAGGGGATACGGGAACAGCCAGGGCAAGCCGTCGGAAAAAGGGACTTACAGGGATGCGCAAGCAGCGTGGGAATACCTGACAAAAAACAGAAATATTCCCGAAGACAGGATTATTCTTTTCGGCAGGTCTTTGGGGGGGTCTATAGCAACCTGGCTTGCATCGAAGTATAATCCAAAAGCCCTTATAGTCGAGTCGTGTTTTACTTCGGTAAAAGATCTTGGCTCCCAGTTGTATCCGTTTTTGCCTGTAAGGTTGCTGTCAAAGTTTGATTATAACACCAAAGAATATCTAAAAAGTGCAAAGTGCCCTGTTTTGATTATACACAGCAAAGATGATGACATAATTCCGTTCAGTCACGGCAAAAAGCTGTTTGCTGCAGCGAATGAACCGAAAGATTTCCTTGAAATATCAGGTTCGCACAACGAAGGATTTATAATATCGGCAGATAAATATGAGAAAAAAATTGATTCGTTTATAAATGAATATATAAAATAGGTTTGAGAGGTTTCAATGCTGAAAAATAAACTAAAAAAATTAAAACCAACTTTCAATCAGGTTGATCCGTCTTTGCTGGAAGTTATGCCCTATGAATATCCGGGAAAAAGAATAGAGCTGAACATAGAAACAAGCGAATTTACGTGTCTCTGCCCCTGGTCAGGCCTTCCTGATTTCGCAAATCTTGTTATACGCTACGTCCCTAACAAGAAAGTTATTGAGTTAAAATCCTTAAAATACTATTTACATTCATACCGCCAGGTCGGGATAGTGCATGAAAGTGCGGTAAACAGGATACTGAATGATTTGGTTAAAGTCTGCAAGCCAAAAGGCATGACAGTGGAGTTAGCTTTCAATATCCGCGGCGGCTTAAAAACAACAGTGAAGGCAGGTTACAAAAAAAATGTTTAAAAAAATTCAGCATATTCATTTTGTAGGTATTGGCGGCTCGGGAATGAGCGGCATTGCGGAAGTTCTTCTAAATCTGGGGTACAAGATTACCGGCTCTGATTTAAAAAGAAGCGATGTAACCGACTATTTAAAAGCAAAGGGAGCAAAGGTTTTTATCGGGCACAAGTCTTCTAACATAAACGGGGCTAACGTAGTAGTTACCTCAACGGCTATAGGTACTGCAAATCCTGAGGTTAAGGCTGCTAACAGGAAAAAAGTCCCTGTAATTCCAAGGGTGGAGATGCTGGCAGAGCTTGCACGGTTAAAATATACAGTAACCATTGCAGGCACGCACGGCAAGACCACAACCACATCGCTTACTTCACTGGTTTTAGAGAAAGGCGGATTTGACCCTACGATTGTTATCGGAGGCCGCCTTAAAAACCTGAAGAGCGGAGCGAAATTGGGGAAAGGTGAATATCTGGTTGCAGAAGCCGATGAGTCTGACGGCTCTTTTTTAAAGATTTCTCCTACAATAACTGTCATAACGAATATTGATAACGACCATCTTGATTATTACGGTTCTATCGAAAATATAAAGGATGCTTTTTGTAAACACGCAAACAGCGTGCCGTTCTATGGATGCGCTATTGTCTGTACCGATGACCCGAACGTCAGGGAAATTATTCCGGACATCAAGAGGAAGTATTATACATACGGGTTAAAAGGAAATCCTGATTTTACCGTATCTGACGTGAAAAACATTGATTCGGGTTTTACTTTTAACGTCAGGTATAAGGGCAAAAAGCTGGGGATGGTTACTTTAAGCGCGATTGGCGAGTATAACGTCCAGAACGCCTTGGCTGCTATAGTAGTGGGCATTGAATTAGGCATACCGTTTGACAAAATATCTTCGGCTCTGAAAAGTTTTGCAGGTGTCGGCAGGCGTATAGAGATAAAAGGGCAGAAAAAGGGAGTTTTGGTGATAGATGATTATGGCCATCACCCTGCAGAGATAAAAGCAACTATAGGCGCTGTCAGAAAAAACTGGCCCGAGCGCAGGCTTATCGTACTGTTTCAGCCGCACCGTTATTCCCGCACAGCACATCTTTACAACGAGTTCGCGCAGTGTTTCAATTTAGCCGATAAAGTAAAACTTATGGAGATTTATCCCGCAGGTGAAAAACCAATACCGGGGGTAACCAGCCAGCTGATTTATAAAAGTGTTAAAAAACACAGCAGGAATATAGAGCATTACAGCGGATTAGAGCTGCTCTTACGCCAGCTTAAATCGAATGATTTGCTTTTAACCCTTGGAGCAGGCAATGTTTGTCAGATAGGAGAAGAGATATTAAGAAGGATTTAACCGCCACAATTTCATCGTTAGTTTCTCACCTTAAAGTTAACGAGCCTCTGAAGAATCATACAACGTTTCACATAGGAGGCCCGGCAAAGTATTTTGTTGACGTATCCGAGAGAGACGAGCTTAAAAAACTTCACGATATATGCCTGCAAAACAAAATTTCTTTTTTGATACTGGGCAATGGCTCCAATGTTTTAATAGGAGATGAGGGTTTTGACGGTCTGGTTATGAGGCTCAAGGGTGAGTTTAGTCTTATAACATCCAGCAGGAATGCCGTTAAGGTTGGTTCCGGAGTCCAGCTCCCCGTGCTTTTACAGAAGTGTTTAAAAAAGAACCTTTCGGGGCTGGAGTTTTTATCCGGCATACCAGGAACAGTAGGAGGGGCTGTGGTTGGCAACGCAGGCACAAAAGAGGGATGGATTGGGGACAAAGTCGTTGATGTAGAAGTGTTGACAAATTCAGGCAGAATTGTAACTTTAAAAAGAAAGGATTTGAAGTTTTCCTACAGGAGTTCTAATTTAAATAATTATATAATAATATCAGCTACCTTACTCTTGAAAAAAGGCCAAAAAAATGATATTCTTAAAAAGATAAACGGATTGTTGCTGAAGCGCTCAAAAGAGCAGCCTTTAAACGAGTTTAATTCGGGCTCAGTATTCAAAAATCCCGAGAATAAAAGTGCCGGTGAGCTGATTGAAAATGCGGGATTAAAAGGTTTAAAGTTCGGCGGGGCAAAAATCTCCGAAAAACACGCTAATTTCATTGTAAATTTTGAGAATGCCAGAGCTTCTGATGTAAAGACACTTATTTCTATAATCCACCAGAAGGTAAAAGAAAAGTTCGGCATTGATCTGGAACTGGAAATAAAACTTATAGGCGTATGAATCCAGCCCCATAGATTTTTGTTATGGTAACTGGATAATTGTATTTGAAAAAAGTACGTATTTTTTAAAAGATTTAAGTTTGTAATTAATGGGGCTGGATGAATATAAAAAGCTGGCTTAAAAATAAAAAGATAGGCGTTCTTTACGGAGGATTATCAGCAGAGAGAGACATTTCTATTCTGACAGGAAAAGCGGTTCTTAAGGCACTTAAGGAAGAAAAGTGTAATGTAGTCGGGATAGATGCGGGAAGGGATAGCGCATCCCAGATTAAAAGGAGCAGGATTGATTTTGCCTTTATTGCCCTTCATGGTCCATGGGGCGAAGACGGGACCATACAGGGAATGCTTGAGATAATGGGTATTCCTTACTCAGGATGCGGAGTTTTAGCCAGCTCTTTGGCTTTAAATAAAATTTATTCAAAAAGGATCTTTGATTCACTCGGCATACCTACTCCCAAATGGTGGGTTTTTAATAAAAAAAATTTCAATGCCAGATTTTTAACTTCACGTTTTCCTCTGGTTATTAAACCTGCTGCCCAGGGCTCGGCTATAGGAGTATCCCTGGTTAAAGACAAAAAGGGTTTAAATAATGCGGCAAGGCGGGCTTTCAGATTGAACTCTGAAATTATTGCCGAGAAATACATCGGCGGCACTGAAATAACGGTAGGTATCTTGGGGGGCAGGGCTTTGCCTGTCATAGAAATAGTCCCTGAGGGAAGTTTTTATGATTTTAAGTCCAAATATAAACCCGGGCAGTCGAAACATATAATACCGCCCCGCTTGCCGAAGAGTGTTATTAAGAATGCCCAGCAGCTGGGTTTAAGGGCTTTTAATGCCCTGGGATGTAAGGCTGTGAGCAGGGTTGATATAATAGTGGATAAAAGAAACAAGCCGTGGGTGCTGGAAGTCAATACCGTGCCCGGCATGACCGAGACATCCCTTCTTCCTGATGCTGCCCGTGCCTGCGGAATAGGTTTTAGTAAACTGGTGCTGAAAATTATTGAATATTCTTTAAACACGGAGAGATACGGGTAATAATGATGATGGCTTCAAATTATCAGTATTAATCCGTGTGTAAAATCTGTTGTAATCCGTGTTTAATTAAATGAGATTAAAAAATATCAGAAAACGTAAATTTAAAGTCAGGCCGCGTTCGCATCCGGTTATGCTGCGCTCAAAATTCAAAAGAGAGCGCACGTTTAAGATTAGAAAGTTATTTACAGCGGTTGTTTTCCTGGCAGTTCTTTCTGCATTAGGATGGGCCGGTTATAAATCAATAAGTTATTTCGTTTTTGATACGGGTTATTTTGACATTAAGAAAATCGAAATAAAAGGGCTTAAGGACGTTACCCAGAGCGAGATAATGGCCCTTCTGCCGTTCCGTTTAGGGGATAATCTTTTTAAAGTATGGATTTCGGTTACCGAAAAAAATTTAAGGGAATGCAAGCCGGAGCTGAAGAAAGTTGATATTAAAAGAAAGTGGCAGAGGCTTCTTATCAAACTGGAAGAACGAAAACCCATAGCCTGTTTGAATGTAGAAAACAGAAAATTTGGTATAGATGAAGATAATATACCGTTTCCTTTGCGCGGTGTCTGGGCCGGAGCGGAGCTGCCGGAAATAGTTGCAAAAGATACCTCTGAGAGAGAGGATATTTTAGATTTTATCGAGTTGTTGCTTTCTGAATCAAAAGATTTTTATGACAGTATTTCAAGATTTTATATAGAGCCCGGCAACAATATAGTTTTTGTGCTGAAAAACGATACAAAGGTTTATTGGGGCCCCGCTAAAAAAAGCAAATTAAAACCTAAGATAGAAAAATTACTGCAGGTAAAAGAAGAAGCAAAAAAGAAGTTTGCGGGCATAGAATATATCAACATGAATTATTTTGACGACGGGCGTATAGTCGTTAAACCGTCTAGCTGAAAATAACCCAAGGGCAACTTATAATGAGAGGTAATTATGTCTAAACAGGAAATTGTAACGGGATTGGATATCGGCAGCAGCCAGGTTTCTTGCGTAATGGGAAAAAGGTCTCCGGAGACAGGGGAGCTTGAAATAATCGGCGGCTCGAAGCTGCCGTGCAAGGGAGTGAAAGGCGGAGTTGTAATTAATTTACAGGAAACTTCTTATGCTGTCGGCAAAGTTATAGAAGAGGTAGAGGAACAGACAAAAGAAACAGTCAGGCAGATATATTTAGGTATAAGAGGCAACCATATAGAGTCCGTGAATGAAAGGGGCGCATTGAATATTTCCCGCACGGACAAGGAAATAACAGCCGAGGACGTAGCAGGTGCGGTAGAGAACGCAAAAACCATCAGATTGTCGCCCGATCGCGAGATTTTGCATACCATACCTCAGGAATTTTCTCTGGACCACCAGAGAGGCGTGCCCAATCCAGTGGGAATGGAAGGTACTTTTTTGGAAGTTGATGTGCATATTTTAATCGCATCATCAAGCCATTTAAGTAATATCTATAAATCCATTGCCCAGGCAGGTTTTGAGATAATCGAGCCTATTTACGGGCTTATGGCTGTAGGTGATTTGGTTATAACCCAGGAGGAGAAAGAGCTGGGCTGTCTTCTGGTTGATTTGGGAGGGCTGACAACAGGTCTTGCCATATATACCGAAGGGAGCATCCGTTATACAAAAGAACTGCAGATAGGATCTGATTTTATAACACGCGATATATCTCATAGTTTGCGCACTTCTCTTTTAACCGCCCAGGGAGTAAAGGAGAAGTACGGCGTTGCAATGAAAAGCCTTCTAAAATCCGACACGAAGTTTGATTATACGGGAGTTGACGGCAGGGCTGTCAGGACTGCAACCCAAAAACAGCTTGTAGATATTATTCAGCCGCGTTTGGACCAGGTGTTTGTGGCAATAGAGCAGGAGCTGAAAAACTCCAATTTGGCCGATACTATTATCCCCGGCGGAGTAATAATTACGGGTGGAGGCGCAAGGTTGAACGGAATGATTAACGCAACCGAGCAGGCGCTGAATTGTTCAGCCCGCATTGGCCTGCCTCAGGATATAGGCGGTCTGGAAAGCATTATTTCTGATCCGTCTTACGCAACTTCCATAGGTTTATTGCGTTCGGAATTTTATAATGGCCCCGGATGGGCCCCGCACAAATTTTTAAGAGGGCCTTCCTGGTGGAAAAAAATCAGGGAATGGGTTGAGGAAACATTTTAAAAGAGGATAAAGATTGGTGAAAAAAATGAGAATTCGTTTAACTAATAAAAGTTCGGAGCAGCCGGCAGTAATCAAAGTAATCGGAGTGGGAGGCGGAGGATCAAATGCCGTAAACCGGATGATTTCCGCAGGTATAAAAGGCGTGGATTTTATTACCATAAATACTGACGCTCAGGCGCTGAGGCGCTCGGTAGCTTCAGTGAGGATACAGATTGGCGAGCAGATTTCCCGCGGGCTGGGAGTGGGCGGAAATCCGACAATCGGAAGGCAGGCAGCGGAGGAAAGCAAGGAAAGAATAAAGGAAGTTTTGGTCGGCGCGGATATGGTGTTTATTACCGCGGGCATGGGCGGGGGAACCGGGACGGGTGCGGTTCCTGTTATAGCAGAGATTTCGCGCTCTTTGGGGATTCTTACGGTGGGAGTCGTAACAAAGCCGTTTGAGTTTGAACATAGAATCCGGCTCCATCAGGCTGAAGAGGGGATTAAAAATCTGAAGAATTTCACCGATACATTGATAGTGATACCAAACGAACGTCTTTTTACAATAGTGGATGATAAAACACCCATAGAGGATGCATTCAGGATCGTTGACGATGTTTTAAGGCAGGCTGTTCAGTCAATTTCCGACGTAATTACAACTCCAGGCGAGATAAACGTTGATTTTGCGGATGTTAAAACAATAATGAAAGGCTCCGGGGATGCTCTTATGGGAATGGGCGAGAGTTCCGGAGAGAACAGGGCAATTGAGGCAGCAAACCGCGCAGTAAGGAGCCCTTTACTTAATGATGTGTCAATAGACGGGGCGAAAGGGGTTCTGGTAAACATTACGGGCAACCGGAACACTTCCATGGTTGAGGTCCGCGAAGCAATGAATTTGATAAAAGAGGCTGTTTCTCCGGAGGCACACGTGTTTTACGGCCAGGTTATTGACCCTAACCTGGATGACAGGATAAAGGTAACCGTAATTGCTACAGGATTTCCGGCCCGCAGTTCGATGCTGGACAGGAAGTTTCCGTCCAAGGATTCCCAGGACAGCTCGACAATTGATTTTAACAGGCCCGCATATACGTACTGGCGCCCGCAGAAACTAAAATAGAATAAATTATACAAACCCGCAAGGGGGTAAAATGGATATAAAGGTTTTATTAGCAGAGATGATAAAAAAAGGTGCTTCTGATTTGCACGTACGGGCAGGCAGTCCGAGTGTTCTGCGTATTGACGGGGATTTGATAACAATGGAGGGAAATACTTTTTCGAATGAAGAGACGATTTCAATTGCCAACTCTCTTATGAACGATACCCAGAAAGCTATTTTTCAGAAGCATCATGAAATCGACCTGGGCGTGACTTTTCCTGATTTAGGGAGGTTCCGCATAAATGCTTTTACTCAACGAGGCATAGTGAATATGGCTGTTCGTGCTATTCCTATTAAAATACCTACGATTGATGAACTAAAGCTGCCTCCGGTAATAAAACAGATTGCAGAAAACAGACGAGGTTTAATCATAGTTACGGGTATAACAGGCTCAGGCAAGTCAACAACTTTAGCTTCGATAATAGGGCACATAAATAATACAAGGCCTGTGCATATAGTTACCATAGAAGACCCCATTGAGTTTATTCACAAGGATAATAAGTCCATTATTACCCAGCGCGAGCTTGGGATTGACACGTTGAGCTATCCGGACGCTTTGAAACACGTTGTGAGGCAGGACCCGGACGTAATCCTTCTTGGAGAGATGAGGGACGTGCATACTGTAACCGCAGCAATAACAGCGGCGCAGACAGGCCATTTGGTGATATCCACCCTGCATACAATAGATGCGACCCAGAGCGTAAACCGTATTATAGATTTCTTTCCTCCTCACCAGCAGGATAATACCAGGATTATGCTGGCAGACACTCTGAAAGCCGTGATTTCCCAGAGGCTTCTGCCTCATACATCTGGCAAAGGCAGGGTTCCTGCCGTAGAAGTAATGATTGTGAATGCATTGATTAAAAAACTTATTGAAGATAAGAATACCGCTGAAATAGTTAACCAGATAAGAAAAGGCGAGTATTACGGAATGCAGACCTTTAACCAGGCATTGATGAAGTTGTTTAAGGATAATGAAATAAAACTTGAAGACGCCTTGGGCGCGGCAACAAATCCTGAGGAGTTGATGTTGAACATACGCGGCGTTCAGTCCGGGACGGATGATGCCTCATCGAGTTTTATTGAAAGATAAATAGAAAGGTTAGAAAGGTTAATATGTGTTAAAATTGGTTAATAACAGTTACCTTTTGAGTAGCCTGTATTAGCCGGTTTTAAATACTGTTAACCTTTTATTCTCTTATAAAAAATATGTGGCAATTGAAAAATGATGTTTGGCAGGATAGTGAATTTCCTTTTTTTCACTTTATGACCACGAAAGCCTGCGGTGATTTAAAAGATATCCGCATCAGAGAAAAAGTTCTTTCCCGGTTTGGCATTAATAACAGTGATCTGGTCACGGCAGAGCAGGTTCACGGGAGCAGAGTAGCAGTCGTAGATAAGGAGCATAAAGGTAAAAAGATTGACGCCGCAGACGGATTGATTACAAAAGAGGCTGGTTTACCCGTTGCAATATTTACGGCGGATTGCCTTCCTGTATTTGTCGCTGACAAGAGAAAGAGAATTGCAGGTATTATCCATTCAGGATGGAGGGGGATTGCCGGGGGGATAATTTCTAGAACGATTGAAGTATTAAAAAAGGAATTTAATTCTGCTGTAAATGATATTTTTGTTTTTGCAGGGCCTCATATCCAGGAATGCTGTTATTTTATAGGGGATGAATTAAAGAAGGAATTTAATATAAAAGAGGATATAAAAAATTTAAGTTTATCAGGCATCGTTCACAAGCAATTAAAATCATTGGGAGTAAGTAAAATATCAATAAGCAAAGAATGCAGCTGCCATGAAGAGGATTTGTTTTTTTCATATCGAAGAAATAAAACCTCGCAGAGAATGATGTCTCTTGTAATGATGAAATAAAAAGCATAAAGGAGTTCAAGATGTCGAAAAAGATAAACATAAATACCATACGGAAAAAAATAGACTCTTTAGACCGCCAGATTTTAAACACTATCAATAAACGCGCGGGTTTGGCAAAAGAAATCGGAAAATTAAAAGTTAAGAACAACAAAGAGTTCTATGCGCCTCACCGGGAAAAAAAGATAGTCAAGGGTCTGATAAAGAAAAATAAGGGGCCTCTTACTTCTTTTTCGATCGATGTGATTTTCAGGGAGATACTTAATGCATGCAGGTCCCTGGAGTCAAAGATTAAGGTAGCGTACCTGGGGCCTGAGGCAACCTTTTCCCATCAGGCAGCGCTTAAAAACTTTGGCGCTGAGGCCCAATACGTTGCGGTTAAATCAATCGCTGATGTTTTTACGGAAGTTGAGAAAAAACGCGCAAATTACGGCGTTGTGCCTATAGAAAATTCTACCGAAGGGGTTGTGAACCACACGCTGGATATGTTCATAGAGTCCGATTTGGTGATATGCGCAGAGATCAGCATGCCCATAGAGTTGTGCCTGCTGTCCAAGAGCGGCGTAGAAGAAGATATTAAAACTATCGTCTCTCTTTCCCAGCCCCTTGCCCAGTGCAGGAACTGGCTTGAGGAGAATTTTCCCGGTATACCTGTTAAAGAGGTATCTTCAACAGCTGAAGCCGCAAACCATGCAGCTAAAAACAGGTCCATTGCCGCTGTTGCTTCAAGTACCGCCGCAAAACTGTACCGTCTTGAGATAATTGCCCGGGGAATCGAAGACAGCAGGGAAAACTATACGAGGTTTCTTGTTATAGGCCGCAATCATCCCAAAAGATCGGGGCACGACAAGACTTCCATAATGTTTTCGATAAAAGACAGGGTCGGAGGACTGCACGACATGTTGATGTCTTTTAAAAAGCACAATATAAACCTTACAAAGATTGAATCCAGGCCGACAAAGAAAAAAGCGTGGCAGTACATATTCTTTGTGGATTTTATCGGGCATACTTCGGAAAAGAAGGTTAAGACCGCATTTCATGAACTTGAGCTAAAGAGCCCGTTTGTAAAAGTAATGGGCTCTTACCCAAGAGCAGAGTAAAAGTATATGAGGGTAGGCAATGAATAAAAAGAAAATTGACATAAATCAGTATATCAGGCCCTGCTGCAGGAATTTTGAGCCGTATGTGGCAGGAAAACCCATTGAAACGATTAAAAGAGAGCTGGGATTAAAAAACGTTATAAAACTTGCTTCCAACGAGAATCCGATAGGGCCGTCCTCTAAGGCGGTAAAAGCCATAAAAAATACCGCAAATAATGTATTTTTCTATCCCGATTCGAACTCCTGGAAGCTGCGAAAAGCGGTTTCCAAAAAATTCCGTATTGATATTTCCAGTATTTTATTGGGTTCGGGGTCAGACGAAATCATAGAACTTCTGGCTAAAGCTTTTTTTATGCCGCAGGATGAGATAGTGGTGTCCGAACACGCTTTTATACGTTATAAAATGGCAGGCGATTTGCTGGATTCGACGGTTGTTACAATTCCGATGGAAAATTACACGCACAATTTGAAAGCTATGTTTAAAGCAATAAACGAAAAAACAAAAGCGGTTTTTATAGCTAATCCGAACAATCCTACAGGTACGTATAACGACACCGGAGAGATGGAAGAGTTTCTGAAGAACATTTCAGAGCTTTCATGTGAACGCAAACCCCTGGTTATTATGGATGAAGCTTATTATGAATATGCGAGAAGTTTTAAGGATTATCCGGAGACTCTGAAATACATTGCGGATTATCCTAATTTGATAATCTTAAGGACCTTTTCAAAAATCTACGGGCTTGCAGGTTTGCGCGTTGGTTACGGTTTTACGTCCCGGGATATCGTAGATTACATTGAAAGGATAAGGCCCCCTTTTAATATAACTTCTATTTCACAGGAGGCAGCGGTAGCCAGCTTAAATGATTTATCGCAGGTTAAAAAAAGCGTCCGGATGGTAAACGAACAGAGAGATTTTCTATATAACGAGTTAAAGAAAATAAATTTAATGTACATTCCGTCGGCAGCAAATTTTATTCTTATAGACGTTGCGCCTAAAGCCGGGCAGGACGTTTTCAGGGAAATGTTAAAAGAAGGGGTTATAGTTAGGGCTATGGACGAATATAACCTGCCTAATCATGTAAGGGTTAGCATCGGCTTGCCTAAACAGAACAGATTCTTTATAACCAAATTAAAAAAAGTGCTAAACAGGAAAAGAGGATAATCAAATGATAATTACTTTAAAAGCGAGTGCAACAAAGAAAGAAAAAGATGCGATAACAAAAAAAATAGAGCAGCTTGGATATAAGCCTCATATTTCGGAAGGAGCTGACGTTACTATTATTGGTATGATAGGTGAGCGTGCGGAGCGCTACCGCGAAGTTTTTGAGGCGATGGATGCAGTTGACCATATAAGCGAGATAGAAAAGCCCTACAAGCTGGCGAGCAGGGAGTTCAAGAAGGAAAATACTGTAATAAATGTGGGCGGTGTAAAGATCGGGACTTCAGAGGTGGTTGTCATGGCAGGCCCGTGCGCTGTTGAAAATAAAGAGTCTATTATCAATATAGCAACTCTAGTTAAAAAATCCGGGGCAAAGATTTTGAGGGGAGGGGCTTTTAAGCCCAGAAGCTCTCCGTACTCTTTTCAGGGATTAGGCGAAGAGGGATTAAAATACTTAGCCCAGGCAAGAGAAAAAACAGGGTTATTGGTTGTTACAGAGGCAATGGCGCAGGACCACGTGAAGCTGGTTGCCAAGTATGCTGACATAATCCAGATTGGTGCCCGCAACGTGCAGAATTATGATTTGCTGAAAGAAGCCGGGAAAAGCAAAAAACCGGTGCTTCTTAAAAGAGGTATGTCTACGACTATCAAAGAATGGCTTCTTTCCGCGGAATACATTATGTCAAACGGCAACTATGATGTGATTCTCTGCGAAAGGGGAATCCGCACTTTTGAGAACGCAACAAGAAATACTCTGGATTTGAATGCTGTTCCGGTCATAAAGAAGCTTTCGCATCTGCCTATAATAGTTGACCCTTCCCACGGAACAGGTATAAGAGAGTATATAGCTACTATGGCCAAGGCATCAATTGCTGCAGGCGCTGACGGCTTGATGATTGAAGTACACCCGAAGCCCGAGGACGCGCTTTCCGACGGGCCGCAGAGCTTATTGCCTGATCAGTTTAACAAACTGATGAAAGAACTAAAACCAATTGCACTGGCGGTAGGAAGGACTTTATAAATGATTAACGAAGTAAAAACAACCAGGAATATTTTAAAGCATTCTTTTGACGACCTTATTAAATATACGGAGGTTGACGTTGTAATTGCGGGTGCAGGCCCGTCCGGGATGATTGCCTCCAAATATTTGGCGGATAATAAGGTAAAAACCCTGCTTATAGAAAAAAAATTAAGCATCGGGGGCGGGATCTGGGGCGGCGGTATGATGTTTCCCTACATCCTTGTCCAGAAAGACAGGCGGATTTATGAAATTTTAAAGGATTTCGGAATAAAATACAGGTCGGAAAAAGACGGATTGGTAATTTCTTCCATCGAGACGGCATCTAAGTTATGTGCGGGCGCTGTAAATGCCGGTGCCAAGATATTTAACGGCATTGCCGTTGAAGATGTAATGATAAGAAAAAACAGGATTTGCGGAGTTGTAATTAACTGGGCAGCTGTTGAAGTGGCAGGATTACATGTGGACCCTTTAACCTTGTCCAGCAAATTTGTTGTTGATGCCACCGGGCATCCTTCGGAAGTTAGTAATGTTGTTGTGCGAAAGGTAGGCAGGCTTAAGACTCCAAGCGGGAAAATAGAAGGCGAAAAATCCATGTGGCTGGAAAAATCCGAAAATCTGGTTGTTAAAAACACGAAAGAGGCTTTTCCGGGGCTTTATGTATGCGGTATGGCAGCTAACGCTGTCTTTGGTGCGCCGCGCATGGGCCCGATATTCGGAGGGATGTTTCTTTCCGGAAAAAAAGTAGCTGATAAAATATTAAACAAAATGTAGTGTAGGGCTTTATGCCCGTAAAAAATAGAGTTAACTAAATATTTAAATTATGATATTTTTACGGCCACAAGGGCCTACACTACAATAAAGATCTATGCAAAAAAAGAAAATAGCAATTATCGGTGTTGGTTTAATAGGAGGCTCTCTAGGGCTGGCTTTAAAGAGAAGAAGAGCCCCGTACAATGTTATCGGTGTTGGAAGAAACATTAAAAAACTCAAACTCGCAAAGAAGTTAGGCGCGGTTGATGGATACACACTTGACTGGAGTTCCGGAGTAAAGGATTCGGACATCATCGTAGTCTGTACGCCTGTTGATATTATTGCTTCGACAATTAAAAGAATAAAGCCTTTTTTAAAGAAAAGAGCCATAATTACCGATGTGGGGAGTGTAAAAGGGTCAGTGCTGAAAGAGATAAAAAGACTGGACCCTAAAAAGATGTTATGCTTCGTGGGGGCCCATCCCCTGGCCGGCTTGGAAAAGAACGGCGTAAAGCATGCAAAAAATGATTTATATACAGGAGCTGCGGTTGTTATAGCAGCAGACTCCCCGGCTTCCGGCAATGCTATAGCTGAAATTAAAAGAATGTGGGGAAGCGCAGGCGCGGATGTGATTGCAATGAACTCCGGCGTCCACGATAAAATAGTTGCTGTTACCAGTCATATGCCGCATGTTTTGGCATATGGCTTAAGTTCGGCGGTATTTAGTTTGGCCAAAAGAAATAAAAATGTTTCAAAGCTTTTGGCGGGTTCTTTCCGCGATTTAACGAGGATTGCAGACTCTAACCCAAATGATTGGGCTGCAATTTGCGGAAAAAATCATATAGAGTTAAATAAAGCCCTTGGAAGTTATATAAATCAGTTGTCTAAAATCAGAAAAGAATTGTATTCGCAGAGGAAATTGGAAAAAGTTTTTAAAGAGGCTAAACTGGCCCGCCAAAAACTTTTAAATATTAACTAGCATAATTCGTAAACTATCAATGAATTAATCGATTGTTATGGACTGGATCATCAAACCATTCGATCCCGGGCATGTTATAGGGATTAAGGAAATATCTGTCCCGGCTGATAAGTCAATTACCCACCGTGCAGTTATGCTGGGTGCGTTGTGCGAGGGGGAGTTTTTCATACAAAACTACTTATCATGCGACGACTGCAGCAGGACAATTCAGGCTTTCCGTGACATGGGTGTTGAGATAGAAAAGGCAGAGTACCAGCCTGTCCTGAATGATTTACAGATACAAGGTGTTGGTTTAAAAGGTTTAAAGCCTCCCAAAAAACCCATCGATGCGGGGAATTCCGGAACAACGGTAAGGCTCCTGTCGGGAATACTTGCCGGCCAGGGTTTCGAAGCTGAAATTATAGGCGATGAGAGTTTGTCCCGCAGGCCCATGAAACGCATAATCGAGCCTTTAAGGCAGATGGGAGTGGAAATATCCGCCAGGGATGATAATTATCTGCCCCTGAAGATAAAAGGTAACCCCCGTTTAAAACCCATAAAGTATGAAAGCAAGATTGCAAGCGCCCAGGTAAAGTCCTGCGTTGTTTTTGCGGGCATGCAGGCAGAAGGAAAAACTACTTTCACCGAACCGTACAAATCCCGCAATCATACGGAAAAGTTCCTGCAGGCGCTGGGGATTAATGTCGAAGTGGATGGTTTGTCGGTTTCTGTTACCGGACCGGTAAGGTTCCCGAAGAACAAGGTTGTTTTGATACCAAGGGATATTTCTGCAGCGGCTTTTTTTATGGTTGCAGGAGCCATTCTGCGCCATGCGGATTTCAGGTTATTGGATATTGGTTTCAATGAAACCCGTGACGGTATTTTGGAAGTCCTGAAAAAAATGAACGCAAAGATTACGTTGTCAAATCCTTGGAAGATATTGCCCGAGGAGGCTGCAAATATCGAAGTCAAAAGCTCAGATTTAAAACCAACGGATATAACAGGGGAGATGGTGCCAAGGCTGATTGACGAAATTCCCGTAATTGCGCTTGCAGCAACCCAGGCAAAAGGCACAACCACAATTTCTGGTGCAAAGGAGTTAAGAGTAAAAGAAAGCGACCGTTTGAGCGCCATATCAACAGAGTTAAATAAGATGGGGGCAAATATTGAAGAAAAAGAAGACGGCCTTGTCATACACGGGCCTACCCCGTTAACCGGCAGCGAGGTTGACAGCCATGGCGACCACAGGATTGCCATGACTATGGCTATTGCGGCCCTGGTCTCAAAGGGCGAGACAAAAATAAAAAATGCCCAGTGTGTAAATATTTCATTTCCTGATTTTGCACAGAGATTAAAAGACTTAGGGGCAGATATTAAAATTCATGAGTGAAAAGAAATTGATTATAGCGATTGACGGGCCTGCGGGAGCGGGGAAATCCACGGTTTCCAAATTGGTAGCAAAAAAAATGGGCTATCTCTATATTGACAGCGGTGCGATGTACAGGGCAATAGCCTGGAAATCAATAAAGAAGAAACTGGATTTAAACGACAACGGGAAAATAGTTGAGATGGCAAATAAAACAGATATTGTCCTGAAGCCGGGTAAATCCGGCAATTCCGCTAACTCGGTATTTGTCGATGGGGAAGATATTACGCATCAAATCAGGACTGAAGACGTTTCGCAGGGGGCGAGCAAGGTTTCTAAAATATCGGAAATAAGGAAGATACTGCAGGAAAAACAGCGCAGCCTTGGAAAAGACGGCGGTGCTGTAATGGAAGGACGTGATATAGGCACCGTGGTGTTTCCCAACGCTGATTATAAGTTTTATCTGGATGCATCAAATGATGAAAGAGCCATGCGCAGATACAAGGAATTAAAAGCCAAAGGAGAAAACGTAAGCCTGGAAAGTATAAAAGAAGAGATAGTAAAAAGAGATGAAAGGGATAAAAATCGGCAGGCAGATCCGTTAAAGAAAGCGAAGGATGCGATATTTATAGACGGCACTGAGTTAACGATAGAAGAGACGGCGGATGCCATTTTAAACAAGATCAGGAAAAAGGAAGCGAATATTTTTGAAACAACATGGCTTTACTATTTGGGGCGGTTTTTATTCCGTGTCTTTTTTAAAATAATCTGGCGGTGGAAAATCTATGGGCATGATAACGTTCCTTTAAAAGGAGGGGTTATCATGGCTTCCAACCATTCAAGTTTTGCTGATCCTCCGCTTGTCGGATCAGCTATGAAAAGGCCTTTATTTTTCATGGCAAAAATAGAGTTATTTGAAGTGCCTATACTGGGCTTTCTTATAAAGCGTACGAATGCCTTTCCCGTGCGGAGGGGAGAGCAGGATGTGAGCGCTTTCAGAAAAGCGCAAAAACTGTTAAAAAGCGGTAATACCGTGCTTGTTTTCCCGGAAGGGACAAGGTCGCGTGATGGAAATTTCGGGCGGGCACTGCCCGGAGTTGGGATGCTTTCATGTCTGGCAGGGGTTCCCGTAGTTCCGGTAAGAATAGTAAATTCGGATAAATTGAACAAGATTTTACCCATAAAGCTAATATTCGGGAAAACAATTTATCCCCCGAAAGAATTCTCCCGCGATACGTATCAGAAGTTATCTGAAAAAGTGCTTGAAGAAATAAAAAATTTGCATTAGATTATATAGACAAGATGATAAAAGGTAATTTAAAGGTAAAAATTGCAAAGACAGCCGGTTTTTGTTTCGGGGTGCGCAGGGCAATAGAAATAGCAGAAAAAACTGCAAAAGAGAAGTCAAAGGTATATACTCTAGGGCCTTTAATCCATAATCCCCAGGAGGTCAACCGGTTGGCCAGAGAGGGTATTAAGCCGGTAAACAGCCCCTGGCGTATGAAGGATTGCACTTTAATACTGAGAACTCACGGGATAACGGAATCTTTCGAACAAAAACTGAGATCGAAAAAATTGGATTTGGTTGATGCAGTTTGCCCTTTCGTAGGCCGTGCGCAGGATCTGGTAAGAAAATTAACAGGAGACAATTATAAAGTCGTTATTATCGGGGACAAGACTCATCCTGAAGTGATTGCTCTGGTTTCCTACGGCAAGGGCAGATGTAAGGTTATTGAGGACAAGTATGATTTAAAAGGGCTGAACCTGGGGGATAAAGTCGGAGTTGTCAGCCAGACTACCCAGAACCTGAAGAAGTTCAAAGAAATAGTAAAATTTTTAAAAAAACGTTATAAGAACGCCGTAGTTTATAACACTATCTGCAGGGCTACGATTGACAGGCAGTCAGAAGCATCTAATATTGCCCGCAACGTGGATTTAATGATTGTGGTTGGCGGGAAAAACTCCGGCAATACAAAACGATTATACGAGATTTGCAGGAAATACACAAAAACCAGGCATATTGAAAAGGCCGGTGAGTTGAAACAGTTATGGTTTAGAAATATTAAGTCCATCGGATTAACCGCAGGAGCTTCCACTCCTGATTGGATAATAAAAGAGGTCGAGAATAAAATAAGGAAAATAAAAGCCACACTGGAAAAAAGTAAAAAGGCATAAAAAAAGGTTAAAATATTTTGGTGGTTGAAAGGGAGCAGTAGAATGGAAGAGATAAAAAACAGTTCAGAAGAAAAGAATGCAGCAAACGTTACGGAAAATATTGAGGAGCAGAGTTCATCCGCAGGTTCAACTCCGGAAGAAGAAATGAAAATGGAGGAGTTGTTGGGCCCGGAAACCGATAATGTGATTGAAGAAGGAAAGATAGTAAGAGTGAAGGTGATAGGAAAAACCGAAGAAGGCGTGCTTGTTGACCTGGGTTTAAAAGCAGAGGGTATTGTGCCAAGGGATGAATTTAAAACAAAGGCACAGTTTGACCGCACTGCGATAGGCGATGAGCTTCCGGTTTACATTATCAGGCTCCATTCCAAGGATGGAAATCCGGTTGTTTCCTACAAGCAGGCGCGTGAGCACATTGCCTGGGACAAAATTACAAATGCTTTTAAGGAATCCACCCCTGTTGAAGGGGCTATCATAAAAAAAATAAAAGGCGGATTTATTGTCGATATTGGAGTAGAGGCATTTTTACCGGGCTCCCAGCTTGATACGTACAGGGTCAAGGATTATACAAAATATATGGGCATAAAGATGAAGTTTATTATTACGGAGCTCAAAAAAAACAATCTGGTTGTATCGCGCAGGAAACTCCTTGAACTCGAGCAGAAGGAAGGAAGGAAAAAAGTCATGAAGGACCTGTTTGAAGGCCAAATACTTGACGGGGTTGTTGTGAGAATAACGGATTTCGGCGCTTTTGTGGATATAGGAGGCATGGAGGGTCTGCTTCATATAGGTGATATCGCATGGTACCGGATTCATAAGGTTGAGGATATTATATCTTTAAGACAGAGTGTAAAAGTTAAGGTTCTTAAGATTGACAAAGAAAAGGAGCAGGTATCCCTGGGCCTTAAACAGCTGTCCACTCATCCGTGGGAAAATGTCGGAGGTAAGTATAAAGTGGGGATGGTTGTTAAAGGCAAGATAACATCAAAGACGGATTTTGGTATTTTTGTCGAGATCGAGCCGGGAGTTGAGGGGCTGGTGCATATATCGGAAATCAGCTGGCTTGAAGATAACGCCGTAAAAATTAAAAATTTTAAGGCTAAGCAGGAAATAGAATCAAAGATAATTGCAATTGACCCGGAAAACCAGAAGCTGTCTCTTTCGTTAAAGAAATTAAAAGCTAATCCGTGGGAAGATATCAAACTGAAGTACCCTTCCGGCACGAAAATAAAAGGAGTGGTCACTAATATCACGCCTTTCGGCGCTTTCGTTAAAATAAACGAAAACATGGAAGGGCTTATACACGTCAATGATATGTCATGGATGAAGAAAGTGCGGCATCCCCAGGATATTTTAAAAGTCAAACAGGAAATAGAGGTAGCGGTGCTGGATGTAAATCCCAGCAACGAAAAAATAAGCCTCTCATTAAAACATCTGGCCGAGGATCCTTTTAAGAAATTTCATGTAGGAAAGGTAATCAGCGGGAAAGTGAAAAGAATTGTGGATTTCGGAGCATTTGTGGAGGTAGAGCACGGGATCGAGGCTCTTCTCCGCTCGTCCGAGATTGCCCAGAAAAAGATCGGCCATCCGTCGGAAGTGTTAAAAGTCGGAGAGGAAATTGAGGCAAAAGTGATAAAGAGCGATTCAAAGGAAAGAAAGATAGATATATCTATAAGGAAGCTTGAGCGTGACCGCGAAAAGGAGTTAATAAGCAAATACGTCAATAAAGGCGAAAGACCCACTCTGGGGGAAGTTTTGGAAGAAGAGTAGTAAATTCCAAATTACAATTTCCAAATTACAAATGGATTCCCGTCTCCAATGACCAACCGCCAAACAGTATGTTGTTTTGATTTTTGGATTTTTTTATTGGTTATTATTTGGAATTTGTTTTTTGGTATTTGGAATTTATCATATGAAAAAAAGAATACCAAAACTATTATATCAGTTTCTAATAATACTCCCGCTTATTATCCATTTCTATCAAAACTCCTGGGCTTTCGGCAAGAACAAGCTTATTACAAAAGATTTTTTGTGGCAGGTTAAATCGATCGATCATTTTGACATATATTATTACGGGAAATCCGGGAAAAATCTTCTACCTCTCGTAGAGACATATTTAGACAATGCATTCAGCAGGGTCACATCAGTACTTCCTGCAAACCCATCAGAACAGATACCTCTTTTTCTTTACAACAACCATAATGATTTTGAACAGACCAATATAACTTTAATAGGCGAAGGTACCGGCGGCGTAACAGAAGCCTATAAAAACCGTTTTCTTGTTGCGCATCTCGGTTCGCAGCGGTATCTGGAATATGTGCTTACCCATGAGTTTACCCATGAGATTCAGTATGAATATCTTTTCAGCGGGTTTTGGCGCTCGATACGGCTTGTAAAATTTATGTTTTACCCGTTATGGCTTATGGAAGGGCTGGCAGAATACACAAGGGGTGATTTTGACAGGACCACCAGGGAAATGTACATAAGAGATGCGGCTACAACCGGAAACCTCCTTCCTTTAGCGCAGCTGCACAGCTTTAACCATGTAATGCCTCACCAGGTTACTCTGGCATACAAGGAGAGCGAGGCCCTAATTCATTATCTGGTGGATGAATACGGAAGAGGCAAATTAGCAAAGCTTCTGATAAGCTACCAGGAACGTTTTGACCCTGATTCGGTGCTGTTGGACGTTTACGGTACCACTTTATCAACATTGGACAAAAGGTTCAGGGAGTACCTTGTTGATAAATACACTATCTCTTCTTCAGGGCTGTCCGAGCCTTCGGAGTACGGCGAAATATTGACCAAACACGGTTCTTACCCGCGTTTTTACGAAAGCGCGGTTTTTTCTCCGGACAGCAGCAAGCTGGCGTACATCTCCGATGAGCGCGGAGCCAGGGAGATATACGTAATGGACCTGGAGAGGAAAAAATCTGTCCGGTTGTGGGATTTGACCAAATCCATAAAAGTGGAAAACATCCATAACGAAGGCAACGGTTTATCTTTCTCTCCTGACGGAAAATATATTGTGTTTGCGGGAGAAAGGAAACAGAGGGACCGGATCTATATATATGACCTGGAGAATAACGAAAATGACGAAATAGATATTAAGACAGAAAGCGTTGCATCGCCGTCCTTTTCAAACAACGGTGAAAGGATTTATTTCTCCGGATTAAAAGAAGGATTCCGCAATATTTTTGAGTATTCGCTGAAAACAAAAAAACTTGTCCAGCTGACAACAGGCTACATGGACAAGATGGATGCGGTCAATTCTTATGACGGGAGGAAACTGGTTTTTGCATGCGAAAGAATAAATCCAAAAGGGAGAATAGAGTATGATTTATGCATTATGGACGTGGAAACCAAGAAATCTGAGTTTCTGACCTCCCTGCCGGGCGATGAGAGGTATCCGTGTTTTTCATCGGACGGCAAATATGTTTACTTCACAAGCGACCAGGACGGGATTAACGATATCTACAGGATTAGTTTAAACAGCGGAAATATTGACCGTTTGACAAAAGTAATAGGTGGAAATTTCCAGCCGAAGGTATCTTCGGATAACAAAAAACTTCTTTTCTCTTCTTTCCGCAGGGGTGAGCGCCACTTATACCTTCAGGATATGGAAAAAATAAAACCGTCCGTTTTTTATAAACGGCAGGAAGAAAAAATAGATGTGGTTTCCCGCTCAAAAACAACGATTACCAGTGAGAGGAATGATAAATCACCTGCAATGGCCAGGCCGTACCGGTTTAAGGTTTCCACTGATTTGTTTTTTCCTGTCATTTTTTATTCAAGCCTGGACGGTTTGTACCTTGCAACCTACTGGCAGATTTCGGAGTTCCTCGGGAATCATCAGCTGCAGTCTATGGTTACGTTTGCAAGCGCGGCAGAGTATCTGGATTACAGCGTTTCCTACGGGTTTCTTCGCTACAGGCCGCAGTTTTACCTGACCGTTAGCGGTTACGAGCATTTTGAATATTACTCAAGCATGGATGATTACAAGAAAAACGAGGACAACCTGCAGGCCATACAGACTTTATACCCCTTAAACCGTTTCCAGCGTCTGGAGTTCTTGATGGGTACTATTAACAGGAAAGAGTATTGGGACAGCGACCCAAGCGTTGTCTGGCGCTCAAGGGAGAACATCGCGGGCATATCTTTCTATCATGACGTTGTTCAAGGTCCTTATCTGGAGAGCACCTCGGGTTGGAGGTTGCGTATAACAGGAGAAGTTTCTGAAAGAGTCCTTGACGGGGATTACAGCTATCATAATGCCATTGTCGAGACACATAAGTTTTTTCCTTTAGGGAAGGAGCACGTTTTGGGCTGGCGCAGCTACATTGGCGGGAGTTTCGGCCAGAATTCCGGTTTCTTCAGGCTGGGCGGCGAGGACAGGGTGCGCGGAGTATCGAGAGATATGAAGTATTCAGGACACAGGGTTTTCTTAAATAACATAGAATGGCGCTTCCCCATAGTGTACAATATAAATTATCATCTGGGGTTTATGTTCCCGGATTTCTTTTTTAAAACGTTCTACGGAGCGCTTTTTGTCGACTCAGGAGTCACATGGAATGAGGATATTGAGCTGAAAAACATACCGATAGAGCAGTGGCACGGAAGCTACGGCCTCGGCTTGAGGTTCCACACTTTTTTGCTGCAGTCATACCCGGTACTCCTCAATTTTCAGCTTGCCAGGAAGATGGAAGGGCCCTCTCATGTTTTCTACTTCACAATGGGGACTAACTTCTAGGGTAAAATCCGCATACCCCCGGTTTGGGAATATTTAAAAACAGGATGTTGACAAACCAGATTAAAAGAGTTAAAATTTTTCTATTCAACACACATCGAACAAAACTATTAGTGGGGGGGGGGGTAAAGAGATATGCTTCCCTATATCTCACGTAAAAAAGTATTTTTTCTCCTTTTGTTTTTTTCATGTCTATCTTCAAGAATCCATGCAATGAACTTTTCCTGCACTTTCTCGACTAAAACCGCTCATGTTGATTTTTGGGTTACTTCCGCGCCCGCTGCCGGTTGCCGTCTGCCAAACAATGTAAATCCCTGGACTGAAAGATGCGAAAACGTCACGGAAGACGGGTGTATGAGCCATATCCTTGGAAGTAACAACCCCATGCCCGGAGCTTTTTTTAAAGGTAATGCGGGCCCCAGGTATCTGGAAATAAGAGCAGAGGGCGAGGGTACCTCTCCATATAAGGAACTTGTATCTGTTCCTTATGAACTTCAGTCAATATATGAGCAAGAAGCAGAGAACAGCAAAATAGGTTCTATCGAGGAGTTAATTCTCACGTCAAATAAACCAATCCGTTCTACAGCAGGGCAGATTGTATTTGGAGGTGATACAAGAATACTGGGAAACCTCAGGATAGGCGAGCACAGTATCAGCATAGGCACAGGTACCACGCCAGGTTATAACGAGATACGATGCGTGGACGAGAGCGGCTCATATATCACTGCAGAAGACCAAACCCTTGTAATACGCACAACAGGCACGGCATCTGCAAGAGACCTAACACTGCAAACCGATAACGGGGATATTCTGCTAATGCCGGAGAGTTATGTTGGCATAGGTACAGCGAGCCCGGGTGCAAAGCTTACAGTTAATGGAGCTTTTCTAAGATATGGGAGCACTATATATGGAACAACATATAGTAATACCCACGTAAATCTAGGATATGGAAGTACAACAGGCGCAAACGGACAGGATTTCAGTTATTGCACAGTAGGAGGCGGGAATGGTAATATTGCTTCATATAGTTATGCTACTGTTTCCGGCGGTAGATATAACGAAGCAGCTAATCCGGACGCAACTGTTTCAGGTGGGTATAATAACATAATTGGGTACCATAGCGGAGATTTTGGTACAATATCAGGCGGTGACGCCAACAGGATAGCCGGAAATGCTAATGCTGACTATAGCAGTATAGGAGGTGGAATAGGGAACGTAATAGATGGAGGGTATTCAACAATTTCTGGAGGATGGGGTAACATAATATACAATAATGCAAGCGCATCAACCATATCGGGTGGGTCAGCAAATTATATAACAGGCAGTTATGCAACTATTCCTGGTGGCTATGACAACGATGCGGACGGCGATTATTCGTTTGCGGCAGGCAGGCGTGCAAATGCGGATAATCAGGGTAGTTTTGCGTTGGCTGATTCGCAGGATGCAGATTTTACAGTGA
>JAFGIL010000048.1 GCA_016929635.1 Endomicrobiales bacterium
AATTTATATGTTCGGAAATACCTGTACCTATAACTAAATAAGGGTTGACAATCTATCAAAAATTTATTATAAAATAAAGTAATTATGAGACCAATCGCAGTTTATCCGGGAAGTTTTGATCCTCCAACTAACGGACACTTGGATATAATACTCCGTGCCACCCATCTTTTTCCAAAAGTAATTGTAGCTATAACAGATAATGCCAATAAATATCCTACATTTCCATTAAAAGACAGGCTTAAAATGCTCCGGGAGTCAACAAAACATATCAGTTCCGTTCAAGTTGAGTTTTTTTCAGGCCTTTTGGTAAATTATTTAAAAAAGAAAAAAGCTACTGTAATTATCCGCGGGCTGCGCGCAATCTCCGATTTTGAATATGAGTTCCAGATGGCCCTTATGAACCGTAAATTAAACAAAGGAATCGAAACTGTGTTTTTAATGCCTGACGAGGCATACACTTATATATCTTCAAGTCTAATAAACGAGGTTTCACGCCTTGGGGGAAACATCAAGGATTTAGTTCCTCACTCCGTAGAAATGTTAATGAAAAAGAAGAAAAAAGGAGTTTAGTTTTGAAAATAAGCACTCTTAGAAAAAGATTCGGCGATATTCTGGTAGACGTCGGAATTATCAGTAATTCACAGTTAAAAGAAGCCCTGGAAACACAGAAAATTACTGGCGAAAAACTCGGCACGATACTTGCACAGATGGGTGTAATCAATGAAGAGGTAATGCTTGCATTTTTAGGCAAGCAGTGCGGAGTATCCTATGTTTCATTAAATGAGTACGGTGAAATACCTCCTGAAGTGATACAATCTGTTCCTGAAAGCGTTGCAAGGTATCAGACCCTTATTCCTATATCCAAAGATCCCAAAACAATAACTATAGCAATGGCTGACCCGTTTAATATTTTTGCCATAGATGATATCAAGGTTATGACAGGGCAAGATGTAAATGTAGTAATTGCATCAGAATCGGAGATTAAGAATGCTATTGATAAGTACTATTCTCCTGCATCAAAATTGCAGTCAAACCTTGTTTCCGAGATTCTGGACACAAAAACAGAAGTATCTGATGACGAGATAATCAATACACTAATATCCGATGCAGTAAAGAATAAATCTTCGGACATACATATAGAACCGCAGATACATTCACTGAGAATCCGGCACAGGATAGACGGAATACTGCGAGAAAATCCGCAGTTGTCAAAAAAATATTATGAACCAATACTTAACAAACTTAAATCCATGGCTGGTTTAAACACTGCGGAGCACTACATGCCGCAGGAAGGAAGAATTAAAGTAAAGATTGACGAGCAGAACATAGATTTGCGCATTTCAGTTATACCAACAATAACCGGTGAAAGAATAGCACTGCAGATACTTACCCATAAACTTCTCTGTAAGGATTTGTCGAAGTTGGGCTTTGAAACAGAAACGCTGGCTATTTACAAAAAAAATATAGAGTCATCAAGCGGCCTGATTATCCTTACAGGCCCTATTTATTCAGGAAAAACCACGACTTTGTATTCAACTTTAGCGTATTTGAATCATCCGGATAGAAATATTTTGACGATAGAAAACTCTGTGGAGTATATAATTCCCGGAATAACCCATATTCAAACACGAAATGCCATTGGATTTACCCAAAACTTGACACTGCAGTCGATACAGAAACAAAATCCTGATATAATAATGATTGATGAGATACACGGACAGGAAACAGCAAACCTGACAATGAATACAGCGCTTACCGGGCATCTTGTTTTTGCATCATTGCCGATAAGCACAACAACCAATGCCATAATCCATTTAAACAACATGGGTATCGAACCTTTTATGACATCTTCAGCCCTGGTTATGGTTGTTGCACAGAGACTCATGCGTATAATCTGCCCTCATTGCAAAGAAAGTTATGAAATCCCGAAAAAAAACCTAAAAAGCATCGGGATAGAAGCAAAATCCCCGAAGAATAAAGAAACAGTACAGCTCTGGAGGGGAAAAGGCTGTAAAAACTGTAACCAAACCGGATATCATGGAAGAACTGCAATATTTGAAGTCCTGGAGCTGGACGATAAACTCAGGTCGCTTATACTTGAACGCGCGCCTGAGATAGTGTTAAAACAAGCTGCAATTAAAAAAGGTTTTATAACACTGCGCGAAGCTGCGTGGAGAAAAGTGCAATCCGGAATTTCTACAGCAGAAGAAATGCTTAGAATAACAAAGTTTTCAGAATAAAGGGGTACTAAAATGCTAAACATGCAAGACTTGTTAACTCAATTAATCGAAAAGAAGGCTTCTGACCTTCATATCACTCCGGGTATACCTCCGATGCTGCGTATTGACGGTGAAATGCATCCCACTGAAAACGACAAGCTTACTCCAGATGTTTGCCAGCGTCTGATTTATTCTCTGCTTACTGATTCCCAAAAGGAAAAATTTGAAGCACATAATGAGCTGGACTTATCATTCGGCATAAAAGGGGTTGGGCGCGTAAGAATGAATGTCTTTAGGCAACGCGGTTCGGTAGCCGCGGCACTGCGCTCCATACCGACTAAAGTTCTGTCGTTTGAAGAGCTTAACCTACCAACCGTAGTTTATGAATTAATGAAACTAAGAAAGGGGCTTATACTGGTAACCGGGCCAACAGGCTCCGGCAAATCAACGACGCTCGCCTCGATGATAGATTACCTGAACAGCAACCGAAACTCCCATATAATAACTATAGAAGATCCAATCGAGTACATTCATTTGCATAAGAAATCAATTATTAACCAAAGGGAAGTCGGTGCAGATACAACCTCTTTTTCGAATGCCTTAAAATACGTACTGCGCCAGGACCCTGATGTTATACTTGTCGGTGAAATGAGAGATCTGGAAACAATCTCTTCCGCTTTGACAATAGCCGAAACAGGGCATCTTGTGCTGGCAACCTTACACACAACCGATGCAGTTTCTTCCATCAACAGGATTATCGACGTCTTTTCGCCTCATCAGCAATCCCAGATTCGTTCCCAGCTGTCATTGGTTTTGCAGGGCGTCTTCTGTCAGCAGTTATTGCATCACATGTCAGGATCCGGAAGAGTGCTTACAAGTGAAGTTCTGATAGTCACTCCCGCTATCCGCAACTTGATCAGGGATATGAAAATAGAGCAAATTTACCTATCAATGCAAACCGGAGGAAAATTCGGGATGCAGACGATGAACCAGTCATTATACGATCTTTATCTGCGAAGACAAATAACATACCAAAATGCCATAGACGCAAGCACGGATAAAGATGACCTTAAAAGAATACTGCAAAAGACATCTGTATAGAATTTATTGAAACATGGAATCGGAGGATGAATGCCTCAGTTTAAGTATAAAGCAAAAAACACTTCGGGTAAAGAAATAATGGCTACAATGGAAGCTCCTGACCAAAGAACCGCAATGGAAAGGCTGAAATTTCAGAAGTTTATTGTAATTGAAATTAAAGAGTTTACCCCAAGCGTTATAGACGAGTTTATTAAAAAAGTAAATCCGTTCAAACCCGGGGTGGGCTCAAAAGAACTTGTTCTTTTTTCACGGCAGTTATCCACGCTTGTTTCCGCCGGAGTCCCGATAGTACAGGGTTTATCGATTCTTGTGGACCAGGCAGAAACCCCTGTTTTTAAAAATGTCATAATGACTATAAGGGAAGATATAGAACAAGGTATATCCATAACAGATGCGATGAGAAAACATCCTGTTGCTTTCACGGAATTATACGTCTCAATGATAAAAGCCGGAGAAGTGGGCGGTATCTTGGATACCATTCTTGAAAGGCTGTCAGCTTATCTTGAGGCGGCCGAAGAATTAAAGGGTAAAGTCAAAGGGGCTATGGTATATCCCGCTGTTATATCTCTTGTTGCGGGAGCTATTACTGTATTTTTATTGGTATTCATTATACCTACTTTTAAGGAAATCTTTTCACAATTCGGCGCTGAACTTCCGCTGCCCACCAGGGTACTTTTAGGAATATCAAATTTTTTGCGCAAATTTTTTCTCTTAGTAGCTGCTGCACCTTTTGCAATATTTTTTGGTTTTAAAAAGATACATAAAACTGAAAAAGGGAAAGTAATAATTGATGACCGGCTTCTAAAGCTTCCTGTATTCGGGCTCCTTCTAAAAAAAGTTGCTGTTGCCAAGTTTTCAAGAACTCTTGGTACTTTGATAAAATCAGGCGTACCGATACTTCAGGCACTTGACACAGTGGCTAAGACCAGCGGAAATAAAGTCATTGAAAATGCTATCAACACCGCCAGCGTATCTATCAAGGAAGGTGAAAGAATGGCAGATCCGTTGAAGAAAACCGGTGTATTCCCGCCAATGGTAATCCAGATGATAGCAATCGGGGAAGAAACGGGAAATCTTGATACCATGCTGAATAAAATTGCAGATTTTTATGATCAGGAAGTTGATGTGGCTGTTAAGGGTTTAACCAGTATGATTGAACCGTTAATAATGGTCGGCATGGGAATAGTTGTGGGATCGATAGTGCTGGCCATGTTTATGCCTATGTTTGAAATGAGCCAGATGGCCAGCCAGTAGGAATGTGACTAAAGTCACAATTTTTATTATTCTAATAATTCTATATATACCTTGACAAATCTGCTGTGATATGTTATATTTTATTAGGAAATCCACAAAAAAGGGAGGTGAAATTATGAAAAAATCAAAAGGTTTTACTCTAATTGAGCTGATGATTGTTGTTGCCATTATAGGTATTCTATCCGCAATTGCAATTCCAAAATTTGCTGACCTTATACGTAAATCTAATGAAGGCGCAACAAAAGGGAATTTAGGTGCATTAAGAAGCGCCCTTTCAATCTACTACGGAGAAATGGAAGGATGGTTCCCAGCAGCCAGCCCTGGGGGTGCATTAACCATGCAGAATGGTAAATACATTAAGGAAATTCCTGACTGCTACACACCTAACTATCATTCAAAAAGTAACTCTTTTAATGTAGATGCAGCCAGCGCAGACGAAACCGCAGGTACTCCAGGAATATGGGGCTACAGAGATGAAACAGCACCGACCACAGGAAAATCATGGGGTGATTTGTGGGTAAACTGCACTCACACTGACTCTAAGAGTACTTCTTGGGGATCATATTAATGCATCATTGTGATTTAGTTAATAACTCCGCCTGTCTTTTTTGACCGGCGGAGTTATTTTTTGTATAATAAAACCAACATGTTTATTTTTGCACTGTTTATTTTCTTGCTCGGACTTATAGTAGGAAGCTTTGTCAATGTTTGCATACACCGAATACCGAGAAATGAATCAATATTAAAACCGCGATCCCACTGTCCAAATTGCAATAAAACAATAAAATGGCATGATAATATACCACTGCTGAGTTTTATCGTCTTAAAAGGGAAATGCAGGTTCTGTAAAAGCAGGATTTCCTGGCAGTACCCGATAATTGAATTGCTTACCGCAATACTTTTCACAAATTTAGCATTCAAATATTACAACAACCCGGCCTTTCTGATTATATATATTTTATTTACATTAATTTTAATAATTGTTTCCGGCATAGATTTTTTTCATCAGATTATACCAGATACGTTTAATTTTATTTTAATAATCGGAGGCCTGCTCTTTAGTTTTATTAACTTCCAATTAGGGGCAGACTTGAAAATACGTTTAATCAATTCTATCTTAGGCGGATTAGTCAGTGCTTCGTGTTTATTTATTGTAGGATATATCGGAACTAGGATTTTTAATAAAGATGCAATGGGCGGGGGAGACATAAAACTCATAGCAGGAATTGGGACATTTTTCGGCATTTCGAAAACATTATTAGTGATATTCATTGGCTCACTTCTCGGGAGCATTATTGGCATATCATTAATCACTTTAAATAAACTTGATAAACGAGAATACATACCATTTGGCCCGTTCCTGGCTGCTAGTGCATATTTAAGTATTTTTATTCCAAATGATTGGATAGTTAATAATATATATTTATTTAATATAGCTTTCTGGC
>JAFGIL010000049.1 GCA_016929635.1 Endomicrobiales bacterium
CTGGTAGTTTCTAATTAATTCATTGCGTAACACTGCATGTTGTTTATTTAAAAGGTCCGGGTCAGAGTCCATGATGTTTGTTGCAATGGATTTGGCTTCTTCGATTAATTTTACATCAGTCAATATGTTGCCTGCTTTTAGAGGGGGTGCTCCGTGCTGGGCTATGCCGAAGAACTCTCCGGGCCCCCGTATTGCCAGGTCTTCTTCCGCTATTTTGAATCCGTCGCAGGTTGAAGTCATAGTTTTTATTCTTCTTTTGGCATCATCCGTTCTGGGAATTCCAAGAAGTATGCAGTATGACTGGGCGGTGCCTCTCCCGACCCTGCCCCTTAATTGATGCAGTGTTGCAAGCCCGAATCTGTCCGCGTGTTCTATAACCATAACAGTAGCATTGGGTACGTCAATTCCCACTTCGATTACGGTCGTGGATATCAAAATATCGAATTTCTTGTTTTTAAAATCGAGCATGGTTTTTTCTTTTATTTTAGTCGGCATTTGCCCGTGCAGGAGTCCCACTTTGAAATCCCTGAAGACTGATATTGACATCCTGGCGGCCTCTTCGGTAGCTGATTTCAGCTCGAGTTTATCAGATTCCTCTACCAAAGGGTACACAATGTATGCCTGGTGACCTTTTTTTATTTCCTGTTTCACCTGATTATATGCACTTTCTTCGTTCAAATGGAGGGTTATAATGGGCTGCCTTCCCGGAGGTAGAGCGTTAATCGTAGAAATATCCAGATCTCCGTAAACAGTTAGAGCAAGAGTGCGCGGGATTGGCGTTGCTGTCATAACCAAAACATCAGGCAGGGACGCTTTCTTGTGCAGCCGTGCCCGCTGCATAACTCCAAACCGGTGCTGCTCATCAATAACAATCAATCCCAGGTTTTTGAATTTTACTTTTTCTTCAAGCAATGCGTGCGTTCCGATTACTAGATTGATACCTCCCTGAGCTATTTTTTGCAATAAATCCTTCTTTTCTTTTCCGGAAGAAGACAGCTTCCCTGTAAGAAGAGCTGAATTTACCGGAAGTCCTGAAAGTAATTCCTGTATCATCAGATAATGTTGTTCGGCGAGTATCTCGGTGGGTGCAAGTAAAGCTGTTTGGTAGTTATTCTCTATTGCAAGAAGTATTGAGCTCAAGGCAACAGCGGTTTTTCCGGAACCAACGTCGCCCAAAAGCAGGCGGTTCATCGGTGAGGGTTTCTGCAAATTGGAAAAAATTTCATTTATGCATTTCTTTTGCTCATGAGTAAATTCAAAACCGAGTTTAGTGCGGAACGGCGTTAAAAGATTTTTTTTAATAGCGTAATTCCGTGATTTAATGTTTTGTTTGTTTTTTTTCTTAACAAGCGTTAAAGCTGTTTCAAGAACCAGGAACTCATCAAGCGCAAGTTTCTGGCGTGCTTTCTGGGCTTCCGCAACTTCATTCGGAAAATGAATTTTCTTAAGCGCCAAGGATGAAGGTATCAGATGTTTTTGAGCGGATATTTTTGACGGCATAACTTCCGGCCATGAGCTGGAAGCTTCTTCAAGTATGCTTCTGATGATTTCTCTCAGCCATTTCTGGTTTATTCCCTCGGTTAAAGGGTATACCGGCACAATTCTGTTAAAATGAATTAATTCTTTGTTTGGTGTTTTCGGGTCAATGACCTCATACTCCTCTATTTTTATCTGTTTTTCGCCGAAATTATATTCTGCCTGGCCCTGCACCAGGACATGATTTCCTTTTACGAAATCATTTTTTAACCTGGCGAATATATCGTGTTTATGATAGGGGTTTATTTTTCTGAAAAATGTCCCGAAAACTATACCGGTGCCGTCGCTTAAAGCAACCTTGAATGCAGAAAGGTTTCTGTTTAACGAAATAACCTGAAAATACTCGGACTTCGTAGAGAGGGTAACTTTTTCGTTCGATTTTATGGATGCGATTTTTGCTATTTTTCTTCTATCGTCGTAATCTCTTGGGAAGTGGCTTATCAAGTCACGTACTGTAAAGATGCCTATTTTACCAAGTATTTTAGACCTTTTTGGGCCGATTCCTTTCAGATATTGAATTGATTTATCTAACATATTGAATAAATATTTGCATTTTTCTATTAAATTTGATATATTTTGTTTTCACTAGATTGAAAAGAGAGGTATAAATAAAATGTCTTTTAAATGTGTTATATGCGGAAAAGGACCTGTAGCCGGAAAGAGTATTAGCCATTCTCATAAAGCTTCAAATAGATTTTTCCGTCCAAACCTGCAGCGCCAAAAGATTCGTTTAAACGGCAAGGTTAAACGTGCTTACGTTTGCACTTCCTGTCTTCGTTCCGGAAGAGTCCAAAAAGTTGTCAGATAGGTATATCCAAGCTGAAAAGATACCTGTTAACGTCTGCCCCGTCTATCCTGTATTTTTCCCCAGCCAAAGACAATTTGTATTTGTTTCTGTAATAAGTGACCCCGCCGGTCAGGTGAGATTTTTCTTTATTGTTTAAATCTTGTCCATAAGAACCCAGCTGGAATTTCAGAATCTTGCCTATATTCTGCTCTACACCGAAATGCGTCACTTCTACGGGCCCTTCCGTGCCCTCTCTGTAATACCTTTTTTCCCAGTCAGATGCAAAAGTTAAGAAGTTGGTTATTTGAAAAGCCATACCGGTTCTTAGAATAAACGGCAGTTGGTCTTTCCTGTAATCGTCCCACCATATGAATCCGCACAGATTTTGCAGGTTTACCCCGAACCTGAATTCCTCGGATAATGAGTGTATTATTCCAAAATCGCAAGTAATCCCGTGTCCGTCGGCTATGTTAGTATTAGGTATATTGTTTTCAACCCTGGACTCTGCAATCCTGCCGTTCAGATAAGATACGTTTAGTCCGGAATACGTTTTGGAGTCGTGTTCTGCAGATACCGAAAAGGTCAAAGCATTGATTTTAATTTCGGTTTCCAGCCAGTCTGCTCCGGAATCGGTCCTGGTTGTATAGTCAGCTAAAGGTCTCCATGAAAATGCGCCTTGAGGACTTGTAATGCCTAGGAAAACCAGATTTTTATTTCTTAGTGCCTCCGGGCTGAAGATTTCTTCGGTTGTAAGATCACTTTGGCGCGTTGCTTCATAAGTCATACTGAAGAGATTCGATTTAATAAAATAAATCCCTGCAGGGTTGAAGTAAATGGCTGAAGGTTCTTCTCCAACAGCACAAAAAGCATAACCCATTGCCAGAGTCCTAGCTCCGGGAATAGAGCCGTCATACGTGTTGTAATGAGTTGGTGCTTTATCTTTCCCCCAGAGCATAATAGGGCAGAAAAGAATAATTAATAAAATACTTAAAAAGTGTAGTGTAGGCCCTTGTGGCTGTAAATATTTTGAGATTTTAAGTTTATTTTCATTTTTACGCCCATAAAGGGCTACATTACAGTAGTTGTAAGTAATGCAATTTGGCATAGATACCTTCCTGTTTTCCTAAAAGTTGTTTGTGAGTCCCCTCTTCGATTATTTTACCTTTATCGATTACAATTATTCTACTTGCCTTTTTAACGGTTGCCAGCCTGTGAGCTATCAGAAGTACAGTCCTGTCAACCATCAGATGTTCTATTGCTTCCTGTACCAGCTTTTCTGATTCTGCATCCAGAGAACTTGTTGCCTCATCAAGTATCAGAATAGGCGGATTTTTCAGTATTGCCCTTGCTATGGAAAGCCTTTGCCGTTCCCCTCCGGAAAGTTTTACTCCTCTTTCTCCTATTATAGTATCATAACCCTGGGGAAGCTTTTCAATAAAAGCATGTGCATTGGCTGCTTTTGCTGCTTTTGTGATTTCAGCTTCCGTTGCATCAGACCTTCCGTAGGATATATTATATTTCACAGTATCATTAAAGAGAATAACTTCCTGCGTGACTATTCCTATTTGCCTGCGCAGGGACTCCAGGGTGACTGCCCTGATGTCTTTATCGTCAATAAGGATTTTTCCTTCATTGATATCATAGAACCTCACTAAAAGCTGGGCAAGGGATGTTTTTCCAGCCCCTGACGGCCCTACCAATGCTATAATCTCGCCGGATTTTATTTTAAGCTTGATGTTATTTAGGATATTTTCTTTTTCCGGGTAGTGAAATGTTACCTTGTCAAAGGATATCGATGATTTAAAAGGAGGAAGTTCTACAGCTTCGGGATTGTTTACAACGCTTGGTTTTTCGTCCATGATTTCGAATATTCGTTCAGCTCCTGCCATAGCGTGCTGAATCAATGCATTTACGCTGGCAAAGTTCTTGATTGGCTGATACATAGAGAAAGCAGCCGTAAAAAACGCAAAAAACGAGCCGGCGCTCCATACCCCTTTAATAACGTCTTTTCCTCCGTACCACAGAACAAAAGCAACCGCGATAGCTCCTATGAACTCCATAAAAGGGCTTGAACGCGCATCAACGCGGATAAATTTTATCTGGGTATGATAGAACTTGTTATTTTCCTTATTAAATCTTTCTATCTCGTCGTTTTCTTTGATGAATGCTTTTATGATATTTATTCCGCTAAGAGTTTCCTGGAGAGAAGAATAGATTTCTGCCATCTGTTTTTGTCCCTGCCTGGAAGCATCCCTCATCTTTCGCGAGAATTGGGCTAGAGGTATGCTTGCTATAGGAAAAATTATTAAAGACAAGGCGGAAAACCTCCAGTTAAGATAAAACATAATCCCAATCATGAAAATTACTGTTAAGCCATCCCTTATTAAATTGGCAGGGACGCGTCTGAGGGCGTTTTCCAGGGCATAAACATCGTTAGTAACTCTGGACATAAGTCTCGGGGTTGAATTTTTGACGAAGAAATCGTGAGACAGGAAGATAAGTTTTTCATACAGCTCACTGCGCAGTTTGCGTATAATGTTCTGAGTTATGTAATGCATCAGATAGCTTTGCCCGTAACCTGCGATACCCTTAATAAGAAAGGTTAAAGGAATAAGGCAGGCGACTATGTAAAGCATCTGTATGTCGCGTGCTATAAAAATCCTGTCAATAACGTTTTTAACGATCCAGGTTGTAAATCCTGTAATAGCCGAGAATAAAGCCATGCATATTAATGCCAGTGAAAATCGAGGGATATGAGGTTTAAGATAATTGAGTAATTTTTTATAAATCATGTTAATCGTTTAATATAATTTTTGCTGCTCTTTCGCTTACCCCAGGTTCACCCAGCTGTTTGCGGAAGGACACAAGTTGTTTCTTTAGCTTAACAAAATTTGATTGATTTTTCAAGATATTTAATGCAGTTCTTGCAATATTTTCCGGGGTTGCCTTATCCTGAATAAGTTCAGGAACAACCTCACTTTTGGCCAGTAGGTTTACCATCGTAATATACGGGACTTTAACGAGCAATTTTGCCAGGTAATAATTAAATAAAGACAGTTTGTATATTACAACCATAGGTATGCCCAGCAGTGCATTTTCAAGGCTTACTGTTCCCGAAACATTGATAGACATAGTCAAATTTTTACGTTCCTTATACCCTTCATCAAATACGACCGGCAAGGATGATGAAAAATTCAGGTTTGAGCCTTTCAGGCATACAAATTTAAAATCTGAAGGCATCTCTTTATTGATGATTTCTGCGGTTTTTTCCAGCAGGGAAATATGCCTTTTGATTACATATGACCTGCTTCCGGGGAACAGTCCTATCACTGGGCGTTCGGGTATTTCCCCGTTCTCACCTTTAGTTTCCGGTACTAAATCCAGCAAAGGATGTCCAACAAAAACTGTATCAACACCTGCTTTCCTGTAAATCTCTTCTTCAAAAGGCAGGATAACTAACATTTTCTTGACATATTTGGCAATTTTCTTGATTCTGCCAGGCCTGCTTGCCCAAACCTGCGGGCTTATGTAATAATATACCGGGATTCCTCTTTTATGTGCTTCCTCTGCCAGATGTATATTAAAACCATAGTAGTCAACTAATATCAGTTTGTTTGGTTTTCTATATTTCCAGGCATCTTTGGTGCATTTATTAAAGATATTCTTTAAGCTTGAATACTGTTTTAACGGCTCTGAAAAGCCGAAGGCACTTAAGTTAATTAAGTTTGCTGTGAATTCGTTGGATACGCTTTTAAGGTTATTCCCTCCCAAACTGGTTATGTAACTCTGCGGCTGCAGATTTTTTATGGATTTAACCAGATTGGCTGCGTGTATCTCCCCTGAAACATCACCTGCTGATATGAATATATTTTGAGCCATGATATTTAAAGCTTAATGTTTTTTAAGATTTCAAGGGCAAGTTCAAGGGCATCCCTTCCGTGTTCGCCGCTGACAACCGCTTTTTTGCCTTCTGATACGCATTGGAGAAAATGGTCAAGCTCTTTATACAGCTGTTCCTCGTTTTTCAGTTTAGGTTTTAATACTTTTATATCTCCGAGGCCTTTGACAACTTTCACATTTTCCTTTTTCTGGTAGATTTTCAGATTTTTGCCTGCGTAGTCAACGGATATGTAGGAGTCAGGCTGGAATATTCTTATTTTTCTGTATTTTTCAAGGGAAACCCTGCTTGCTGATACATCTGCCACACATCCCTTTTCGAATTTAATACGTGCTTTTACAATATCTTCATGATCAGATAATATTTTTGCGCCGTGTGCTTCAACTCCGATAACCTTATCCTGCACCAGTGAGAGCAGAATATCCAAATCATGAATCATTAGATCAAGGATTACTCCTATATGGCTGGTTCTGGGGTCATAAGGGCCGAGCCTGTTAACCTCAATGAACTTTGGATTGTTTATATAAGGCATAGCTGCGATTACGGCAGGGTTAAAGCGCTCTATATGTCCTACCTGAAGCACCGTCTTTTTTGCCATAGACAGGGATATCAATTCCTCTGCTTCTTTGACGGCTGTCGTGAATGGTTTTTCCACAAGACAATGAATCCCTGCTTCAAGCAGGTCTTTTGCGATTTGGTAATGCATCGGGGTCGGGACTGCAATTACAGCAGCTTCGACTTTGCCTATAATGTCTTTATAAGTAATGAACTCTTCTATTTTTAATTTGTTGGATATTTTCTCAAGCCTTTTAAGATCGGTATCCACCAATGCTGACAGCATGGATTGGGGATGGCTTGCCAATATCCTTGCATGGTGCTGGCCTAGGGAACCTACTCCGATAACAGCAGTTTTTATTTTATTCATTTTATTAAATCATACTGCTAAAATGGTTATGTTATTTTCTTTTGCTATTTTAAACAGTTCTTCTTTGTCAAATATTAACGTCATACCTTCCTCAACTGCAAGTATGCGCGCTTTGCTCTCTGCCATTGCCCTCATGGTTCCGGGCCCGATAACAGGAATATCGAACCGCAGGTCCTGTTTTGGTTTAGAGACTTTTACCACCACTGTATTTTCCTTTCCGAATTTTGCCGCGCGGCGTATGCATTCATCAGTACCCTCAATCGCTTCTATCGCGACAACAACCTGATCTTTCACCACTACAGTCTGCCCGATATCCAAACCCGCAATTTTCTTGGCAAGTTCATATCCGAAATCTACGTCTTTCTGTTCGGTTTTTGACAATTTTTTTCCCGTTATAATGCCTTTTTTGGGCAGGAGATGCTTCAGGAATATATGTGACGGGAGTAAATCTATGCCTTCGTTCTTAAGCTCTTTTGTGAAAGCGCCCAGGATTGAGTCGGCTTTCTTGTTTTTCAGGCTTGCTAGGAGTTTAATGGTTCTAAGGTCAAATTTAAGGCCTGCAAATAACTGGGTATGCTTGACAGCGCCTGCCATTATGGCTTCGGTCACTGCTTCCTGTTTCAGGATGTCGATTAATTTCTGCAGTTTGCCGAGATTTATCCAGAAAATCCTGTCTACAATTTTTTCCAGTGCAGGGTCTGTTTCTTCCTTTAATGCCACTGCAACTACCTGGTTTCCCCCCTTTTTGATTTCTTCAGCAACCAGAAAAGGAAACCTGCCATTGCCAGCGATTAAACCTATTTTTTTCATAAAATAACTATAGTATTTCTTCTATATTTTCTTTTTTACCGGGCCTGCAGATGCCGCGTTTTGAGGCGTGGATGAATTCAATCATCTCACGCACTTCTTTTTTAGGTTGGCTTGCCTCAAGCTGATCCAGGGCTTCTTCCATGGGTAAACCTGACAGGAACAGCGTTCTATAGGCGGATTTTATTTCCTCTATTACTTCATTGCCCATCCTTCTTCTTTTGAGCCCTACCAGATTTAATCCCACCAGCTTTGATCTGTCACCCTGGGCCTGCGTGAAATGAAGTATGTCCTGGGAAACCATTGCGCCGCCGCCTATCATTACGAGTTTTCCGATACGTGTAAATTGATGGATGGCCACTAAACCACCAAGCACTGCATAGTCCCCTATTTCAACATGGCCTCCGAGAGTTGCTGCGTTAGCCATGATAACATTGTCCCCTATTATACAGTCGTGTGCCACATGAGCGTAAGACATAAAAAGACAGTTTGACCCGATTTGAGTTCTATGCGTTGCGGTAGTGCCGCGATTTAAAGTGACGAACTCTCTTACGGTACATTTAGGCCCTAAAATCAGTTTTGTACGTTCGTTGTTGTATTTAAGGTCCTGGGGTGCGGTTCCTATCGAAGCATGATGAAATATCGCGCAGTCTTCACCGATATCCGAAAACTCAATTATAGCATGCGCCCCTACTTTTGTTCCTGATTTTATAACGGTGTCTTCTCCGATTATGGCGTAAGGGCCGATCTCTACGTCTTTGTCTATTTTTGCGGAAGGATGAATAATTGCTGTATTGTGAATCATTCTATTTCTCCTGTTTAATTATAAAAGTATTTATTCCTTGTCGACAATAACAAACATAAACTCGGATTCAGCCACGAGATTATTATTGACGTATGCTTCACCCCTGACCCTGCCGCCTCTTTCGCGGGCTCTCAGCACTTCGACTTTCAGTTCTAATACGTCTCCGGGCAGCACGGGCTTTCTGAATTTTACATTATCTATGGCCATAAAATAGGCTAATTTATCCTTAAGATCCGGGCGCGTAAGAAAAAGTACACAGGATGTCTGTGCCATTGCTTCAATAATAAGAACACCCGGCATAATCGGTTGCCCCGGAAAATGACCCTGGAAAAAATGCTCGTTTCCGCTTACGCATTTATACCCGACAGCCCGTTTAAGTTCTTCCACTATTGTTACCTTGTCTATTAAAAGGAAGGGGTAACGGTGAGGTATAATCTTCTGGATTGCATTTATGTCCAATGTAGTCCCTGCAATTACCTGCGTTGTACTCATGGCTTTTGTCTCCTTTGACTTTTTATGTATGTTTTTTTCCTCAAGTGCTGCCAGTTTTTTTGCAAAATTAATGTTGTGGGAATGCCCGGGTCTTGAGGCTACTATGTGTGCTTTAATCGGGTGACCGATTAAATAGAGGTCGCCTATTAAATCAAGAATTTTATGCCTGACAAACTCATCTTTAAACCTCAGTTTTTTGTCCGGGTTATGAATCTCTTTTAAACCGATTACAATCGCGTTGGTTAGATCCCCGCCCTTTGCCAGGCCTCTTTTTTTGAGTGCTTCGATTTCATAATCGAAACAAAACGTTCTGGCAGGGGCTATCTCGTTTATAAAAGTATCTGAATTAACTACAAAGGAAGCTTTTTGTTCGCTGAGGAAAGGATGGTTGTAGGAAACCGTACAATCTATCTTCAATTCATCCGAAGGGTAAGCTTCTATTTTGACATTTTCAGCTTCATACACGAAAGGTTGCGAAAGCGTCAGGTATTTCTTAGGCGCGTCCTGTTCCTGTATGCCGGCTTTAAGGATTAAATCCACATAGGGCTTTGCACTTCCGTCAATAACAGGCGGCTCGTTATTGAAAAGCTGAATCTCCAGGTTATCTATTCCGAGCCCGAAAAAAACAGCAAGGAGGTGCTCAACGGTATGAACCCTGACCGAATCTGTTCCTATAGTGGTACCGCGTATTGCACCCAGAACCTGATGATGGGAAGCAGAGATAACTGGTTTGTTTTCGATGTCCATTCTTATAAACTTTATCCCGGAGTCAGGCGGAGCTGGTTTGAATATTGCTTTTGTGATGTTACCAGTATGCAAGCCGATTCCTTCCAGCTGGACTTCCTTTATTATAGTTTTTTGTTTTTCCATTGTATTTAGTTTACCTTTCGTTTTTTATTTTTTCCTCATAATTTTTATTTGTTCGTATATCTCCGGCAGTTTATGGATCAAAGCCTGTATCTTCATTTCTTTATTGTGGGGCCTTGCAGGAAAGCCGGATACAACTTCCTTTGGTTTAACATCAGTTGTTACTCCTGCTTTGCCGCCGATTACTGCCCCGTCGCCCACTTCCAGATGCCCTGCTATTGCCGCTTTGCCCGCTATTGTAACGTTATTTCCTATTTTAACAGAGCCGGCAATACATACTCCAGCTATGATTATGCAGTTGCTTCCGATATGGACATTGTGTGCAATTTGCACAAGGTTATCTATTTTTGTTCCTGTGCCGATTAGTGTTTTATCGGTTGTGGCCCGGTCTACCGTTACGTTTGCCCCTATTTCCACGCTGTCTTGTATCTCTACAGTGCCGATTTGCGGGATTTTGTATATCCCCTCTTTTATCTGTGTATAACCGAAGCCGTCCGCTCCTATCACCGTACCTGAATGCAATATAACCTGATTCCCGATAGAGATGTTTTCGCGTATTGTAACTCTGGGATAAATTAAGCATTCAGAGCCGATCTTTGTATTTCTGCCGACAAAACATTGAGCAAGGATTTTGGTGCTATTGCCTATTTTTACATTATCTTCTATGACAACAAAAGGCCCTATTATGACATCTTTGCCCAGAGTTGCGTTTTTTGAAATAACTGCTGTTGGATGTATTTTTACATCTTGCGAACCCGCATTTTCTTTTTCGATTATTTCAAGGATTTTCGCAAAAGCCAGTTTTGGATTTTTTGCCTTAATAACCGGCTTATTGGGATTTGATATTTTTTCGGCAACTATCACAAGCCCTGCCTTTGAAGAGGACATATGCTTAATGTATTTTTCGTTTTCCAGAAACGAAATATCTTGGGGAGTGGCTTCATTCAATCCCGCAGCTCCGGTTATTACGATATCCGGCTGGCCCAGCAGCTCACCTTCAACCAATTTAGCAATTTCTTTAGATGTTAGTTTCACCCAGCCCTTCCTTTTTTAAAATTATTTAAAAAATAAAGTGCAAATTATTATTTTTGTTTACCTATACCAACTCTTCCATAACAGTATCAGGAAGGGCTGGCTTATCTTCCTCTTAACCGGTCTAAAACCGTATCCGTTAAATCCTTCATGGACTGGCCGTAAACGACCTGCTTTTTATCCAATATAATAGTTATTCTGTTTTCCTGGGATACCCTGTCTAAAATATGATAGATATCCGCAAGAACCCTGTTCGTAAGCTCTTTTTCGTAGCTTATCAGTTCCTCTTTATTTTTCTTGGTCACTTTTATTAATTCAAGCTGCTGTGTTTCCAGGTCTTTTTTTATTAAAGCCAGCTCTTCTTCTGCCTGCTGTATTTGTTTTTCTTTTTCTTTTATTGTTTTTTCATCTACAGGTTTTCTTTGCGGGGGCTGCTGCGGGGTTTGAGTGGATATTTGTACCGTACCCTGTTCATCATCAATTGTAGAGCTGGTTTTGATAACATCCTGAATATTTTTGCCTATATTCTGGGATATATTTTTCATTACTTTAACTTCTTCTTTCATCCTGTCAATCATAGTTGTACTGGAAACCACTACCTTTTTTAAACTGCTTATTTTTGCTTCGGCATCCTGGAGTTCAAGTTTCTTGTTTTCTGCTTTTTGATAGAATTCCTCTTTCAGGCGTTTTGCCATAGGATGAGCTTCAAAAACTTTTTCGATATCAACATAGCCTACGTTAATTAACACGTCAGAATCAGCTGCTTGCTCATCTAACGAGATTTCAACGGTAACTGCAGGGGTAATCAGCAAGATAACAAAAACAAGAGGTAAAATAAAATTTAAAAAAATATTTTTATTAGACACTTAAGCCTCTCTTCAAATCTCAGGGAAACCCGAAATTTGTTTTAAAAAATATTGCCAATAGTAAAGTAAAACTGGCTAAGCTCTTCTCCGGGCTGATGATTTAAACCATATCCCCAGTCAAGACGAAGAGGAAATACCGGAGTGGTAAATCTTATGCCAAAACCAACACCTGATTTCATCTGTTTTTCTCCCCGGCCGATTTCTGTTGTAAAGTCTCCGGGGTTTTCCCATGAACCACCCACATCCAGGAAGAATGCGCCCATTAAAATCGGGCGTTTTCTTTCCTCTACTATCGGGAATTTATATTCCAAATTAAATATCGACATCATTTTTCCACCTTCATCTGGACCAATCTCACTTCTGTACTTATAACCGCGGATAGTTTCAGCTCCGCCGACGTAGAATCTTTCGTAAATAGGGACGTCTTTTGAATCCCCGAAGTTTTCCACCAATCCGACTGTTGCATTCAGGGAAAGAACAAACTTCCAGATGGTTGGAAAAAACCAAGAGCTTTTTGTTATCGGCTTTACGAAATTTATATTCCCTCCCAATGGGCCTCCTGCAAGTTGCACTGCCAGAGACTGGCGGTTACCCCTGGTGGCATTGAAAATATTATCCCTTGTATCCCAAACAACCTGAGAAGAAATACTAGATGTTATATCATGAGTTTCTGGAACATTATCCTTAACTACTGGAGTTTCATCAACATCAAATACTTCTATCTCTTCGTAACTGTATGAGAAAAGAAGGCTTAAGTAATCGCTCAAACGGGGCCCAAGGCGAATCGAACCACCTTTACGCCCTTCTTTATATGCACTAAGAATTGTACTATAATCCCGGGTGCGCACCATATTAAAAATACTGAACCCCAAACTTGTCGGTTTGTTCAAAAACCACGGTTCTGTCCAGTCTATTTCGTAGTTCTGCCTGCGAGCACCGAACTCCCATAACAGGTTTAATCGCTGTGCGCGGTGCAGTAAATTTATATGCTGTACCTGCAAGGTTCCCACAAAATGGTCCACTGATGAGTATCCTGCGCCTGCAGAAAGCACTCCCGGCTTGCCTTCTGTTATGTTAAACACCAGGTCCATAACATCCATTACATTTGTTGGAAGAACTTCGGGCTCAACTGCATCAATAAAACCTAAATTATGTATCTTTTCAATACTGCGCCTTACTTTTGTAGCCGCGAATACGTCCCCTTCTTTCAATACAAGCTCCCTGGTTATAACAAATTCCTTTGTGTGAGTAAGCCCGTCAACGTATATTTTACCGACGTAAACAATCTGATTTTCAGTTATGTCAAAGTGTATGTTCATCAGCCCGTTTTCTTCGTCCGGGTTGAATTCAGGTATAACCCTGCAGTTTAGGTAACCTTTGTCTGAATAAAGCTCTACTAAAGACTGATGGGATTCCTGGAATTTCTCTTCCTTATATATTTTTTTGGGTTTTAGAGTCAGAACTTTTTGCAACTCGTTTTCTGTATATATCTGGTTTCCCGAAAAAGTTATTGTGCCTATTTTGTACTTGGCCCCCTCGTTTATTGGCAGTGTTATGTACATAAGGGTCCTTTCGGGATTGTAAGTAATCTTTGGTTCCCCCACTTGGATCTGAACGTACCCTCTGTTTTTGTAGAACTCTATTATGGAATCAATATCCTTATTCAAATTCTCTTCTTTATAGACCTTTTTTCTGCGGGTTTTTTTCATTTTCTTGACTATTTTCTTGGGTTTAAAAGCTTTCACGCCTTCTACATCGACTTTTCCGATTAGAATCCTGTTTCCTTCCGTAATCAGAAAAGTAACGGTCATTTGGTTTGTCCTTTCATCGGTAGTAGGATATACCTCTATTTTACAGTCAGGGTAACCTTTGTCAGCATAAAGCGTATAAATCTTTTCTTTTGACTGGTCCAGCTTTATAATGTCGAAGTATTTCTTTACTTTTAGTTCGATTTCCTGTTTTAAACGGCCTTTTGAGAATTTCTTATTGCCTTTAAAGTTTATTGTTTTAATATAAGGTTTTTCCGTGACTTTATACGTTATCCTCCATGTTGCAGTGTCTACGAATACCTCTACATTCTCAAAATATTCGAGTTCAAGGATTCTGGATAAGTCCGCCTTTACTTTTGATTCGGAATAGGCTTTCCCCTCCCTTGATTTAATGGCTTTACTGACAACTTTTTCTTTGACGTTTTTTGTGCCTTGTATCACTATCTCAGAAATGATATTTTCAGTGTCTTCTGCCCAGCATATATTTGCTGAGATAATAATCATAAAAACAGCAGTAAAAATAAAGCTTTTCGTTTTAAAAAATGTAAAACCCATGATGTTCAATCCTTTCTGATGGCCTGTTTATATTAAAACCATTGTGAATTTAGTAAAAAAATATGTTTTTACCCTAATAATCAGCAGTCCCAAAGGGGCTTCATAACTAGGTTAAATTTAGCTATTAATTATATAAAAAAAAAGAGAATTTATCAAATCGTTTAACAAAATAAAAAATTATTGACTTTTC
>JAFGIL010000050.1 GCA_016929635.1 Endomicrobiales bacterium
AGGACTTACACCTAATGTGACATACTACTATCAGGTAAGAGCGAAGAATCTTGATAATGTTTTCAGCAGCTATGTAACAGCAATAGATACGCATACAAAATGTAATGACCCGGTAAGCTTAGAGTTTACTTCGGTAGACGAGACAAGCATATCAGTGCAGTGGCAGGCAAATGATAATTCAGGTTCAACAATATATGAGCTGGAAGCATCGTCAGTAACAAATAGCGCATATGGTATTGTATATCTGGGTTCGGAGTTAAGCTATACTCATAACGGGCTTATACCGAATGTTACATATTATTATCAGGTGAGAGCAAGAAACCTTGATAATGTTTACAGCGGCTATGCATCAGAGATAGACACGCACACAGAATGTAATGTTCCAGGAAATATTAGCTTTACTTCTGTTGATGAAACGCAGATAGATTTAAGCTGGGGAGCAAACAGCAATTCAGGTTCAACAGTCTATGAAGTTGTTTCATCAACAGATAATGCGGATTGGCAGTTTGAAACAAACACGCAGTCAACAAGTTATTCTGATACAGGGCTGGATTTAAACACAACGTACTATTATCAGGTAAGGGCAAGGAATTTAGACGGCATATATTCAAATTACTCAAATCCTAATTCAACACCTACTCTATGTAACCAGCCGGTTGCAGAAGCTTTCAGCGATATTTATGTTTCTTCAATAACAGCAAACTGGAACGTGAACACCAATCCTGACGGGACAGAGTATTTCTGCGAGATTTCAGAAACGAATCCGTTCAGCGCTATAGACAATTCCGCTTGGACAACTCTTGATTATCATAATTTTGATTCTTTATCTGCAAATACAACTTACTGGTTCAGAGTAAAAGCCCGCAACCACGCCAGAAGAGAAACAAACTGGGTAGTTTTAAATTCTACAATTACTCAGATACAATCTTCAACAGGTATAGAGTTCGGGGTTGCTACCTCAACAAGCATACAGGTTTCTCCTGACGGGACATTCGCGAATTTAACTGAAGGATATTCCGGAGTAATTGTTTATGAAACTTCTCTTTCGACTGATTCAGGATGGAGGAAAACAACTGAATATTGGAATTTGACAGGGCTTAATCCTGATACAACCTATTACTTCCGGGCAAAAAGCAGAAATAACTACGGTGTTGAAACAGATTTAACATCAATATTTGAGAAATCCACAAAAGCCGAGCCCCCTCAGGCACCAACACTCATATCCGTCTCAACAACATCGTTAAGAGTATTGATAAACACCGGAAATAATCCTTATGATACGGAGTATTCTATCAGGTTTATTAACTCATCAGCAAGCTATGTCCAGGATAATTACTCGTTAGGAGGCATGGAGGTATTTAAATCCACAACCGCATGGGACGTTATTAATGTTATCGGATTAACCGAGAATACGTCTTATTATATATCGGTAAATGCGAGAAATTCAAGCAATGAAAATACAGGTTACGGAGTAGGCGAATCAACTTATACTTTGCTTAATCCTCCAACATTGTCGGATTTAATACTGGTGCCGAACAGCATTAATGAGATATCAGTAAGTGTAAGTAATCCGAACAATCCTTTGGCTGAAAATACCGGAAGTGAGTTTGAATGCACCGCAGGCGCGGGAGGAAGCAACTCGGGAGTCTTGACCGGAGTATACAGCTATCTGGACGGCGGTTTGAGTACAAATGCCGAGTATACATACAGGGCAAGATATAAGAATGCAGATGAAGTATGGACTGACTGGACTACAACCAAATCCACGTACACAAAGATTGAGTCAGTAACCGGAACTCAATTTGGAGTGATTAAATCAACCTCAATTGAGGTAAGAGTATCAGGGACGTTTACAAACATTGCTTCCGGCAATTCCGGAGTAAATATTTATGAAACAAGCACATCAACAGACAGCGGGTGGTATCAGTCACCTTCCACTTATCAATTATTCAAAGAGTTAACGCCAAACACAACTTATACATTTAATGCCAATTCAAGAAATACCGCTGGTTTGGTAAATACTCCGTGCGTAAGTATTTCCACATGCACATTGGCCAAGGTCCCGACAGGATTAGTTGCAGTTCCATATGGAAGCACAAACGATTCAGGCAAAGGATATGTAGAACTGAACTGGGCAAGGAATAATAATTCCTTGGATACAGTCTATGAGTTATACTGCATTACTTCATTGTCAGTTGTTTATACAGGAACCGATATATCATTTACCCACACAGATCTTGATGACATGACCACGTACTACTATAAAGTTAGAGCATTAAATCACGGCGGTTTATATACGGTTTATACCTCATCCGTTAATGCTTATACGCCGGACAGGACCGCTCCGCCGTCATTATCTCAACCTTCAGTTGAAAATAAAGAGGCTGAAGACGGAACAGTTACAGTGAGCTGGATCCAAAGCGGAGAGTCGGATGTGAATGGTTATAAAATTTATCATGCTACGTACAGCTTCACAAAAATAACAGACAGCAATGTAACTTATGATCCGGATTCCCCGGTTTCTGATGACGGTGCTACATCTTTAGATGTCGATTCACTGCCCGGAGGTACAACCCGTTATTTTGCAGTCACAGCAGTTGATACAACAGGAAATGAGCATGTTGATGTAAATGTATCGGCCGGCATACTTCCTTTGGATAAGATGGCGCCGGCGCAGATACTTAATCTAACAGCATTAGCAGGGACAAATTCGGGCGAAGTTAACCTTTACTGGACCTCGCCCGGAGATAACGGGATGAGCGGAATAGCCTATAAATACATTATTAAGTACGGCAGCTATACAATTAACGAGTCAAACTTTGATGCTGTGGTTGATTATATGGAAAGAAACGTTACTTTAAGCGGCAATAAAGCTGATAGCCAGGTGGTTGGCAGTCTGACCCCCGGCAAGTTTTACTACTTTGCGATTAAAACTCAGGACGATGCCGGGAACCTTTCTTTGGTTTCAAATTCAACAGGAACTTATGCATATGCTTCGCTTTTGATCACAAGCGTTGAAACGGTTGATGACGACATTGACGGGCAGGTTGACGCTTATCATATAATCTTTTCTGCCGATGTTGACGACAGCACTTTACTGCAGTCCGATACTGAGGGCTTTGATGTGAGCGGATATGACGGGGAAGTGTTCATCAGCACAGGGCTCATCAACCATCCTGATGTTGAGGATGATAACGATATTTATATCAGGTTCGATGAAAGCGGCGGTGCGGACACCGGCGAAACCCCTCAATTGACTTATAGTGCCTCAACGGGAAAACTTGAAAGCATGTCAGGTTTTGCTTTAGGAACAATTGACGAAAACGACGTTACCGAACTTGACAGGGCAATGCCTGTAATCCTTTCTGCCGAGGCAAGCGACGGCAGCGGAGGCCTTCCGGGGATACAGGAAAACGATAAGGTGCTGTTGATTTTCAGCGAGAATACGAACAAACCATCCATTAACTCAACTAATATCGATCAGGTGCTGGTTTTATCCGGAGGGCATCTGTGGAGAGACGGAAGCCTGCATATACTTTCCGCTGACTGGATAGCTGCCAATATTCTGGATGTAAGGCTTTCAGTGGACGTGTCGGAGCCAACCATTGACGTGGGTGACGTTATTACCGTAAGCAATAACGTAATTAAGGATTTAGCGGGTAATAACAGCTCAAGCAGTATTATGCTTTCCGGCGATTTCGGAATGGATGCCGCAAAGCCCACAGTTGCATCCAGGGAAACAATAGATTCCGATATTGACGGTTACATTGATGCTATAAAAATTACATTCAGCGAGTCTGTTAAGGATTCAAACATTCATATAGAAAGTTTTGATATCCAGGGTATTGATGATGAGACGTTTTCAAGCGACGCTTTCGGCGATGTCGCAAATAATAAGGTTATTTATATAACTTTCTCGGATGGTATTTTAACAACCGATAAAACTCCCACGCTGACCATTCAGGAAGGAGCTTTAACGGACTTAAACGGAAATCCGATTGAGTATTCCCCTGCAACTCCGAGCTCCGACCGGGCTGCTCCGGCGATTCTGTCAGCTGTTGCAAGCGACGAGAGCATTTTAGTTCCCGGAGTTGACGGGGATGACACCGTAGTAATCACTTTTAGCGAAGAGACAATCCAGCCTAACATAACAAGTTCCAATATCGATGAAATATTTATTTTGAGCAGCTCACACACCTGGGGCCAGATAAAGTCCAGCGTGTGGAGCGAGAAAGGTGATGCTGTTACCATTATCTTCAGCACCGATACATATTCAAGGAGTATTGCTGTCGGGGATGATATTACTATAAATGGAGTGAGAATAAAAGACCTGTCCGGAAACGGAACAATGGATTCTGTATCGCTTGCGGGAAGTTTTGTCGGCACAGACGAGGTTGCACCTGCAATCCTCTCCACAACGCCTGAGGATGAGGAAATAGGAGTATTGACCGATACGGTAATAAAAATAAAGTTTTCGGAGAATATGGACGTTGAGAATACACAGAACGCCATCTTCTTAAAAGAGATACGTGACAAAGAAGGCAACACGGTGGATAACAATGTTTCGGGTGTCTGCGTTTATGATTCCTTAAATTATGAGTTTAGTTTCAATCTGGAAGGAGGGCTGAAGAAAAACTACATTTACGAACTGCGTGTTTTAACTGATGCTACTGATACCATAGGTAATGCCCTGTCTGAAGAAAGAAAATGTACTTTTAAAACAGTTATCGACCACAGCAGCACAAACATCATAAAAGACGATTCAGGAAGCACGAAACTTGTAATAGCACCTGATACCTTGTCATCAGATTTTGCGATAAAGATAATCTCCGGACTAAGAGGAGATAACGAAGGATACAATTCGGAAGTAATGAATGCTTCGATTGATAGAGTCAATAACAACGGAGATCCTTTCGAACGTGTAGTCCTTAATACAGTAAGGATTATCAATATGTATGATACAAACGGCGAAATAGTGGAGTATGATTTTAACGAGTTTGTTTACATAACCATTCCATACGATGACTCGGACAATGACGGCATTGTTGACGGCACGAATCCGCCTTTGCGCGAAGACACTTTAAAACTGCATTATCTGGATGAAGAGCATTACTTATGGGTGCGTTTGCCGAATTCTGTAGTAGATACCGTTAACAATACCGTTACTGCGCCGTGCAGGCACTTTTCAGTATTCGCTCTTTTAGGCGCTCAGTCCACCGACCTGTCAGATGCTTTTGCTTTCCCGGTTCCGTATATTCCGTCCCGCGGAGACGATAAGATAACCTTTACAAATCTTTCTTCAATGGCAGAGATAAAGATATTTACGATATCAGGAGAGCTGGTTAAACAGATAGACCACAGCAACGGGGACCCGCAGTTTGAATGGGACGTTAAAAATGAACAGGGGGAAGACCTGTTCAGTGGAGTCTATTTATATATTATCAAGAATGACGAGGATATTAAAAAAGGCAAGTTGATGGTAATAAGGTAATAAAATTATGAAATTACAAATTACAAACTCCAAATTCCAAATAAATTCCAAATCACAATTCCAAATGTTTTTGGAAATTGGAATTTTGTGTTTGGATTTTGTTTGGAATTTGTTTATTGGAATTTGGAGTTTACTGAAAGTTAAATATATGAACATCATCGGATTATTAATTATCTCTGTTTTATTCATTACATCCAATCCGCTGCAGTGTTACGCGGGTGGGCCGGGCACAACTGCTTCCAACTTCCTGAAGTTTGGAGTAGGAGCAAGGCCTATCGGCCTTGGAGGGGCATTCTGTGCCGTGGCAGACGATGTTAATGCACTTTATTGGAATCCGGGCGGCTTGGCCGGGCTGGATTCATATGACGAAGTTACTTTCATGCATAATGAAATCGGGGAAGAGATGAGGTACGAGTATTTTGCTTATTCAAAGCCCGTCAGGCAGCTAAACGGCACCCTTGCAGCAAGCTTATCTATGTTTACTATAAACAATATACAAGGTTACAGCACCCTTGGAGCAAAAACCAGCCTTCTGAAAGCCTCAAACATGGCATTCAATCTTGGATACGGCAAGTTTGTCCAATCCAACCTGATGCTCGGGGCAAGTTTCAAATATATTTCAGAAACCCTGGACGGATATAAAGGCACGGCATATGCTGTTGATGCAGGTGCAGTGTATAAATTAAATAATCTTAAACTGTATCCGGTAAATAAGTTAAACCTGGGTTTTGTAGTGCAGAATATCGGAACGCAGATGACCTTCATCGAAGAAGGGGCACCTTTACCATTTAATATGAAACTGGGGGTTGCATTTAAAGATAAGGTATATGGCAGCGACTTGGTGGTAGCATATGATATGAACTCGCCTTCGGATAATGATTCTTTCAGTAATATAGGAGTTGAATACAGGATTTATGACCTTGTTGCCTTAAGGTTCGGGTATCAGTCAAAAGACGATTTGGCCAGCGGAGTTCGAGGAGGGATAGGTTTCAGGGCAAAATCCCTTGATTTTGACTATGCTTTGCTTCCAAGAGGCGATTTCGGAAACAGCCACAGGATCAGCGTTACTTTCAGGTTCGGGATGAAGTATGACGATATTTTAGCCGTAAAAAGGCTGGAACAGCAGTATGAAAGAGGCGTTAAGTATTATGAAAGAGGCGATATGATTAACGCATACAGGGAGTTCAAGGGGATTTTATCCATTGCTCCGGGCCACAAAAAGGCACAGGAATACCTGGCAAAAACAGAGCTAAGGGTTGAAGAGATACAGATGAAAGAGGGTATCGCGGAACATCTTAAATCAGGCGAGAAGTATTTCCATAAAAATAACCTCAGCGATGCCCAGTCTGAGTTTGAAGCAATACTTGCCGTTGATGCAAACCATAAAGAAGCAAAGATGTATATTCAGAAAATCAGGGAAAGCCTGAAAGGGATATCTGACTCGATATTCAGGCGCGGTTTGGCCTATTATGAAGCCGGTGAATATAATAATGCAATAAAGGAAATGAACAAAGTTTTAACCTTTGATCCTGATTATACAAAAGCGAGAGAATACATAGGGCTGTCCGAAGAAAAAATCCAGCGCCTTGAAGAGCTCAGGAAACAGAGGTTAGCCGAAGAGGAAGAGAGGATGAAGGAAAAACGCGCTAATCTTGTTTACGCAAAGGCTATGGAGTTATATGAAAAGAAAGATTGGAAGCAGTCATTTAACCAGTTCCAGGAGGTTTTATCTATCGATTCCGGACATAAAAACGCTAAGAGATATCTGGCTGAGGTCAAAAGTAACCTGGCTGCAGAGCATTTTGACATAGGGAAGAAAGCATATGATAAAAAAGAACTGGAAACAGCATTGAAGAACTTCAATGAAGTGGTCAAGTATGACTCCGGGCACAAAGAAGCAAGGCAATTAATAGATAAGATAGTGCCTGAGTTGAAGAAGCAGAATCAGGCAAAGGCAATGGAGTATAACAAACAGGGACTGGTTGCATATGCGCAAGGGAAGCTTCAGGAAGCAATTAAGCTGTGGAAAGAAGCGGTAAAACTGGATCCCAGCCTTGAAGAGGCGAGATCAAACATTAAACGCGCGGAGAAAGAGTTAAGCAGCACTAATTCCGGGCAATAGTGATATCCCGTTCCCGGTACGGCCTGCTGGCCGTACCGGGAACGGGATATAATCTTATTGAATTTAATATTAGTTTTTAATTATATTGACAATATTTTCGTTATTATTATATAATGTACCAGAGGTAAAAATACAATGAAACTAAGAACAAAATTCAGTTTATTTTCAAGTATTCTTGTAATTATTATTATTGCGGGAGTGAGCATTTTTCTTTTCATAGCGGAGAAAAGGCTTCTTATCAAGGAGATGAAAGAGAAACAGATTACCATGATAAGAGGATTTGCCCAGGTCAGCAGGGAATCGCTGATAAGCAAAGACCAGATATCGCTGTTAAATTACGTTAGTTCATTAAAAAAGGAAAGAGGTGTGGTTTATACTGTATTGGTGGACGACCAGAAAAATATAACCGCCCATTCAGACCTTGCGATGTTAGGCAGTGAAGTAACCGACGATGTTGGAATAAAGGCGTTTGAAGCACAGGACCTTTTAGTTCAGCATTTTAAGGATAAAGACGGCCAGGAAATAGCAGATACTGCTTTGCCTGTGATAATAGGAGGAAAAAGGGCAGCAACTGCACGTATCGGTTTTTCGCAGGATGTTCTTAATGCTATTATCAAGAAAACTTTGGATAATACACGCAACAGGATTTTCGGAGTTGCGGGAGTGGCCCTGCTTTTAGGTATCTTTGGTTCTTTTATACTGGCACAGGTTATGACAGGCCCGATTAAGCAGATGACCGAAGGAGCAAAGTTAATCGGACAGGGAAAACTTGATACGGTTATTGATGTAAAAAGTAAGGATGAGCTGGGTGACCTTGCTGAAGATTTGAATCTTATGGCTAACCAGCTAAAAGAGCTGGACCAGATGAAGTCGGACTTTGTCTCAAGTGTCACTCATGAGTTAAGGTCCCCCATGACCTCAATAGGAATGAATCTGGATCTTTTCCTTGAAGGCGCATTCGGGAAACTTAACGAAGAACAGCATAATACTCTAAAAGTAATGCGGGATAATGCATCGCGTCTGGGAAGGTTTATTAATGATTTACTTGACGTGGCAAAACTGGAACGCGGCAAGATGGAGATAAATCCTGCACCTATGGACGTAAATCCTGCGATAGCAGGCCCTGCTGAGCTGGCAAAGGTTCAGGCAAATTCCAAAAATATCGACCTGGTGATCGAGATTCCCGAAGGTGTTCCCCAGGTAAATATCGATTCGGACCGTATTCAGCAGGTTGTGACAAACCTTTTAAGCAACGCCATTAAATTTACACCTGAAAAAGGAAAGATTACGGTTAAAGTTCAGGATAATGATGAAAAATTCCTGCAGGTCAGTGTTTGCGATACCGGTATGGGTATTCCTAAGGACCAGATTAACAAAGTATTTGAAAAATTTGAACAGGTGAAAGGCGCAAGGAAGCAAGTTAAAGGCCCCAAAGGAACAGGTTTGGGTTTAGCTATTGTTAAAGCGCTGGTTGAGCTCCATAAGGGAAAAATCTGGGCGGAGAGCGAAGTAGGTAAAGGGACTTGCTTCCATTTTACAATACCAAAGGCATAATGCCTGGGTAGGTGATAAAATTGGCCAAAGAAGTTATATTAGTGGTTGACGATGATGATGCAATAAGGCTTGCCTGCATCGCAGCGCTCAAGACAGAAGGGTATGTCGTAACAAGCGCATCAAGCGGAGAGGTTGCCCTGGAGCTGCTCAAAAAGTTTAAGTATGATTTGGTCCTTACGGATTATTCAATGGGTGAAGTCAGCGGGTTGGATCTTTTAAAGATTTCAAAGGCAATGAATCCCAGCTGCCATGTAATCCTGATGACTGCATTTGCAAGCCAGAATCTGGCAAAAGAAGTTTTAAGGGGCCACGAGGGCACGTCCTTCCTTTGCAAGCCAATTAACGTGGCAAACCTGAGAGAAACGGTAAAAAACTGTCTGGCAAGAGGGGTAACAAAAAAACACCTTGAAGATACGAAGAATTTAATGGGTGAAATGAAATCCGATAAAAACACAATAAACTCAAATCATTAAAGTATATTAATTTCCTATTTATTTGCTGCAATCCCAAAATGACACATCTATAAAAAATGAAGAATGTAAAAATACTAATAGTTGATGATAACGATGACATAAGAACGGCGTGCAATGCTGCTCTTAAGACTGAAGGTTATAGTATATCCCAGGCCTCCAGCGGCGAGATCGCAGTTAAATTAATCGAACAGTTTAAATATGATTTGGTCCTTACGGATTATTCAATGGGCGAGGTCAGCGGATTGTATGTGTTAAAAAAGGCGAAGATGGTTGATAAAGAGTGCGAAGTAATCATGATGACTGCATTTGCAAGCCAGGATCTTGCAAGACAGGTGCTTAAAGAGTATACGGGCACGTCTTTTATATGCAAGCCGATTAAAATTGACGAATTGCGCAAAGCAGTGAAATACTGTATAGAAAGGCGATCGACAAAAATACAGATTGAACATACAAGAGGCATTGTGAAAGGGATGCAGGATAAAAAAGACCAATAGATCCGGTCATTTCCATCCAATTATTAAATGTTTCCATTTTAATTAAAAATTTAATATAACCGGTATATGAAAATGAAATTTAAAAGATTAATATCAATTATATTGTTTTTAAACCTGTTTGTTGTTTTAAACGCTTTTTGTGCAAGGCGTCCCGATTGGGTGCTGGGCACCAGCAAGAAGTATCCTGAAAAAGATTATTTAACCGGGGTTGGGACTGGTGAAACCCTGGATGCTGCAAGAGAATCGGCAAGAGCAGAGATTTCAAAAATTTTCAGTTCAAAGGTCGTTCAAATAGCCAGTGAAACCCAAATCGAAACCTTAACGAAAGAAGACAAAAAAGTTAAATCGTCCGGCGAGACAAAGAGTCAACTTAAAACAGAGGTTTTTACTGAAGGGTTCCTGGAGGGAATCGAGGTTCCTAAAAAATGGTTTGACAAGAAGAATAAAATGTATTATGCTTTAGCTGTCTTAAGCAGAGAGAAGACAAGGGCTTCTCTGTCAGATAAGATATCCGAGCAGGAGGGTATAATCAAGAAGCAGCTTGAGATAGCAAAGTTGGATAATTCACCCGTGGATAAAGTGCGTGCTTATTCAAAAGTACTTAGGGCTTTGGACAGAAAAACAGAGCTGACCAGTAAAAAACTTATAGTAGACCCTGTAATCAGGCCTAAAGATGATTTAGGGATTTCCCGTGCAGAAATAGAAAAATTAAAACAGGAGCAGATAGAAAAGATACTTTTTGTAATTGTAAAAAAGGATGAAGATGTGTACAGAACCGGGGGGGTGATAAGAAACAAAGTAGCAAAAAAAGGTTTAAAAGTGGAGACCTCAACCTCAACGCCAAAGACATCTGAATTTTTTGTAAATACTATCAAATACAATTTGGAGTTGGAAGCCATGGAGAGAAGAGAGGATGAAAAGTGGCGCTTTTATTCATGGAGAGGCATGATTGAGATTAAAGATATGCGCGGTAAAAAAGTCTTTGCATCCCGGTCCTTACAGGGGCAGGTTTCGAACATAAGTTTAAACATTGCAAAAGAAAAAGCTATAATTGAGGCACATAAAAAGATGGGTTCTGCGATGGAGGAAATGCTCGGGGAGTATGTTTACGGCATTAAATAATTTTTTATGGAGGGGAGTTTATGAAACAGTTTTATAAAGTAGGCCTGGCAGTTTTTATTAGTTTGTTGGTAGGTTGCGCGGGTATGCAGAAAAAACCGGATTGGGTTATCAAAGGAAGCGGCGCTTTCAAGAAAGAAAAAAAGGTTCTATACGGGGTTGGCATTGCAGAAGGAATAAAATCCGAGGCTTTAAGGCGCACAACAGCGGATAACCGCGCGATTGCGGAGATTTCAAGGCAGCTGTCAACGATGTCCACGTCTTTAATGCGTGACTATATGAGCTCTGCAATGGCAACGGAAGAAGAAAAAACCAGCGGCGAACAATATGTTGAAAATACAATCAAAACGTTTACCTCAAACACAGTTTCGGGGGTAAAAATAATTGACCGCTGGGATGACGGAAAAGTCTATTATTCCCTGGCAGCGCTGGATATTGAACAGCTCAAGGCAATGACAGACAATATCAACAAATTAAGCCAGCAGGTTAAGGAATATATCAAAGAAAACGCGGAAAAGGCATTTGATAAGCTGGAAGAGGAACAGCAAAAAAGAGGCCAATAAATAGTTTAACATTTAAACGTATGTCCAATGCCGGGTGTTCACATTGGTGAATACCCGGCATTTTTCTTTTTAAGTCGAAGTTGTACGAGAGAAATGTTGTTTAGGTTTTTAATTTTTTGTATAATAAAACACATGGATAATTTTTTAGATCAACTCAATGAAAAGCAAAGGGAAGCCGTGCTGCTTAAAGACGGCCCTCTGCTTATTTTTGCAGGTGCGGGTACAGGTAAAACAAGGGTTATAACTTACCGTATTGCTTATTTGTTGAGCCAGGGAGTTTCTCCTCTTAATATTTTGGCCGTAACATTCACTAATAAAGCTGCCGAAGAGATGAGAAGAAGAATCGATGTGCTTGTGCCCGGCATGGGAAGGAGCGTCTGGATATCTACTTTTCATTCATTCTGCGCGAAGTTTTTAAGAACAGAAGCAAGGCATGTGGGATTGGATCCTAATTTCCTAATTTATGACGAGAACGATCAGAAGCAGGTTATTAAAAGCTGCATTAAGGAACTGAATCTTGATGAAAAAAAGTTCAAGCCGGCAAGGCTTATCGAGATAATTAGCAGGGCAAAGGATGATATGCTGGATGCGGATTCATACAGTATTCATGCGTTGACTTCGGGAGATTATTTCAGGCAGGTTGTTGCAACCATATACGGGTTGTATCAGTCAAAGTTAAAGCAGTCCGGTGCTCTGGATTTCGGGGATTTGCTGCTGCTCACGGTAATAAATTTGAGGGAGAACAAAGCCTTAAAAGAGAAATACCAGTACAGGTTCCGCTATATTATGGTGGATGAATATCAGGACACTAACCATGCACAGTATCTTTTGATAAAGTATATAGGAGCTGAAAGTAAAAACATATGTGTCGTGGGCGATGATGACCAGTCGATTTACTCATGGAGAGGGGCTGACATCAGGAATATCCTTGAGTTCGAAAAAGATTATCCCGATTGCCGCACGATAAAACTTGAACAGAATTACCGTTCGACGTCGAATATTCTGTCTTCGGCGTGGCACGTTATAAAGAATAACGAAAGACGCGTTGAGAAGAAACTTTGGACTAATAAAGAGGAAGGAAACCCCATTAAGTTTATTGAGAACAGGAATGCAATAGAAGAGTCCGAGGCTGTGGCGGGCGAGATAGAAAGGTTAAGAAACAAGAACAAATACAATTTCTGCGACTTTTCGGTTTTTTACCGGACAAATGCCCAGTCCCGTGTTCTGGAGGATTCTTTCAGGCGCTCTGGCATACCGTACATAATTATCGGCTCCGTCCGCTTCTATGAAAGAGCAGAGATAAAGAATGTTTTGGCTTATCTGCGATTGATTCATAACCCGCACGATAACGTAAGCTTTAGAAGGGTAATAAATATACCCAAAAGAGGCATAGGGAAAACCACAATGCAGGCTCTTGAAAGTATTGCAAGCGAAAAGGGAGTTTCGTTATGGGGTGCATTGCCTTATATAGGTTTTGCGGAGATAGCCAGTTCAGCAAGAAAATCTCTTTTTAACTTCAAGGAGCTTATTAAAGAGCTTCAGAAAAATAAGGAAAACGAGAGCGTAAAAGAGATTGCCCTTAAAGTGCTGGATAAAACGAATTATGTCGCCGAGCTTGAAGCTGAGGATACGCTTGAAGCAAAAAACCGGATAGAGAATATTTTTGAGTTGATATCAGCCATAGAGGAGTTTGAAAGCAGATCCAGCGACAGGACTCTTACGGGATATTTAACCCAGGTTGCACTGGTCAATGAAATAGACGACTGGACTGAAAGCAACGATAAGGTTGTGCTTATGACGCTGCATCTGGCAAAAGGGCTAGAGTTTAAAACTGTTTTTATTACCGGGCTTGAGGAAGGCCTTTTTCCCATAGGGGAATCCTCGTATGATATAGACGACCTGGAAGAAGAGCGCCGCCTTATGTATGTCGGGATGACAAGAGCCAAGGAGAGTTTATATTTAAGCTGGGCGCAGGAACGGACCGTTTTCGGGAAGACTCACTGGAACATACCTTCCAGGTTTGTACAGGAAACCCAGTCCATGGATTCGATTTTTGAGGTTCGCACGGCAAAGGCTGATGCGGGCGAAGAGGTTATAGAGATTGAACGAAAAGAGGGTGTAAAAGAATATATAGATGAACAGCACCAGATGTTTGCCCTGGGAAGCCGGGTGTTTCATCAGAAATTTGGAAAAGGAAAGATTATAGATAAGTCAGGTTCCGGAGAAAATCTTAAAGTGATTGTTTTGTTTGACACCGGGCAGTGGAAGAAACTCGTGGTTAAATACGCAAACCTCGACATAATATAAATAAATCCATACCCGTTCCCGGAACGGGCCTACTAGTCCCGTTCCGGGAACGGGTATGCGTGGAAATTAAGGAAGAAAATGGCGAAGATTACCAGAAAAGACGTTGAATATGTTGCAAGGCTTGCAAGGCTTGAGCTGACTGACGCGGAAAAAGAAAAGTTTACCGTTCAGCTTGAGAAAATCCTTGATTATATAGACCAGTTGAATAAACTGGATACAAAAGACACGCCTCCCACAAGCCATGTTCTGCCTTTGAAAAACGTGTGGAGAAAAGACGAGTTAAGCCAATGCTCCGGAGAGATACGCGAAGCATTGCTGAAAAACGCCCCTGACAGAGAGGGTAATTTTTTTAAAGTAAAAAAGGTAATTGAATAATCCACTCACCTATTTCCACTCCCCGCCTTGGCGGGAGAGATGATTAAAGATGAGGGGTTAATAGAATTATATGGAAAACAATATTTTAAATTTCACGGCGGTTCAGCTAGCTAACAAGATAAAAGCTAAGGAACTTTCAAGCGTTGAAGCCGTTAAAGCATACCTCGGGCGGATTGAAAAAACCGAGCCGAAGGTGAAGGCATTTGTCACTGTTTTGGAGGAGCAGGCACTGAAGCAGGCAAAAGATGTTGACGAAAAGATCAGCAAAGGTAAAGCGGTCGGGGAACTGGCAGGAGTGCCGATCGCTATCAAGGATAATATGTTAATCACAGGAACACCGTGCACCTGTTCATCAAAGATTCTTAAAAACTATGTTTCTCCGTATGACGCTGCTGTAATTGAAAAACTTAAAAAGCAGGATTTAGTTTTTATAGGAAAGACGAACCTGGATGAGTTTGCCATGGGCTCCTCAACGGAAAATTCGGCGTTTTGTACTACGAAGAATCCATGGAACCTGGAGTGCATTCCCGGGGGCTCTTCAGGAGGAAGTGCTGCGAGCGTATCTTCACGTATGGCACCCATAGCATTGGGCTCGGATACCGGAGGTTCGATACGTCAGCCTGCAAGCTGCTGCGGAGTAGTGGGCATGAAACCGACCTATGGAAGAGTAAGCAGGTACGGACTGATTGCTTTTGCTTCTTCCCTTGACCAGATAGGGCCTTTTTCACGCACCATAGAAGATTCCGCAATGCTGTTGAAAACAATCTCAGGATATGACGCGAAAGATTCCACATCTGTTGATGTCCCTGTGCCGGATTATAATGCGGAGTTAAAAAAAGATTTAAAAGGTTTACGCATAGGTCTTCCCAGAGAATATTTTATAAAAGGTTTGGATAAGGAAGTTGAGCAATCAGTTAAAAATGCAATTAAGGTGCTGGAAAATCTGGGGGCTAAAACCGAAGAGATTACTCTTCCTTATACAGAGTATGCCGTAGCTGTTTACTACATTATTGCGCCGAGCGAAGCTTCGGCAAATCTGGCGCGGTACGACGGAGTGAAGTTCGGGTTCAGGGCCCATGGGGAAGATTTACTCGAGATGTATGAGAAAACAAGAGGCCGGGGTTTTGGCGCGGAAGTAAAGCGCAGGATTATGCTTGGTACTTATTCTTTGTCCAGCGGTTATTATGAGGCATATTACGGAAAAGCGCAGAAGGTGCGGACGTTAATAAGGCGCGATTTTGAAGAAGCATTCAAAAAAGTTGATGTTATTTTAACACCAACAGCGCCGACTCCGGCATTTAAGATAGGGGATAAAGCCGATGATCCCCTTCAGATGTACCTCTCGGATATTTTTACGATTTCGTGCAACCTTGCAGGGATACCGGGAATTTCTGTTCCCTGCGGATTTACTTCAAACGGATTGCCCGTAGGCCTTCAGGTTTTAGGGAAACCGTTTAAAGAGGAGGACATTTTAAAAACAGCGTACCATTATGAAAAGAATACTGAGTGGCATAAACGATATCCTGAAGTATAAGATTATAAGGTTTAAAATAGTCCGGGGTGTTAGAAGAATCCGTCAGTCCCAGTCCCGGGCCAGGTACAAAGGCTTCAGATTTTTAAACATTGATTACGAGCAGGACAGGTCTAAAAAACGTGCAAGAATGAACCAGGTCATCAATAGTTTTAAATCCACGGCTGATTTTAAGAAATTTCGCAGGTTTTACTATAAAAGCCTCAGCGGCAAGCTGCTGAAACTCTTTTACTCGGTCAGAAATATCCTGTTATCGCTTTTTCTTGCGGCTTTTAACGACCTGAGACACCTGTTGAGGCGAATAGTTCTTGGTTTCAGGTACAAGCATGCATTTCTATTGACAGGAATGGTATTAGCAGTTTCCCTGGGGTTTTATTATCTCGCCTTCACGGAGAGATGCAAGGATTATCACAAACTTATATACGATTTGGAAAGGCAGAGCTCGGAGTTTTCAGGAGAAGTAGGTATATTTGTTAAAGACCTATGGACGGGAAAGACCATAAAAATAAACTCTAACATGCTTTTTCCGAGCGCAAGCCTGGTGAAGGTTCCCATTATGGCTGCGTTGTTTCAGGCGCAGGAAGACGGTATTCTGGATTTCTCCGATGAAATAGCGCTAAAGAGGCGTCATAAAGTATGGGCGAAACACGGGCTTTACAGAAAAAGAGTCGGCACCAAGTATACAATCGAACAGTTGATTAAGCATATGATTGTAACCAGCGATAATACCGCGACAAACATGCTGGTTGAGGTTCTGGGTTTCGATTATTTAAACGAGAAGTTTGCGGAATTCGGAATTTACGATACAAATTTATGCAGGGGCGTTATGGAGCTGAAACTAAGAAGGCGCGGGATAGAGAATTATACTACAGCTGAGGATATGGCGCTTCTGCTTGAAAAAATATATAAAAAAGAGCTTGTTTCCAGTAAAGCAAGCAAACGGATGCTTGAAATCCTGAAAAGCCAGAGAGTCAACGACAGAATACCGTATCTTTTGCCTGATGATCTGGATGTTGCGCATAAAACCGGCTCATTGAAAGATACAATAAGCGATGTCGGAATCGTTTTTACTTCCAAGGGGGATTTTATAATCTGCGTGCTTACGCTAAATGAAAAAAACTGGAGAAAAGCAAAAAAGTTTATACGTGACATTGCCGCCCACACATACAATTATTGTTACGGTAAGTCTTAATAATCGGAAGTTACTATGAAATACGAAGCAGTAATCGGACTGGAAGTCCACGCACAGCTGAAAACCCTGAGTAAAGTGTTTTGCGGATGCTCGACTGAGTTCGGGTCTGGGGAGAACACCAATATCTGTCCTGTATGCACGGGCCAGCCTGGAGTATTGCCTGTACTAAATAAAAAGGCGGTTGAATTCCTGGTAAAAACAGGGTTAGCTCTCAGCTGCAAAATAAACGGGCATTCGGTTTTTGCGCGTAAACAGTACTTTTATCCGGATTTGCCAAAGAACTATCAGATTTCTCAGTATGAACTTCCCCTGGCGGAACACGGATATCTGGAAATCGGCACAGGCAATGAAAAAAAGAAAATAGGTATTACAAGAATACATCTGGAAGAGGATGCGGGCAAGCTGCTTCACGCGATTGGTAACAGGGATCTGGATTACTCCCTTGTTGACTTAAACAGGACAGGTGTGCCGTTGATGGAGATAGTTTCAGAACCGGATTTGCGTTCACCCGATGAAGTCCACCAGTATTTATCGAAATTAAAAAGCATTCTGGAGTATCTTGAGGTTTCCGACTGCAACATGGAAGAGGGCAAGTTCAGGTGTGATGCAAATATCAGCATAAGGCCTGTAGGGCAAAAGGAGTTCGGCACTAAAGCCGAGCTTAAGAACATGAACACCCTTAAGGGAGTAAAGGATGCCCTGGAGTATGAGATTGAAAGACAGATAGAGGTTGTTTCAGGCGGAGAAAAAATCATACAGGAAACCAGGCTGTGGGATGCTAACAAGAAATCAACCCAGTCCATGCGCAGGAAAGAAGAGGCCCATGATTACAGGTATTTTCCCGAGCCTGACCTGGTGCCGCTGAATCTGGATAAGGATTTTATCAGGGATATTAAGGAAAGTCTGCCTGAGCTTCCGGCTGATTATACAAAACGGTTTGTCGAAGCAGGCTTAAGCGAGTACACGGCATCTGTTTCTGCCTCAGAGAAACCTCTTGCTGTATTTATCTCTGATGCAATTTCGGGCACAGGTGATGCAAAAGAAAGGCAGGACATAGCGAATTGGGTAATTAACGAGCTCCTTGCCAGGCTGAACGCATCTGGTAAAACAATCAAGGAATCCTCTGTAAGTGCAGAAATGATTAGGGAGCTGGTTTTACTTATAAAGAACGGGACTATTTCCGGAAAGATTGCCAAGACCGTCTTTGAAGAGATGTTTAACAGAGGTAAGAAGGCATCTGTTATAGTAAAAGAGAAGGGATTGGTGCAGATATCCGATGAGTCTGCCATAGAAAAATACTGCGATGAAGCAATTTCTGAAAATCCGAAAGCTGTCAGCGAGTATAAATCCGGAAAAGAGAAAGCTATCGGCGCTCTGGTCGGCGGGGTTATGAAAAAAACCGGCGGTAAAGCAAATCCCCAGATAGTAAATAAGATATTGCGGAAAAAACTTTCTTAAATGAATAACGTTAAAAAGATAATCTCATCGCTAAAACTGAAACCGCACCCAAAAGAAGGCGGATATTTTATTGAAACTTACAGGGCAAAAGAGAAGATAGGCAGGAATTGTCTGCCTAAACGTTATAAATCTTCCAGGCCGTTTTCTACAGCCATATACTACCTGCTTACTCCGGGCACTTTTTCTGCAATGCACAGGCTGGCCAGTGATGAGATATTCCATTTCTATTTTGGTGACCCTGTTGAGATGCTGCAGCTGTTTCCGGATGGTTCGGGAAAGATTGTACTACTGGGAAGTTCTATTTCAAATGGAATTAAACCCCAGGTAGTTGTGCCCAGGAATGTATGGCAGGGGTCAAGGCTTATCAAGGGCGGCAGGTTTGCTCTTTTAGGTACAACGATGTCACCAGGGTTTGATTATAGTGATTATGAGCATGGTAAAAGAAGCAAGCTTGTTGAATCTTATCCTTATTTCAAGGAAATTATAAGTTCTCTAACTAAGTTGTAAATATACAGCCAAATGGTGGGATGCCCGAGTGGTTGAAGGGGTTGGTCTCGAAAACCAATGTATCCTTTTAGGGTACCGTGAGTTCGAATCTCACTCCCACCGTTTTAATTCAGGGCACCCCCCCTATTCTAATAAGTAGCAAACATATATAAAATAATAAAAATCTTAAATATGCAAAACCCCAAAAATATTTCTAAACTTTCCCTTGACAAAACCACTAAAATGTCCTATTAATATTAATAGGATTAAAAAGTTAAAAAATACAATTCATATAATTCATTTCAAATAAGTTATTACTAAAAAAATCTAAAAAGCACTAAAAAATCAATAATATTTTATAAGAGAGGTTTAAAAATGAACAGAAAAGCCTTTGGAACGTATGAAATAGCAAAAATCTGCAATGTCACCCCATCAACAGTGGGTAATTGGATAGAAAAAGGGCTAATTCCAACCTTTACCACGGGTGGGGGGCACAGAAGGGTATGGGCAATGGATCTCTTGAATTTCTTAAGGCAGCATAACATACCAGTACCAGACAAATTAAAAGATATCGCAGGCCTTGATGTTTTGGTCGTTGATGATGAAAATCAGGTACGCAGGTTAATAAAGCGGGCACTTATGAAGAATTTTAGCGACATAGTGATTCATGAAGCTGTTGACGGTTTCGAGGCAGGGCAAAAAATTACGCAGCTGATACCTGTTTTAGTCGTACTTGATATAAAGCTGCCCGGGATTGATGGTTTTAAAGTATGCGAGATTATCAGGTCTGATGAAAGATTGAAAAACACAAAGATTTTGGCAATTTCGGGCTACAATATAGATGAATACGAAAAGAAGGCCATTGAATCAGGAGCTGACGAATTCATTGGAAAGCCTTTTGATATGGAAAAATTTCTGGAAAAGACAAAAAAACTTATCGGCAATGGTGCTAATAAATCAACATAACAGCTTTGATTGGTTAAGAAAATAAAATAATGTTAAAGGAAACTTCTAACACCTCTATATCAACACCAAGTTCCAAAGACAAGGTGCGTATTCTTGTTATTGACGATGAAAAAGGAATAAGAAACATGCTTTCATATGATTTAACCTCAAGGGGATATGACGTTGATGTTGCAGTTGATGGCGAAGAAGGCATTGAGAAAGTGAAGAATGATAACTTTAATATCGTTGTTACAGATATTAAAATGCCTAAATTGAGCGGTTTGAAAGTTCTTGAGGCAATAAAAAAGATTAACCCTCATATTGAAATTATAATGACAACTGGTTTTGGAACAATCGATATGGCTGTGGAAAGCATGAAGAAGGGCGCTTATGATTTTATAACCAAACCTTATAACATAGATGAACTTAATTCACGCATAGAGAAGGCCCTTGAAAGACAGAGTTTAAGTTATGAGATAGTAACACTTAAGGAGCTAAACCGTTTAAAGTCGGAATTTCTAGCTAACACCAGCCATGAATTGCGGACTCCCATGAACGCCATAATCGGATATGTGACGCTGATGTCAAATAATGTTTACGGGGATTTGAATAAAAAACAGGAGAAAATTGTAAAGAGGATTCATGCAAATGCCAGCGGCCTTATGAACCTTATTAATAATATTCTGGATGTTTCGAAGATTTCAAGCGGTAAAATAAAAATTAATATAGAAAATATCAACGTGAATAAATTATTGAAAGAAATTATGGATATGATGAATATTTTGGCAGAAGAAAAAAATTTATATCTAAAACTGGAAACAGATGAAAATATAATATTAAAAGCGGATAAAAACTTTTTTAAACAAATTTTCGTCAACTTAATAGGCAATGCAATCAAGTTCACGGATAAAGGAGGGGTTACTGTTTCATCTAAACTGATAAAACAGGAAAACGCACCATCCAAGGTGTTAATAGAAGTCAAAGACACAGGGATCGGCATTAAACCCGAAAACTTTAACATGATTTTTGAAGAGTTTCAGCAGGTAGATTCATCAACCACAAGGAAACACGGAGGTATAGGGCTTGGGCTTTCTATAGTTAAAAAACTGCTTGATTTATCAGGGGGAAATGTAAGAGTTAAAAGTGCCTTGGGCAAAGGTTCGATTTTTTCAGTTAATTTTTCCGGTGAAATAAAGCCTTTGAAAAATCAATAAAGTTGCTTTTGTAAAGTGTTATATAAAGTGATATAATAACAAAAAGTGGAGTGGACAAAAAATGAATAAAATCAACAGAGAAGACTTAAAAATACTTATTATTGATGATGAAAAAGGCATCAGGGACCTATTAAACTATGAGCTTGGTTCTCAAGGTTATACTGTGCTGAGCGCAAAGGATGGAGATGAAGGACTGGAGATGTTAAAACAAAATAATATTCAGCTGGTAATAAGTGATGTTAAAATGCCAAAGATGGACGGAATAAGAATGCTGGAAGAAGCCAAGAAGATTAATCCCGACATTGAGGTTATAATGGCAACAGGTTACGGGACCATAGAAACAGCTGTCCAGTCAATGAAAATCGGGGCATATGATTTTATTCAAAAACCTTTTAACATAGATGAAATATTGTTATTAATCGAAAAAGCACTGGAAAAAGCAGAACTGAAATCACTAATCGCTTTATATGAAACCAGCAAGGCAATATTTTCAGCAGTAAAATTAGACGACCTTTTGCCCAATCTAATTCAGTTATCAATAAAGCTTTTAAAGGCTGATGATGTTTCAATCATGCTTTTTGGTGAAGACAAAAAATTATACATTGCCGCCTCTCACGGGCTAAATGATGAAGTTAAGAAAGGAGTCCGTTTGGAAATAGGTGAAAGAGTAGCGGGTAAAGTTGTTGAGTGGAAAGAGCCTTGTATAATATCAGGGCCTTTAGTTAACGATTCCCGTTTTTCAGATATAAAAGGCAGGGATGAAATAAAGTCTTCGATTATATTGCCTTTAATATCGAAAAAGAACGTAATAGGGGTATTGTGTGCTTCACGTACAGGAAGCGATATGATATTTAACAATGCTGACCAGCGTTATGCTAATATTTTTGCCTCCCAGATCTCACAGGCAATTGAAAATGCCCAATTATACAAGCAACTTGAAAATAAAATTGAAGCGCTGAATGACGCATATTCCAAATTATCCGAAATGCAGACAGAGTTGGTTCAAGCAGAAAAATTGGCTGCTATCGGAGAGCTTGCCTCGGGCGTGGCCCATGAATTGAATAATCCCCTGACCGTTGTTATTGGTTTGGTGCAGCTTATGCTGGAGGAACAGGGCATCCCTGATGAAAAAAAGATGGATTTGGAAACAATTAAGGAACAAGCCGAGAGATGCAGAAGGATTATTCTTAATTTGCTGCAGTTCTCCAGGAAACATGAAACACAGAAAGCACTGGTTGATATTGAAAGTATTATTGAAAAATCATTAGAGCTGGTGGAGTATGATTTGAAAACCTCCGGTTTGATTATAGAAAGGGCATTTGGAAGTTCCGAGAAAACTGTTGAAGCAGATCCATTTCAGATACAACAGGTATTTTTAAACATTATAAATAATGCATTTCATGCATCTAAAGATGTCAAAGAACCAAAATTGATTATAAAAACCAGGAAGATAGGCAATAGATTGCAGGTAAGCTTTGCGGATAACGGTACTGGTATTCCTGAAGATATTATAAAAAGAGTATTTGATCCATTTTTTACCACAAAGGATGTTAATAAAGGCACGGGTCTCGGTCTAAGCATTTCGTACGGTATAATTAAGGAACATGGCGGCGATATATATGTCCAAAGCGAGGTAGGCAAAGGAAGTACTTTTTTTATTGATTTACCATGCCATGGTTCAAAAACGGAAGAATCTCATAAAGAGGAAAAAAAAGAGAGGGTATAGGAAAATTTCAGAACAGGAGGAACTAAAATATGTTTAAGGATATATTTGCCAGTTTATTTTTAATTACATTTTTAGCAAGCAATTGTTTTTCTGCTGATAAAAATATATCAATAGTTTTATCTTCTCAGAAAGGCATCTATAATGAGGTTCTGTCTGGTTTAGAGGGCTTTCTTAAAGGAAACGGCATATCTGCATCTTATTCTCAGCAAATATATAGTGATGATAGGAAAAAGGATATCCTTGATGACATAGAAAAAAATAATCCCGATGTAATCATTGCTTTCGGGCATGTGGCAATTAATTTTGTAAATAAAAATATAAATAACATACCTGTAATTTATACCATGACTTTTCTGCAGGATATTGTTGAAAAGAATCCGAATTCAACCGGGGTGGTCTTGGATATGCCTGCCGAATTAAGGATTAAAATAATAAAAAAAGTTTTCCCATCGGTAAAAAATATCGGCAGTTTATATTCTACATCTTCATCAAAGGAATATGCAAATATTCTAAAATCCTGCAAAGCGTTAAATTTGGGATTTATTGCAAAAGAAATTATCTCGAGTAATGAAATATCAGGGGCATATGCTGAAATAGAGCCAAAGATTGATTGTTTTATGATAGTTTTTGATACAAAATTATATAATGTGCAAACAACAAAATACTTATTATTGGCAACTTTAAAAAATAACATTCCGCTTGTGGGGCTTTCATCATTTTATACAAGAGCCGGAGCAGTAATGGCGTATGATTATGATTATAGTGATATAGGAATACAGACAGGGATGAAGGTTTTAGATATATTAAAGGGGAAGAGCCCAAGTGTTTTAGAACTGTCAATGCCGAGAAAATTATTATATTTCTTGAATACCGATTCTGCAAAAAAAATGAATATAGAGTTTTCCGCAGATGTGCTTAAAGAGGCCAGTGAAGTCTTGCGAAATTAGCTTTGTCAAGGATATTTTTTAGCCATGAAAATTAGAAATACAATTTTAAATAATAAGAACCTTTTTATTTTAATATCAATTTGCATTTCATTTATGTTGATATTTATCACTTTTAGCTATTGTTCAAATAAACTTGTTATTTCAGTTGTTTATCTTGAAGAAAAAGAAATCTATAATGTTGTAATCAACGGGTTTAGGGACTATATAATTTCTAAAAACATAGAGTTGTCATTTAATAAACATATATTTAATGAAAAAAGGCAGGAGCTGCTTTTGCAAGATATTAGAAATGAGAATCCGGATATATTGTTTGTTTTGGGCGTGAAACCCTTGCGTTATCTAAGCAGCAAAATAAAAAATATTCCTATTATATATTCATTAATATTTTCAAAGAATCCATCTGAATTTGGTGAAAATGTTATGGGTGTGTCCATAAGCATACCGGAAGAAATCAAAGTGGCGAAACTTAAAAAAATAATGCCTAATGTGGATAAAATAGGGTGTTTCTATTCGGAAAATTCAGGTGACATATATGAAGAATTATCGAAGGCATGCACGAAAAGAAAGATTGATCTGATATCGAAAAAAATTGCTTCAGACAAGGATTTTCCGGAAGCCTTAAAAGAAATAAATCCGAAAATCAATTGTTTTTTTGCAATTTTTGATACTAAATTATTTTTTGCACAATCTATAAAATATTTGCTGCTCCAGAGTTTAAGAGAAAATGTCCCGGTTCTCGGCCTGTCTTCATACTTTACGAAAGCCGGAGCTTTAATATCCATGGAATGCGACTATTATGATTTGGGGCTACAAGCAGGAGAGATTGCATTAAAAAGCCATAAAGGGGAACAACTGCAAAATAAAAAAGCATTAAGGCCAAGAAAAATATCCTATTCCTTGAATCTTCTGGTTGCCAAAAGGCTGGGTATAGAGTTTTCCAAAGACATAATAGATGAAGCAAGCGAGGTATATGGAGAGTAACGCCTGTTTTATAAAACCGCAATGGATTATCTTATCCATTGGGGGAGGATTTAAGTGAAATTGAGTATCGTTACAAAAATAAATTTGTTAACAATGACCGTAATAATAATTTTTGGATTGGTTATTGGCTGGTATTTTATTAAGCATGAATCCCAGGCATTAAGCATAGAACTGGATGAGCGTATATCTGTTCTTTTAAACAGCCTTAGCATAAGCAGCGAATATCCGGTGCTAATAGGAGACAGGGAAGCCGTTGCCAGGATTGTGGATAATATAATGAACCAGAAAGATGTAATATATTGCCGTTTGGAGGACAAGGAAGGAAATTTGCTTTACCAGGCAGGATCTTTAAAGAATGAGCTTGTCAAAGTGTTTAATGCAAGCATCAAAACACTGAAAAGAGCAAAAGGAAAAGGAGACGATGAATTAATTTTCGGAGAGGAAAAAAAAGTTGAGGAAGAAATAGGGAAGATATTTTTAACCGTGTCTCTTCTGGAGCTAAATCATAAAATAAATGATGTAACCAGGGCAGTTGTAATTTTCGTGATAATTACCATAATTTTAACGTCTATGGCTAGCTCAATTTTGCTGAAATTTGTTTTAAGTGACCCTATTAACTTCCTTGTAAAAGGGACCGAAAGAATTGCAAAAGGAGATTTGAACTATAAAGTATCCGTAAAAAGCGATGATGAAATCGGAAGATTAGGGGCTTCGTTCAATAAAATGACTGAAGATTTAAAAGGCGTTACTGTTTCAAGGGATTATGTGGATAATATCATTAATTCTATGATTGATACTTTGATAGTTATAAATCCGGATACTACAATAAGAACAGTAAATAATGCTCTTTTGGAATTATTAGGCTATAAAGAAGATGAGTTAATTGGGAAATCTGTAATAACAATTGTCAGTAATGAAGATGCCAAATTGTTTAGCGGTCTGCAATGGGAAGAGTTGTTAAAAAAGGGATCGGTTGATAATTATGAAATGAATTACAAAGCAAAAAGCGGTACTTATATCCCTGTTAGTTTTACGGGTTCGGTAATGAGTGATGAAAATGCAAACATTATAAGCATCGTAGGTATTGCTCGCGATATGAGGGAAGTTATGAAGTTAAAGAAACAGCTGTTGCAGTCAGAAAAAATGGCAGCTGTCGGGCAGCTGGCTGGCGGCGTGGCGCATGAAATAAATAATCCAATGAGTGTTATTTTAGGTTTCGCTCAGACTGTTGCAAGAAGAGTCAACAATGAGAAAGATCCCTTTTATATACCTCTTAAATCCATTGAACGGGAAGCAGTAAGATGTAAGAAGCTTGTAGGCGATTTATTGACATTTTCCCGTGTTTCAAAAACCGGAAGAGAGCCAGTAGATATAAAGCTGTTAATAGACGAAACACTAACACTGATTGAGTCAAAGTGCCGTGTAAAAAATATTAATTTAAAAAGAGATGTAGCAGATAAGTTGCCGGTAATAACGGCAAATAAAAACCAAATTCAGCAGGTAATAGTAAATCTTTGTAATAATGCCATTGATGCGATGCAAAACGGTGGGGATTTGACTATTAAAGCCGTTGTTGAGGGAAAAGATGCTTCAGAGGGAGTTAGAATAGAAGTCACGGATACGGGGCATGGCATTCCGCTTGATATAAGAGAACGTATCTTTGAGCCGTTTTTTACTACAAAAGAGGTAGGGCAGGGGACAGGGCTTGGCTTGGGTATTAGTTATGAGATAGTACAGAAACACGGAGGAAAAATAGAAGTAGAATCTGAAGTTGATAAGGGAAGTGTTTTTAGAATAATACTACCCGTTAATAGTTAAAAGAGGTGAGTGTGAAGGGGAAGAAATTAAAAATTCTGGTTGTTGATGATGAAGCCGGCGTAAGAGACTTGATAACATATCTTTTAGAATCCATGGGTTATATTATTCGTACTGCAAAAGATGGTTTGGAAGCTGTTGAGATTGTAGCAAACGAGGAATTCGACATAATTTTTTTAGATGTACACATGCCCAACATGAAAGGTACGGAAGCTCTGGAATCCATAAAGAAAATACGGCCTAAACAGACGGTAATTATATTCAGCAGCAGTTCCGATCCTTATTATGTTTTTGAGAGTCAGGCAAAACAAAAAGGTGCTTTTGATTGTCTTTATAAACCTTTTGAATTGGATGATCTGCTGAATGTCATTAACAAAGCAGTTAACAATAAAGTGAACTAAAGGAAACGAAGATGAAAATTGACGAAAAAGGTAAAGCAAAAATACTCATAATAGAAGATGAAAAAGGTATCCGCAACTTTTTGAGTTACGAATTGTCACAATTGGGTTACGTGGTAAATGTTGCCGATGACGGCGAAGAAGGTGTCGGGAAAGCCAAAGAGATGAAATATGACGTAATAATTTGCGATATAATGATGCCGAAGTTAAATGGCCTGCAGGCTTTGAAGATTATCAAAAAAGTATCGCCTGAAACCGAAGTGATAATGATTACCGGATATGCTACGGTGGAAAATGCCCTTCAGTCAATGAGGGACGGTGCCTATGGATTCATCCAGAAGCCGTTTAATACACAGGAGCTTTTTACTTTAATTGAAAAAGCGCTTGAGAAAAGCGAGTTGAGAACATTAATTGCTATTTATCAAAGCAGTCAAGCGGTTTTTTCAAAGCTCAGGCTTGAGGAACTTTTGCCTTTGATGATAAAACTATTAAAGGACGCGGTTAAAGTAAGCGATATTGTTCTTTTGCTTTTTGACCATGAAAACCAGCCCTATTTGGCCGCAGCCACTTTCTCTCTTACAAATTATTCCTTAAAAGATTTATACATTTCCATGGCTAACCGTTTATACTCTTCGGGTAAACTGCAAAAATCTTCTTTAGTTATTGATTTAAACCAGGAAAAAAGCACCTTATTCCCGGGATTGAAAATAAATCCTGATATGAAGTATTTAGCGGTTTATCCCATAACGCTGCCAAACAGAAAATTTGGGACACTTCTGGTATCACGTAAGAAAGAGTTTGAAAATTTTAATCAGACCGATAAACACAGCCTTTCTATTTTTGTTTCTCAGATGGCCCAGTCAATTGCCAATACGAAATTATTTGAACAACTGGAAATAAAAATTTCCGAACTGGAAAGTACTAACATGGAACTGGAGCAGATTAAGAAACAATTGGATTCTGCAACAATGTTGTATCAAGCAGGCTCGGGAGTGGCTAAGGAGCTTGATATCAGCTCTGCAAAAGTCTTATCTGTTTTAAAAAGTATTTTAGAAATGGATAAATTGCCGCAGGAAATAAAGAAGCAAATCATGAAAGTTAAGGAAGAAGTCATAAGTTGCCAGGAAAAAGTAAAGAAAGATATTAAAAAAGCAAAAATCCAATAAACTTCGATTTACTTGCAGTTTAGTCCTGCCTGAATAGGAACCCCAAAAACCTAAAAATCTTGATTTTTTTTAGCTCGTTGTATATAATATTTGTATATAATAATATGAAAAAGTATAAATACTTATTAGCATTATTGTTTATAGTAAAATATCCTGTTTTTGCCCAGGTATCCTTTGAAGGCAATCCTTTGATAGATGGGGTTAAAAATCCGGCAGAGGTGGTTGTAACCGGAAGAAGCCCTGTTTTTTCATGGGAGTACGCAGGGCTTGTCAGCTCATTTACCATAACTGTAAGCGATGACAGTATATTTTCAAATTCGGGTGAGATCTGGAACCATGTGGGTTCAACCACACTGGCCAATACTATTAACGGAGTGACACGTGTGGCGTATAATACTGATGGGGGCGCTGCTCAACTCCAGCCGGACAGAACATATTATTGGCAGGTTACGATATACGGTGAAGGTACCCAATCCACAAAAGTCAATCTTGTGTTTTCATCAGTTTCTTCGGAAGTAAATATGCCTTCGGGCAATTTAAGCCTCGCGGTTGACTGGAATAATCCATTCAATCCTTCGATTGGACAAACCACTAAATTCAGGTTCACTACGCGAAACAGGGACAGGACGGTTCAGGTTCGAATCTTCACTTTATCCGGAGAGCTTGTAAAAACCTGGGCTGAACAGACAATGCTACAAAATGCCTGGTACTCCGTTGAGTGGGACGGAAGAAACGATGACGGAAAAATCGTCGCACGCGGCATATACCTGGTAAACCTTATGGATGTGGGTGAGAAAAAAGGCGTTACGGAAAAAGTCATTGTGATTAAATAATGAGAAAAATATTTATATTCTTTTGTTTGCTGGTCTTGCCTGTTGAAATTTTTGCTGCAGGTACAACCGGGGCGGATTTTCTAAAAATAGGTCCGGCAGCACGCCCGTGCGGTATGGCAGGCGCTTTTGTTGCAGTAAGCGATGAAACAAGCGGGATGTTTTGGAATCCCGCGGGCCTTGGATTTATGGTTTCTCCTGAACTGCAGACAACCTACATTCTCTGGCCGGGAGATCTTTATTACAGTTATCTTGCATATTCACATCCGACCAAGCAGGGGATATATGCCCTGGGTTTGCAATACCTTTCCGGTTCAAAAATAGAGAAATTCGTAAACGGCGCAAGCTTTGGAAGCTTAAACTATTATGACGGAGCCGCAAACGTATTGTTCTCGAGGCGTTTAAGAGAGACCCTGTCAGCAGGAGTAAATTTAAAGTACATAAAAAGCCATTTAGACAGCAGTGACGAATCAGCTCTTACGGGAGACGTCGGGCTGTTGTATCGGACGTTTGAAGAGAGCTTTTCCTTTGGCTTATCCGGGAAAAACCTTTTTGGCAAGATCGGCAAGGACGATCTTCCGCAGGAGTTTAAAACAGGGATAGCTTACAAGTCAGATCTTCCCCAGCATTATTCAGATATATTATTCTCTATCGAAGTTGCCCAGCCGAAGGACAGCCCTGTCTACTACGCAGCAGGAATAGAGCACTGGGGAGGAAGGACTCTTGGGCTTCGCATTGGATATAAGTACATCCCAGATGATAAACAAAGAAGCAGCATGGATAATCTTTCTCCGTGGAGTGCGGGATTAAGCATAAGAGTACAAAGCTGTGCGATAGACTATTCATACCAGCCCATGGCCGCGCTGGGGAATGCGCACAGGATAACCCTTAACTGGAGGGTGTTTGGCTGGAAAACAAAGATGCGTGTAATATCCACAAAGATAAAGGCTGAACCTGTTATTTTTTCGCCGAATGGAGACGGAGCAAAAGACAGCGTGTTCTTTATTCCTCAGGTTACAGAGATCAAAAATGTTTCTGACTGGAAACTGCAGATTAAAAGTTTGGATAACATTATAATTAAGGAGTTGTCAGGAAAAGACCTTTTGCCAAAAATACTGACATGGGAAGGCCAAACCGAGGATGACGGTCAGGTTGTTGAAGGTAAATATCATTACCAGTTTGTAGTTGAGGGGGATTCCAGAAAACGGGCCGAGTCTGGCACAGGAGAGATAACAGCTGATCTTACAGTTCCTTCTGTATCACTGGTTATTTCAACCGAAACTTTTTCACCCAACGATGACGGTTTCCAGGACAGCACAACCTTTTATGTTTCCGTAAGCGACATTTACGGGATAGACCAATGGAAGTTAAGCATTATTAATAGCCAAAATAAAAATGTAAGGGTGTTCGTTTCTACATCCAGCGAGCCTGTTGAAATTGTATGGGACGGTAAGGATGATTATTATGGAGCAGTTGTACCTGAAGGAGAGTATAAGGTCCAGCTTCAGGTATGGGATGTTGCGGGAAATAAAGAAGTTGTTGAGTCCCAGCTTAAAGTTCAGGTTCCCGTTAAAATCAAAGAAATAATAAAGGAAGTAAAAGTAGCCGAAGACGACAGGGGGCTGGTAATAAACCTTTCAAGCAATATTCTTTATGAACGGGGGAAATACGAGGTTCAGGAAAAAGCTTATAAAGCTTTAAATGAAGTTGTGAACCTTTTAAATTCATATCCCAAAAACAACGTTTTGATAGAAGGGCATACCGATTCCATAGGAAGTAAATCCAACAACCGCACAATTTCAAGTAAACGAGCATGGGGTGTTTACAGCTATCTTGTAAAACACGGTGTTGCGCCTGCACGTCTGAAGGTTAAAGGATGGGGGGAAGAAAAGCCCATCGCTGCCAACAGTACCAGCGAAGGCAGGGCAAAAAACCGCAGGGTAGATATAATAATTCTCAAAAGTACTCAATAAAAAATAAAAATATTTTTTAGATCAATTAAATTTAATGTTGAAAAAATTGGTTCGAATACTATTAATTTTTTCCGGGCTTGTATTTCTAATATTTGCAGTATTTTTCGTTTCTTTTAAGCTTCTATTCACGCAGCAGAGATTAAAAAAGATTTTTGCCGATTTTGTCAGGGGGGGGCTGAACTGCGAATTAGTGGCAGATAAAGTCTCTTTTAGTTTTATTTCAGGTTTTGAGTTAAAGGATTTTCAATTATACAAGTATTCTGATTACCTTGATAAAAATAAATCCACAAAAGAAAAAGCAAAACCATTTTTTACAGCCAAAAGGGCTGTTATTAAAGGGGATATGTTCCCTTTCCTGCAAAGCAGAGTAAAATTAAACGAGATTTGTATTGAATCTTTTAATATCAGGGATATTGAGGAGGGCACATTTAAAAAGTTTAAAGAATCCATGCTTTTAAAGAGTTTTAGCCGGAGGATGTCAAAAGTCCCGAAAAATGTATCAAAAATGTATTTTATTTCACAAATGTTTTCGATTTCTGATTTCAAAATGACAAACGGAGAGCTGGATTTAAAGGGATTATTTAAAAGCGAAAAATTAACACTTAAAAATATAGATTTGTCGGCAAGAAACGTATCTTTTTCACTTCCGTTTAAACTTGAGTTATCGTTTAGCCTGGAAAAAGATAAAAAAGAGTTCGATATATCTTTGGAATGTTCTATTGACGCTCCGAACCAGAGGTTAGTAATTGAAAAAGGATTGCTGAAACGGGGAAATTCATCTATAACTATATTAGGCGGACTGCAGGATTTTATTGATATTGAACGATTTTCGTTTTCATTCGACATTAAAGGGGATGATAAAATAGTTAATGATATTTTTGGGCTCACGGAGCAGGATATTGAAATAAGTTTTTCTGAAGCTGATACTATGTCAGTAAACGTATCCGGGAACCTGGATGAAATAAGAATTAAATAATTACTGTAGAGAAAAAGGATAACTAATGGATAATCCCGTTGAAATTATGGCAAAAGGGCCTAATTTTTTCTATGCAAGAGAGTATATAAAAAAAGAATACGGGGAAAAGTTCTGGCAAAAAATGATTGGCAAACTCTCTGAAGCTGATGCTGACATCTGGAGAGGCATGATAGTAGTAGTAAATAAATATCCGTTTAGTGCGTTTAAGTCTATGTATTATGCTTTATCAGATGAGTTGAATGTAAATAAGGATTTGGAAATATCCAAAATGTATGAATATATTGCGGACAGGAGCTTAAATCTTATATTTAAAATATTTTTTAAATTCTCACACCCTTCATTTGTTATAAGCAATTACCCAAAGTTGTGGGAAAGATTTTTTACAGGGGGAGAGGTGACAGTGCCCGTTGCAGAAAAATCACATGCTATTGTTAAATTCATATTACCGGAGATTTTTATGGACTGGCTTAACCCAGCTTGTTTGGGATTTTCAAGAAAGGCTGTTGCTCTGGCAGGCGCTAAAAATCTTATTATGAACCAAAAAAGCAAGAAGCGTATTAGTGATAATATATGGGAAATTGAATATGAACTAAATTGGTTTGAGAGATAAAGCATTATATAAAGTTGTTGACTTGCTGTTTTTAAAGAGATAAAATTTATGTGTTAATCGGGGGCGTCCCTATTGCTTAAACAGATGTGACCTATATCTGTAGTGGAGGAAAGATGAAGCCGTTTGTCTGTTCATTGGGAATAGTATTTTTATTTTCTTTTCTAGCAGGCGATTCATTGTTGCAGGCAAAAGAGCCTACCAAGCTTGAGATAGAGGCAAATAAAAAAGGCCTGGAACCTTATATGGACTACCATCCTGAAATGGATTCCTTTCCGGTAGAAGTAGAAAAAAAAGAGAAGATGGAAATCACGCCCTTTCGAATCCCTTTTTGGTCTGGCGATAAAGAGATGGTGAAACTGGCTGTGGCTGATTTTTCGGGCAAAAATGTTTCTGCTGCTGAGTCTTCCATTGCTTCTGATTTTATACGGTCAAATTTTATTAAAAATAAAAGTTGTAAAGTAGTAGAAAGAAGCAGCATGGACACATCGCTGCAAAAAGCCAAGTATAAGAAGAAAGGGTGTTCGGAGCCAGATTGCGGTGTTAAAATGGGCAAGATTCTTAATGTCGATCAGATAGTAGTTGGAAACATATCCAAGTTGGGGAAAACATATTTTATAACAGCAAACCTTATCGAGGTTAAAACAGGCAAAATACTGAAATCAGAAGAAGCAGAGGCAAACAACTCAAAAGAAATAAAATCAGCATGTGAATATCTGTCCCAAAAACTGTCTAAAAAGTAAACACATTTAAGATTCCCATTTTGAAATAATTTTATGTACGCTTTATTAATAATATTTTTGGAGGATAAATAAATGGCTTATATTTTCCCTTTATTGGTAATTGCATTTGTTGTTTTTGTGATTCTGGTTTATAATAAACTGACTAAATACAGGATTGCGGCTGAAAATTCATGGAAACAGATAGACGTTCAGCTTAAAAGGCGCTATGATTTAATACCCAACCTGGTTGAGACGGCAAAAGGTTATATGAAGCATGAACAGGATACCTTAACCAAGGTAATGGAGGCGCGCAACAGAGGCATAGCTGCTAAAACTCCTGCCGAGGCAGGAAAAGCAGAAGGCGAGATATCTGGATTATTGAGGCAGTTATTTGCGGTTGTCGAAAACTATCCTGATTTAAAAGCAAACGAGAACATGTTGAGGCTCCAGGAAGAGCTTACATCAACCGAGAATAAGATTTCATATTCCCGCGCCCACTATAATGATGTTGTTGCCAACTACACATATTTAAAGCAGCAGTTCCCTTCAAATATTGTTGCTTCGTTTTTCAACTTCCCGGTAAAGGAATATTTTGAAATCCGGGGTGCGGAAAGGGAAGCGCCAAAAGTTAAATTTTAATGTTCTATAGCCTTCCAGCAGAAACATACATAGAAATTCAGGAAGCATCCAAAAAAAAGACCACACTTCTTTTGGTCTTTCTTTTTTTGCTATATTTCTTGACTTTTTACCTGATAACAGAGTTCACTCTCTTTTTCCTGCCGTATCTTTTGAAAATATCCATTAATCCGAGCCTTTTGGGGAAGATATCCTTTATTTTAATTGTTTCTTTTTTCATGACATACTTCCATTATCAGCACACCATAAATACTGTTATACCGCAACTGCTGCAGCTTTTTAATATCGAAGCGGCGAATCCCAATGATGAATATCATAAAAGATTTTCAAACATAGTTACCGAGCTCAGCCAGGCAACAGGTATATATAACGTTCGGCCCGGAATTATATCAACCACATCAACCAATGCCTTCAGTATGAGTAACGGCAAAAACTTTAACTTTGTCGTAATCACCGAAGGCCTGCTTGCAAGGTTAAACCGTTCCCAGCTGGAATCCGTTGTCGCACACGAGTTTTCCCATATCCTTCACGGTGACTCGCTGCTTGCAACCCTTATATGCTCACTGTTTGGGATATTCGAGCAGATATCCGAAACTTTGAAAAGCAACAGGGTGGGGGCGGTGTTTACAAAGATACGTTTTAAAAGAAGCTCGTCTTTTTACCTGTATTTCCTGATAATCAGAATTATATGCTCTGTTTCTGTGGCGATAAGCAGGGTTGCGTCCATTTTTATTTCACGACAGAGAGAAATTCTGGCCGATGCAACGTCAGTGAAATTAACACGCAATCCGCTCGGGTTAGCCGAAGCGCTTTATAAAATATCGAAAAAATGGCGCGGAGAAGATTTTGTAGCAAAAGGTTTTGCTGCGCTGTTTATAATGAATCCGCATGTTATTGCGCTTGATGATGAGGAAAACTGGTTTGCGGACATGTTTTCCACACATCCGCCCATAAGAGAAAGGCTTAGGACTCTTTTAAGTCTCGCAAAAGAGGATATTTATTTACTGCAGCAGGAATTACATAAGCCGGAATATAAGGTTGTTGAGTCCAGGCAGTTATGGTGGACTGTTAATGACGGCAAATGGCTGGGGCCTTTTACCTGCCAGCAGTTAAGCGCAGTATCAGGAATAATGCCGTTATCCTGGATATGCAAAGACGGAACAAGAGACCTCAAAAGGCTGAAAGACGAACCTGAACTGGAAAGCATTATCGCTAAACCCAAGCAGGAGCAATATAACGAAATGTTAAGCTGCCCCAGGTGTAATCAGATGCTTATTAAAAGGACATTTGAGGGAACAAGCGTATATTTTTGCATGCATTGCAAAGGGCACCTTGTAAAGGAAAAGAATTTTATTAAGATTCTTGCACGCCATTATGAACCCTTATACAAAGAGATTATTAATGAGGTTGAAGCACTTAAGAAAAAAGCTTTAACATATAAAAAACAGGCAAAGACAGTGTATGAACTGGACAGTTTCCCGTCTTCCAAATGCCCGAAATGCGGTAAATTGATGTCAAAATATTTTCATTCTTATATAACCTTTATAGTACTTGATAAATGCCACAACTGCAAGTTAATCTGGTTTGATGAAAAAGAGCTGGAGTATATCAACAGCCTGGTAGCTGCAAAATAGTGCACGCTTTGACGGAATTTGAAAAATTAATTCTATTTTTATATCATTATATAAATTAAAAAAATGAGGAGGTTCCGATGAGAAGGTTTTTCATGGTTTGCAGTATTGCTATTTTTGTTTTTTCAACAGCTGTTTTTGCTACGGATTTTGCCGTGTTTGACAATCATAAATCTATAGGAGTAAAAGTTATGAAGTTTGAAAATCCCGAAGTATCGTTTCGTAAATGGAAAGATGATACGAGGGGAAGAGAATTCGTTTTTGGATGTTTTGGAGCACAATTCGGATTATCGGATTAAATGATAGCACTGAAGGTGGAGGGCCTGTTTTATCAAAATTACAATATGATTTTCTTTCGCGTTACGAGGTTGGAAATAACTTGTTTGTTGTAAGGGGATTTGGCGTTGATTTGTCAGCGAATATTTTTATGTATGAAACTGACGATGACACCGACCCTACAGATGCAGACGCGCATTTTTATATTCGTTTTCCATTCGGAGTTGAACACTTTTTTTCAAGCAAGTACCCGAATATATCGTATTCTTTACAGGGTGATTTTTACATAGGCGTTCAAATGGAAGCTACGAGCGTTCCGGATCAAGCTAAAATCAGTCCGCGTTTCGGGCTTAATCCCGGCATTTATTTCCGCGTTTACTATAAATAATATCATTTTTCTGACATATCTTGGAAAATTTCACCTACATCCAGAATAAAATGAAACTTATAAAGAGGACTATGCTGATACTGGGAAGTATTATTCTCAGTTTTAGTATTTCCATAGCATTATTGGAGTTAGTATTAAGATATAGAAAAGTTCTTGAATTGCAGCGGTACTCTTCTGTATATAATTTCGGAGAATACGCTATAAAAAGATTTAAAATGTCAGAAAATCCTTTACTGGGATGGGAGCATGATCCTGAATGCAAAGTAGTGCATTATAATTCTTTTGGCAATGTTGATAAAGAGTATTTACTTGAAAAATTCGGCAATATATACCGCATTTTAGTGTTAGGCGATTCATTAACTGAGGCTGGAATTTATGTTGATGCTTTGGAAGATATCTTGAATAAATCTAAATTGGATAAAATAATAGAAGTATGGAATTGCGGGGTTGGATGTTATGATATGAAAAACTATTATTACTATCTCCTGGAAAAGGCCATGAAGTATGACCCGGACATGGTAATAATTGGATTATGTTTAAATGATTTTGTTGAATCCCCGATAGTTTTTTCTGAAAATAAGAAAGAATTTATTGCACTTTCCGGCAAATTCTGCAGATTGCGCTTTCCCATAAATAGAACTTTACTTTTAAATTCATATGCTTATAGATTTATAATTATTGCTATTGATGAGTTTATTTACAAAAATGATAAATCAGAAGACGTATGCAGTAATGAAGATATCTCAGAGTGGGCTTTTGATATGTTTGTAAATAAAATTAAGCAGGAGGATATCAGTTTTTTGGCGATATTAATCCCTTATTTCAAAAATGATTACAGTAAACATGAGCAATTGCAATATAATCGTATTTTAAAAGCGCTGGAAAAGAATAATATAGAATATCTGGATTTACATAATGCCTTCACTAACAGGGATGACACTGTTTGGCGGACAAAAGAATATCCCGAAGACTTTGTCCATCCTTCTGCAGAGGGGCATCGTGTTATTGCAAAAAGTATACATAAGTATTTAATGGATAATTTGGATTACTGGTATCGGTAAATATATAGATATTGATGTGAATTTTAAAATATTGACTAAGACTGGGGTGAAATGATATTATTTAAATATGCCTAGAACAGCAAGAGTAACAGTTGAAGGGTATCCTTATCACATAATGCAGAGGGGGAACTACGGGCAGGATATTTTTAAAACTGACCAGGACAGGCATCAGTACCTTGCCTGGATAATCGAATACAGTTTAAAATACCACTTACAAATACTCGCCTTTTGTTTGATGAATAATCATGTTCACTTCACAGCAATACCGCAAAAAAAAGACTCTCTTTCAAAGACATTTAACATGGCACATATGAGATACTCCCAGTATGTAAACAATAAAAATAAGACAATGGGGCATTTGTGGCAGGGGCGTTTTTATTCATGTATGCTTGATAAGAAGCATCTATTGGCAGCGTCAAGATATGTAGAGAGAAATCCTGTAAGAGCGGGTTTGGCGAAAAGGCCGTGGGAATGGGAATGGTCCAGTGCTAATGTTCACATCCATGAAATCAGCGATAAAAATAGTCGGTTTTTGAAACTTTTTGAATATGTTGATTTAACCCCTCAGCAGTGGAAAGGCTATATAAGTGAAAACGAAGATGACTTCTTTGTCGAACAGATAGAGAGGAATACAATTTCAGGCAGGCCCGTCGGCGACGCTGATTTCATAAAAAAGTTAAAGGATAAATTTGGAATAAAAATTGAGGAGCCTGTCAGGGGCAGGCCGAAAAAGACAAGAAAAACAGGTACCGCGCCTATTTAATGAATTCTTTTATCTTTTTTTCTAATAAATTAAAGTCTATAGGCTTTGCAATAAGATATCTGGCGCCTGAGAGAAGAGATGCTTTTCTTGATACATCATCCACTAAAAATGCTGCTACATGAATTATAGGTATATGTTTAAGGTTTTCTAACGAATTTATCCAGCGGGCAAATTCAATTCCCTGGATGTCAGGCAGCATAATATCGAGCAGAATCAAATCCGGGATGTTGTTGTCCAGCCATTTTCTTGCCGAAACCCCGTCACCTTTTAGTTCATAGTCATACCCCAGGCTTTCAAGAAAAGTCGCCATGAGCTTCTGTATCGATTCGTCGTCATCTATAACCAGTATTTTCTTTTTTTGGACATCCGCCGTCTCTGCTTTTTTGACTTTTTCTTTTTTTCCCTTATTTTTCATTTTCGTCCTCTTTTTTCAAGTGGCTGTCCGTAGCTGCAAAATGTGAAGTCACAGCCAGAAGATAACTCTTGATCTCAATAAACCTTTTTGTAAGTGTCTCTATGGTTTTTGCCGAATGGTCTTCTCTTATCATATCGTTGCATTCATTTATTTTTTTTACCGCCATAGAAACCAGTTTCCTGTCGCGGGTAATAAGCTTTTCCAAAACGCTGATTGTCTCGTTATACTCTCTTACAAAATCTTTTAACAGGTCTCCTCTTCTAATCTGGATATGATGAAAGTTCCCGGCCCTGATGTCATACAATGCCTTTTCTATTTTAATTATGGGCCCTGCAACTTTGTGCGACAGATATATGCCGATAATAAAGTTTATCCCTATTATAAAAAACAGGATACCGAATAGCGTGGCGAAAAAGTCAAAAACCATGGTGGTTTTCTGCCAGTTCGAGGCTATGTTTACAAGTTTGTACATGCCCCATCCGAAAAACGTGCCTTCAATGGTAACCGCAAGAATTATTATTATTACAAACCAGAACTGGAACTTTTCTTCTATTATATAATTGGTTCTGAAAGTGCTTATCTTCATCTGTCTGTCTCCCGCTTCTACCTGTTTAATAGAATGATATCTACTGTCTCTATTGATTTGGGGGTTATCTTTCCTTCCTCCTGTACGGTTTCATCCGTACGGATTAACATTTTTTTCAGCTTAGAGGCTATTTCTTTTGAAGTTATTTGTGCGATTTCCTGCTCTTTGCTGTTTACAACCACCTTAACAGGGAACGCAAAATATTTCTTTTTAATGATATCGGATGCTTCCTGAAGAAGCTCTTGTCCCAGATTGCTGAACTCCTGTTCTTTTAAAACTTCAGGGCGTTCGTCATACAGATTTTTTAAATTCAGGCTTATAGTATAACCGTTATCCTTTTGATGGGCAAAACCCATTATAACAAACGGATTTTCAACAGTTGTATGAAGTTGATTTTTTGTGTCGTAATACCGCAAAATAGTTGAATACGAATAGCCAACTTCTATTATATCCCCGCTGCTGTTCCTTCCGTTAAAAACAATGCTTTCCGGGGGCAGTCCGCTCCCCGAGTATTCCTGAAACGTATTTCCCGAATCGTCTGCAATGACAAACTCCCACCTGGCAAGCTTTTTTGCTTCTTTTTTATTTGGTTCCTTAAATATGGATTCCAGATCGCTAAGGGGGGAAAACACTTTTACTGTTTCGCTGTAAATATGGTGCGAGCGGGGTATGATTACCTGAGGGCTTTTCACGGTTTCCGGAAGTGAATCATAAGTCTGCTTTTCCCATCCCGTAGGTTTTTTTGTAAATATCTCGGTTTCTGTTACCAGGCTATCCATTAATTCCTTGTCCTGATCAATAGGTATATTAAGCGGAGGTTTGGTGCTTTCCAGCTCCAGTACTTCCTTGCCCTTTATAATAACATCCGGCAACTCTCCCTCACTGTCCGCACCTGATTGAAGGTCAAAACATATGAGAAGAGCGAAAACAAACATTAAAATACTGAATTTTTTCATTTTAAACTCCTGATATATATCTACTGCAGAATGTATTTAAAAGTAACGAACCCCCATTGGTCTCCCTTGTTTTTTTCAATAGGATTGAATACCCATTTTTTAATTGCCTCAACGGCAAGCCGGTCAAGCTTACTGTAACCGGAAGTGCGTTCTACGAATACTTTGTCTCTTATAAGGCCTTCGGGCGTAACAAAAAACTTTATTACAACATTGGCTTCGATGTTTTTTGCCCGTGCCCAGTCCGGATAAACGGGAAGGTACGATTTGACTATTTTTCTCTCGCTGACAGGGCCAGCAATCTCAACGGATTTTTTACTGACCTTTGCTTCTTTTACCGTCCCTTCAGACGTGGTATAGGATTTCTTTGCAACCGGCGTAATTACGTTTAAATCCTGCACTTCGGCTTTCTTTAATTTCTTAAGAGTTACTCCCTTGCTGTAGCCTATACTCCTTCTTTTTGTGTATCCCATGGTAGATTTCCCTGTTACGGGGCCCTTTTTACCCAAGGAAATTGATGATTCCTTTAATTGTGATGTCCCGGATACTTTTTTAGGGGATTCTATCTCTATATTTTTTATGTCCTTGAAAGATGCTGAAGGAGATTTTTTGGCCAGGTTTATGGGTTTACCTGCATCGGGACTCTGAACGGCAACCTTGCCTACTTCGGAGATATCTATCTCCGGTTCATCAGGAGACTGCAAGGAAAGCTGTCCCGCACTTTTGCCTTGCGTTTCCGTATCAGGTACAATTTCGGACAATTGTGTCTCCGGGGTATAACGGTCTTTCTGGTCAAGATTTATCTCGGGCCTTGACTCTAAATCGACCCTTTTATCCAGGTCTATTTTCTGGGATTGATTAATATCTATTTTTTGCTCCATATCGGGTTCTGCTATTTCCCTAAGGCCCTCTTCTTTCTGGGGGAGAAACGCCATTTTTATAAAATCCAGGACGTTCTTCGGCGGGGCCTGTGCAGGAATCTCAAGCACGTCATGTATCGGCACGTCCGCCTCTATTTCTATAAATTCTATATCCTCAAGCAGTATCATGTTTTCGTTCTGTATCCCCTTTAAGTGCAGGAATGATGCGTATAATAGTAAATGAAATATAATCGAAATGATCATTGATACGCTTATATTTCTTTTATCATAAGTAATTGCGTACATAATCAGCCTCTTTGTTTCTGTTTAACCGCGATAGATACTGTTTTAGCCCCGCTTTGTTTGCATATCTGCATTGCATCTAAAAGCCATTTATTGAGTGCCTGCTGGTCTGCCCTGATAATTACGTATTTCTCGCTGCTTTTTTTTAATTTCTGTTGCAGAGCATATGATACTTCGTTAAAACTTAGTATTAAGTCATTTACTGCCCACGCTCCGTCACTGGTGATTGATATGGTTATATTTTCTCTTTCCTCGTCCTCTCCTGTATATGCTTTTGGAATCTCAACATTAAGTTCAGGTTCGACAAAAAGTGGAGCAGTTATCATGAATACCATTACCAGGACAAGCGCTATTGCAACAAGAGGTGTTATCTCAAGTTCCGTTATTGTGGAGTCAGTAAACCTGTTCTGTAAATGAGATTCTGGCATAAAAATTTCCTATTTTTTTCTTAAGAGAGCCACTCTCTTGGCTCCCTCCTGACGCGCAATATCAAGAATGTTTACAATCTGCTTGACCTGATTAGTGGGCGAGGCAAGAAGCATCACCATCTTGTCTTTGCTTTTCGGTATGGCATTTTTCAGGGCTTGCGGCAGCTCATCCCACAAGACACTTTTTCCGTTAACCTTGATTTCTCCTACAGCATTTAGATTTATGGTCACATTCTCATCCTGCGCAACCTTGCCTTTGCTTTCTCCCATTCTGGAGGAGGTTATGGTAATCCCGGTCTGCGCTATGAAAGGCGCGACTACCATAAATATAATAACCAGCGTAAGGGATACGTCGACTAACGAGGTTAAATTAATTTTATTTATAGAGTCATCCTGCATAAATAATCCTTATTCTTTATACAAATATACCAGTATCCTCATCTGATTTGCTTCCATCATGGCGGATATGGCTTTGATCTTTTTCATAAAGAAGTTGTAGATAACAACCGAAGGAATAGCGATTGCAAGGCCTGCTGCTGTGGTTATCAGTGCTTCGGATATTCCAGCAGCAACAACTGACGGGCCGCCTGAGCCGGAAATCGCCAGGTCATGAAACGCCTTTATTATTCCTATAACCGTACCGAACAGCCCTATAAAAGGACAGATTGTACCCATAGTACCCAGTACAGTAACGAATTGTTCCATTTCCAGGGATTTGTCCAGACGGGTTGCATTCATGAGTTCTATTAATTGTTCCTTTGGTTTCTCATAGTTTAGAATAGCCACTTCTGTAAGCGCCGCCAGAGGGCTGGCCGAGGATTTGCATAAATCCAGAACACCTTTGTAATTTTTATCCTCTATAAGCTTTTTAAGGATAGTCATAAAGTTTTCCACATCAATGTGTATCTTTCTAAAATACCACCACCTCTCAATAGCAAAGCAGACGGCAATTACCGAGCAGAGGATAAGTATTATCATTGTAAAACTTCTCCGGATTACTTCAAGCAGGTCTACTGACATAAAATGCCTCCTTATTCGTTTGTGGCTTTTGGTATTTTATTTTACAAGTATTATCTCAACCCTTCTATTCTTTTTTCTTCCTTCAGGTGTATCGTTGGTTGCTATGGGTTTCGTATCGCCGTATCCCTTTAAAACAAACCTTTCGCGCGGGATTCCGGAATCTTTTATTATAAAGTTCATTATTGACTCTGCCCTTTTCTCTGAAAGTATCTGATTGTTGGGAAACTCCTGGTTGCTGATAGGCACATTATCCGTATGACCTTCAATGCTTACAGTCCTGTCAGGATACCTCTTAATCAGGCTTGCAGCTTTCTGCAGCGTGGCTTTTCCTTCATCTTTTATGCTGGCTTTTGCCGTATCGAAAAGGAACTCGGCTGCAAGAGAGATAACCATGCCTCTTTTTGTTTCCGCGAAGGAATATGTCGGGGCCAGCATCTGAATGGGTTTCTCTTCCGTAAGCACTGCTACCATGGGTTTTGATGTATCTATTTCTATTTCAACCGGGCTGCTTTCTCCCATGTTTCCGACTTCATCCCTGATGTACAGTTTGGCCGTGTATTTTCCGTCAAGAAGGCTGGCACCCCTGTCATTTTTTCCGTACCATATAATGTTTTGAGATGGCCTTCCGCTTCCCTTGAAAACTCTTCTTGCAGGGTTCGGGCCTATCGCTTCAAGTTTCCAGTCCATAATATCGCTTGCGTCGTTATATTCAAGCGTAAACGTTGCAGTGTCTTTTTCTCCGTCTTCGTTAGGGGAGAAAAGCGTGGGAGATGCGGATAATTTTACCTCAGGAGCGGTGTTGTCAATCTTTACCCTTTCTTTCAAGGTAGTAGTTTTGTTACCTACAATATCCTCTGCCATGAAAATGTAGTTGTAAACACCGTCCTTAAGAGATTGTTTTTCGTTGTCTTTTCCGTCCCACAGCACATTAAGGGGAGGATTGTCCTTTCCTGAGTAGCTTCTGCACAATTTATCCTTAACATCGTAAATTCCTACCTTCCAGGAGACCGCAGGGCTTTCGTCCTGATACACAAGAGCAAAAGTTGCATTGTCCTTGAAATCGTCGCCGTTCGGGGAAAATATGCCGGGCGAAACGCTTATTGACAGCTGGGGCTTTGTTGTGTCTATTATTATATTCTGGGCTACGGTTTCCACTTTATTGCCTGCTTCATCGTCAACAACGAAAATAAAGCTGTACCTTCCGTCTTCAAGAGTCCTTTTATCGTCATTTTCTCCCAGCCATGTAACTGATGAGGGGGGATTGCCCAGCCCGTTAAACGTACGCATGGCGACCCTGTTTTTTTCGATCCTCAAAGCCCAGCTTTTAATTTTATTAAAGGCGCTTGCGGTAAAAGTGAACTTCACTTCGTCCTTAAAACCGTCCGAATTCGGAGAGAATATCTCCAAATCCGATTTCACTGATATAACAGGTTTTGTTGCTCCTATAACAACCTTCTGGGTCTCGCTGGTTATGCTGTTTGCAACCATGTCTTCCGCAAATACATACCATAAGTAAGTACCGTCAGGGAGAACCACCCCGTCGTCCCCTTTGCCGTCCCATACAATTCCTTTCTTTTCTATCTCAATCCCTTTAAACGTCCTGACTGTTTTGCCTGATTCGTTCTTAATGCCCAGCTTCCATTCCTTAAGAGGGCTTGCATCGTATATTTCGAGAGAAAACTCAACTTCATCCAGGATTCCGTCCCTGTTGGGGGAGAAAAGCATCAAAGAAGTTTTTGAATGTATAATAGGAGCGGTTCTGTCCACCTGTATGGACTCGGGGGTTGTTTTTGTTTTATTTCCAGCCACGTCCTCTGCTTCAATCAGATAGTTAAAAATACCGTCCGCAACGTTATTTTCTTCATCGTCTTTACCGTTCCATTTGATAATGTCTTTAGGATTATCGGATTTTCCTTCAATTGCCTTTATCTGTTTTCCTGTATCGTTTATAATCGAAAGCTTCCACATAACCTGGTGGCTGTCAGTAACGTTATAAGATAAAGTTGTTATGTCGAATATTTTGTCTCCGTTAGGGGAAAATATTTTATTGTCCGCATTAACCCTGCATATAGGGGGGGTGCTGTCTAAATCAATTATCACGGGCAGGGTTGAGACTGTATTGCCCGCGCTGTCTGTTTCAGACAGGACCAGATTATACGTGCCGTCCGTGCAGGTTTTTCCTTTTTCATCCAGGCCGTCCCAGATGATTCTCTGGGGAGGGGCTTTTTTCCCGCTGAAAGTTCTTACGATCTTGCTTTGGGAGTTTAGAACGTTTAATTTCCAGTGTTCCACGGCGCTGACGTCAGCAGCGAAAATACTTATATCGATTATGTCTTTAATGCCGTCATTATTCGGGGAGAATACTTTTGGTTTGGCTTTTATTGAAGATACCTTCGCCTCGCGCACTAGCTGCAGCTGTTTTGTTGGTGTCTGGTCCCGGTTTCCTGCATTATCCTGGGCAATTAAATAAAAATTATACATTCCGTCATTAACGTCCAGCCCAAAATCGTCTTTGCCGTCCCATATTATTGCCGGTTTCACGTCTCCTACCCCGGAAAACGATTTTACTACGTTATTATCCTTGTCAGCGATGTTCAGGAGCCAGCTGTTTATTCCGTTTAGATCCTGGGAGGTTAGGGTAAATGTGGCTTCGTCCTTTACTCCGTCCGCGTTAGGCGAAAAGATATCAAAGTCAACATCAGCAGAAGCCTTGGGTTTTGTATGATCGATAACTATTTCCTGGGGTTCCAGGGTTTCCTCGTTACCCGCATTTGTAATAACGCTGAAAACATAATGATACACCCCGTCAAGGACCAGTATCTTGTTTAGGTTTCTTCCGTCCCACTCAAGGCGGGCGGGAGGCTGCCCGTCGCCTTTGAATATCCTTAATATCTTGTTGCTTTTATCCTTTATCGTAAAAGTCCATTTACTTATATCTTCCTTGGGAGTGCTTACTTGAAGTTTAAATATAGCAACGTCGTTAATACCGTCGTTGTTCGGAGAAAATATGGTCTTTGCGCTGCCGGCTGAGAAACACAGCATAAGCAGGCATATCATTGAAATTATTTTCTTGTTTATTTTCATACAGACACTCCCCTTTTTATTGCCCGGAGTTGATTTTTATTTTTAGTGCCGAAATCCTTGCTTTAACTGCATCAAGCCAGTCAGGTTTGTGATTCATCTTGGAAGCTTTACTGTAAAGCTCCTGATACAATGCAAGTGCATCCATGGTTTGACCCCTGTTCTCGTAGTATTCTCCGAGCCTGATCATCGCATTCAGCGACCAATTGTCTATATTTTCCCGGGATACAAGCTTTTTATACTCTATTTCAGCGTTTTGGTAATCGTCCATGTTATGATAATTTTCCGCAATACGGAAGGTCAGGTTCTTCCATTCCTCGCTGTCATTCTTTACTTTCTGTCTGTTTTCGTTAAAACACTCGATTGCGCGCAGGTACTGGTGCTGTTCCTCATACATTGAGGCGATTTGCATACCCAGTTCGAAATCATCCTCTTTTTTAGCGTGTTTCTTCCTGTATGTATCTAAAATACTTGCAGCTTTCTCCCAGTTTTCAGTTTCCTTATACGCCATTGCAGCGTTGTAAAGAGCAGAGCTGATAAACTCCGTGTCAGGATATTTCTGTGCCAGTGCTTCAAAGGACTGTGCTGCCAGTTCATACTCCTTTATTTTAAAGTAAGATGACGCCAAGTAGAAATATGCATACTGTATGCGACTGTCTCCGGGGAAATTTTCCACAAACCGCTTATATGCGTTAGCTGCGTCGTTATATCTTTCCAGTTTATAGTATGAATTGGCAAGATAATAATTTGAATCAGCAAATTTATCGCTTTTCTCCAGCTCGCTCATGGTGCTTTCAAGTATATCAATTGTTTCGTTGTATTTTTTGTTCTCAAATTTATTTTTTGCAAGCCTGAACCTGATTTCTATTGATATTGCATTACTGTATCCGAACAGCATTGACAGGTTGTTTAACGCCGCAACAGCAAGGCTTTCCGCTTCAGGCACGTCCAGGAGGGCAGTAAGGAAATCCAGTGCATCTTTGGCTTCAGGTTCATCCGTAAAATTTTCTATTAATTCTTTTAATGCTTTTACCGCCAATGTATTGCTTTTTGAATTGTAATAACATTGTGCTATGCGAAGGTTTGCCTGTGCCAGTTCGTTTTTATCTTTTGCATATTTTTCTATTATCTGCGTGTATGTCTGGATGCATTTGTCGTAATGCTGAGCTCTGAAATACGTATCAGCAACTTTCCACAAAGCTTTTGACGCCTCAGGCGACTGCGGATATTTTCTTGCTATCTCTTCCCATATATCTATTGCCTGTCCAAAGTATTCAAGCTGGTAATAGCTGAGGCCCGCGCGGAAAGCAGCGCTTGGAGCAAGAGAGTGACCCGGGTTGTTCCTGTAAAAATCCTCAAAAATGCTTAAAGCTTTTAGGTATTCCTTTCTGTTAAATAAGGTATTGGCCAGTTCATACCTATTGTATAACGTTAGTTCTTCATCAGCGTTTTCCTGGAAAGAGTTGGTTTGAATTTTATCTCTTAATTTATTTGCCTCAAGGTAATCCTTGCTTAGAAAGTATGCCCATGCAGCGCCGTCCTGTGCATATACAAGAAGCGGGTCTGCAGGATAATGGGATTTTATTAAGGAATAAAGTTCATTGGCCTCTTTGTAAAGCCCCTGTTTAAGAAATCCTTCCGCGATATATAGATAAGTTATCAGTCTCCATGAGCTTGTCTGCAGGGGGAAGTTGTTCAGGAGGTAATGATATCCCGACACAAGAGCTGCGTCATTGCCGTTTAAGTAGTTTGCCCTGCTCATAAGGGCAAACGCGGATTCCCGGAACTCCGACGGTTTCGTGGCGTCAATCGCCCTTTGATATGCAAGAACCGCATCATCATACTTTTCAAGGTTGCTTAAAACATTTCCCAATAACAGCTCAACCTGGGGAAGAAGCTTGTCTGCTGCAAACATTTGTTTAAATGTAACAAGCGAAGCTTTTGCATCCTGCATCTTGCCCATTTTATAATAGCACCAGGCCAGTTTATACTGCGCGACAGGAGCATACCTGTTTTCGTGAAAAGAGGATACCGTATCGGCATAAGCAAAGCTTGCTTCTTTATATCTTTTCTCTGTTAAAAACGATTCTCCAATTAGATATAAAGCCAAAGGAGAAAACTCTGATTTTGAGTCTATCTGAAGGAATGACTGGAAGTTGCTTCTTGCCAAAAGATAGCTCTTGTTTTTCAGGTATGAACATCCTATTTTGAATATCGCAGGGCCCCGCAGGACGCTTTGAGGGAAAAGCTGCAGAAATTTTTCGTAGGTATTGATTGCACTGATATAGTCTTCAGCGAAGAAGAAGGCTTCTCCGATGTGATAGTACGCTCTTTCCTGGTAAGCTTCGTTGTCAGGATACTTGTTTATTAACTCCCTTAACTTCTCAACCGAGAACAGGGGTTTTTTTAATTGGATTAAAATTTTGGACTGGAACAGGAGTGATTCGGGAGACTCCACTTTTTCGAGGTTTTCAAGGGCGGTTTCGTATTCGCCCAGCTCAAAGTTTGCAAGTCCGAAGACGTAGTTAAACCTCTTATCATTGTTGTAAGCGGGCTGCTTTTTTACAATTTCCTGAAGCAGCTCCTGTGCTTTTTTACAGTCTTTAAGTATCACGTAACATTGAGCTTTTAAAAGACGGATTTCGTATATAAGATATCCGTTTTTATATTTTGATTCTGCCTTTTCGAGCACATCCAGTGACTGCCGGTAATCACCGTCATTGTAATAAATTTCTGCAATGCTTAACGCGGCGCTTTGTGCCTGCGGGTGCGACTGGTATTTGCCGGTGATACGCTGGAACTTCTTTAATGCCTCGGAAGATTTGGGATCCATGTCATAGAGGCACTCTGCAATCATAAACTCGGCCTCTGGCACCAAATCATCCCTTGGAAACTGTTTAATGAATATCTGGAATTGTTTTATACATGCCTCTTTGTTGGTTTCAAACATTTTTGAGGCTCTCTGGAAAAGCTCAAGCGAAGATACTTTGGGTTTATCAGCGGCAAAGACATTACCATCAATAAGGAATATTGTTGTAATTATTAAAATTATTAATATGGCGTATTTCAGTTTTTCATGCATAATTTATTAAATTTCCGTAAATACCTTTTTTATATTCTTAATTAATGCTTCCTTTTTAAAAGGCTTATAAAGTACTTCATTAGCCCCTGCTTTTAAAATCTTTCTTTTGCGTTCTTCGGTATTATGTGCAGCTATAGCTAAAATTTTTATATTTTTGTTTCTTTTGTGGATTGACCTGCAGATTTTAAGGCCTTCATTATCCCTGGGTGTAATGTTTACAACTACTAAGTCTGGGTTGAACTCGCTGATTGCCTGGCCTGCCTGGAAACCGTCAGAAGCGGTTTTTGTTAAATATTTATACTTATTTATGGTATTTCTGATTGATTTTTCAATATTTTTTAAAGTTTTATGATCCTTATCCACAATAAGCACCTTAATAAATGTGGATTTTGTTGATTCAAGGTCTTTGGGTATGGGAAAGTCATTTTTCTTTAAAAATTCAATCAAATCTTCTTTTGTTATTCTTCTATGGCCGCCCAGGGTTTTATATGCAGTAAGCTTGCCGGAGTTTATCCAGTCCACAATCGTTGGTGTACTGACACCGCAAATCCTGCTTATCTGGTATGTTGTGAAGTAAATACGTTCCATAGGAATATGGTTTTTTTATAGAATCTTATGAATTTGCATTATTTGGTGTTTTTTGTGTTCTAAACTAACTATAACAGACAAACCTGTCAGTGTCAACATTTTTAATATCTGCCAAAAACCCGGATATTTTGACACGAAAATCAGAAGAAGAAGTTTTTAAGTTGAAAATAATTGCTAAAATCAGTATAATAATGATTCATTGTGAAAATGAGTACCCCGGTTTTCTGCGAAAACTGAACGAAGGGCGAAGAAGGAGAGGTGGCCGAGCGGTTTAAGGCGTAGCTCTGGAGAAGCTATGTAGGGGTAACCCTACCGTGGGTTCGAATCCCACCCTCTCCGCCAGACTACGCCCTACATGGCTTCGTCTGGCAAGTCCTCGATTCGCTTGTTTTTTACCACTTGACTGAGTTTAATGAATTATATAGAATATGCGAATTGAAAATAGATGGTGGACGATTATGATGAAAATCTTCACTGTTTTTTTAAGTATTTTCTATATATTTTCTTATCTGAATTCCGGATATTTTTCATATGATTCCAAATCAGATGATTATGTAATATCCAGGCCTTTCTATTTCACGAACTTATCTATAAACAAAAAAACTAGAAAAAACAGTACTGTAAACAAGATGAGTCAATATTTAAATAAGTATACTCTTGTTTATGCTAAAACTAACTTCCTTTCAGGCATTTTTTTAAAAGTAGCAGACAAAACGAGTTTATTCGCACACTTTTTACAAAACTTGCCTCTTTATCCGATACCGCCACCGGCTTTCTATTCTTTGTAGTAACCCTTACAAACAGTTCTCCAAAACAAATTTCTAAATTTATATCCAATCTCATAGTACAGGAGAAATGAGATATATTTTTTATTTTTAAAAGAGGTGATTAATATGAGCAGGAAGTATCTGAAAGTTGTCCTGATTTTTTTGATATTTGCGTTTACTTTAACAAGCTGTATGAAAAAACAATCAGATGAAACAATTAGAAAGGCAATAAAAGATAAAAAATCCGCTAAAAATCAAAAAGCTGAACAGAGCATCCCTCCGGAAGATGCTATTTATTACTAAAATCTAATTAGGTTAAATGGAGGTATTGGAAGATGAACGAAAATATTGAGATTAAAAAGGAAGAGTATACTCCGAACAGCATTGTGTTCGGGTGGCTGATATTGGTTTTTGGAAGCATTCCGCTTATTATGGGTATCGGCGAGAAAAGAGATTTGATGCTGCTTATTGGCACAATTATGGAGTTGATAGCGGTTATTATGCTAATAGTTGGATACAAAAGAGCGTCTCAAAAGGAGGTGATTAAAAATGGGTAAAGACAAGAACAAAAACAAGCTCGATAAAAAAGACCATCAGAAAGTTCAGTCTCAACCTGGGTTTCAGTCACAACAACCTCAACAGGCTCAGTCAACTCAACAGACTGGCCACCCGGCAAGCCAGACACAGAAACCTAAGTAAACAAGACTGATCCTGCCAGAAGATTTTTATGCTTTATTCCCGAACTTCAGGGAAACGGGAGATTCTAATCAGGGTATATCTTGCTGTGTTTAAGAACACAAGACAGGTAAAGCTGCCGCCTGAACCCGAAAACTAATTCCGTAAGCAAGGCAGCTGTTATTTGCTATAATATTAACAGCTAATATGATTAAAAGGTTTATAATACTATTTTTAATATCGTTATTATTCGGATTACTGAGCTTATATTCAGGATTTAACGTTCAACAGGCATCTATCGTCTCCGTATTTCTTATGTCCATCTTAGGTACGCTTTTTTTCTGGCATTTCAGGATTAGCTTTGTTTTTATTGGGGTCGGGCTTTTATTCTTAATCCATGCAATCGATATGGAAAGCTTCCTTAAATACTCGTCCCTGGATGTGATACTTTTTCTTGTAGGAATGATGATACTTGTTGCCATGATGAAGGAAGCGGGTTTTTTCACCTGGCTCATAACAATGATCCTTAGGGTGCAGAACCTTACGGGCCCAAAGTTCCTGTTTATAATAATGGCAGTGTCTTTTCTCTTGTCCGGAATTACAGGTGAAGTAAGTTCCATAATGATAATAGTCACTGTTATACTTGAGATTACATATTTTCTTGATGTAAATCCCGTACCTCTTATAATATCTTCAATCCTTGCTACTAATATCGGTTCAGCTGCTACGGTAATGGGTAATCCCATAGGAATACTGATTGCCATCAGGGGGGACCTTACTTTTGAGGATTTTATTACGTATGCAATGCCGATATCTATTGTGGTATTGATTTTTAGCAGTCTTGTTATTTTATTTATTTACAGAAAGTATCTTGCCGAAGTAACGGAAAAGATAAAGGAAAACGGTAATGAACCGGCATTTAGATATTTGATTTCGGTTCCGGCAGACAGAAAGACAAAAATATCAATCGCTGTTTTTGCCGTTACAGTACTTTTAATCAGCCTTCACAGGAGGTTCGAGATTCTCCTTAATCTCGATGAAAACGCGCTTTTAATAATGATACCCATTATATCCTCGGGATTCATAATGATATACAGGCATGACAAAGCTCAGCAATATATAGAAAAAGAGGTGGAGTGGAACTCACTTTTGTTTTTCATGTTTCTTTTTGCCATGGCAGGGGTTGTGCAGGCAAGCGGACTGGCTGACGTTTTCATAAAGAAATCAATTTCATTAACTAATAACCACCCAAGGCTGCTTTTGGGAGTAATACTTATTTCAAGCAGTATCCTTTCAAGCGTGCTTGATAACGTTGTAGTGGTTGCCTCATATGTACCCATTATTAAGAGCCTTGAGGTATATTATAAGAATCTTGAGTATTTATGGTGGGCTTTGCTTTTTGGTGCGTGTTACGGGGGAAATATTACCGTAATAGGATCCACGGCTAACATAATTGCACTTGGGCTTTTGGAAAAGAGGGCGAATATAAAGATAGGCTTAAGGGTGTGGCTTAAAGCCGGGATTTTAGTAGGGCTCATCAGTATAGCACTGGCTTATCTTATACTTATTCTAGAGTTTTAATCTCACATTTCTATGCCGGATATGATGTTTGTTATTCCTTTGCGGATCATCATGACCGCTATAGCAGCAAGCAGCAGCGCCATTACTTTGGATAGCGATTTCGAGCCGGTATCTCCCAACAATTTCCTTAAAATATTGGAAAAGTAAAAAATAATTCCTGCAAGCAGTATATTGATAAATACTGAAATTAGGGTTGCATAAAACCCGTATTCAGGTATTAGTATCAGTGATGTTGTAAGCACGGCCGGGCCCACTATTAAAGGAGTACCAAGCGGGACTGCTCCTAATTCTTTTGACGGCCGGCGCCTTATTTTATCAGAACTTATAATATCTATTATTGCAATACAGAAAAGCACTGCTCCTCCGCCGATCATGAAATCCCCTGTTGTAATACCGAGGAATCGTAAAATACTTTTTCCTAGAATGATGAATCCGACAGCTACGCATAAAGCTGTAGTCATTGACTGAATGATTACTTTTGACTTCTCATTTTTTTCCAAATCCTGGGTAAAAGAAACAAAAATAGGAAGTACTCCAATGGCGTCCACAGCTACAAACAGAGGGATAAAAGCTAAAAGTATATTTTTTATAAACATTCTATTTCTCACTGATAAAATCTTCAAAAGTTCATGAATTGCAGCTGTATTATAACAAAAAAAATTACTTTATACAATGCAAAATACAGATTGACTAAACTATCAATATTAGATATACTCTTGCTTTCTAAAATAAACGAAAAAAGGCAAAATGAGCTCTTCGCATAAGAAAATAATCATAGGGGTAGAGACAGAGGCATACAGTATAAACCTTTCAGATTATGCTATAGGCAGGCGTTACTCTAAACACAGGCCGGGTACCCGTGAAATAGGGGAAAGGTTTTTGCGTGATAGTTCAATCGGAAGTGAGTATAACAGCAAGCCTTTTACAACCGTAAGGGAAGCGTTTTTTCTGCTCAAATCAGGGTTCAGGAAATACCTGCACAGGGTATATCATAGCTCAAACTCCAACAATAACCACCCTGTCCCTCTTCTTGTAGGCACATGGACCAACCATTTTGCAGGGACCCATCTTCATGTTTCGATTGCAAAGAAGAAGCTTACATACAAGGAAGCTTCATCTTTAGCATGGCACATACACGACCACATTCCTTTTCTTATAGCTGTTGCTGCCAACTCCCCTGTGTGGAGAAGAAAAATATCAAACAAGGCGTCAAACAGGATACTCTATGGAACGAAAAAGTATTTTACTCCGGTAAAAAAGGGCCGGCTTGAGATAAAAGACAAAGCAGAAGTGACCTATAACCACAGGAGGAAATCAAAACCACCCACGCTTGAGCTTCGGGTTTTTGATTCAAATATTCCTGAATATACCGTGGTGCTTTTATGTTTTATAAAGGCTATAAGTCTTAGATGGTTGAAAGGAAAATCTGCTATCAATAATATCACATATAAGGAATACATGCAGTCGCGCAATAATGCAGCGAATTTAGGTATGAAAGCCAAGCTGTGCTGGAATAATGAATGGATATCGGTTCGCAAATATCTTGACAGATTTTTGTGGGCATACAGGGATGAGTTTGATCTTATGGATATACCTGAGGATATTTACGAAGTACTCCGATTAATTAAGCTTGGATATAACGGTTCGAAAGTCATTTATGATGCAGCTATATTTGCACAAAAGGAGTATCCGAAAGTGTGGGAAAAGGAGTTTGCGAGACTTTATGATAAAGCATTGGAAGAGCTGTTGAACGGAAATTCCATTCACAATTTTGCTAACTCCCTTAAACTAAAATTACCCGAAACAGAAAACGTATGGCTTGGAAGAAGAAGGGCCTCAATAGACGAATAATAACCACAATTCATTTTTAAGTTTTATATGTATTATAAATAGGAAGGAAAAGATAGGTCCGCAGGTTATTTTATTTCAATCCAGGTGGTGTATACGAAGGTGCTTTTTCCCTGCAGTTTTTTCTCGATGTTTACGACCTGCCAGATATGTTTTGGAGCCAGCATTTTTTCCATATCACGCTTGTCTTTCAGCTGCGCCTGATTTATTTTATTTATTTTTATAAGATTATCCAGTTCCCTTTTTGTTAGGTTTTTTGCTCCGATTCCTTCCAGTTTGTATATCGGGTTTTGAGAAGCAAAAATATAAAAATACTCCCTGCCTTTTGTATTTTTCAGAATAAATAAATCTTTTGTATTAGGCACCCAGTTGTCCAGGGCCTGTTTAACGGGATTGCTGCTCGTGTAATAATCAGCATTTGGAAACCGCCTCAGTGCCTCGCCGGACGAATTGACTGAATATATGTACAAATAACAGATATCGCTGGGTTTTGTATAAATTGCGAAGTGGTTTCCTAATTCTATTCCATCGCCTTCATTTATATGCAGCCTGTTTCCTTTTTCGTTTTCAAAATATAGAAGGAAATCAATTGATAGTTCTCTATTTTTGTCTTCCGTTATTCTTTTAAACTCTTCAATCGGGATTTTTAAAAGAACAGATGCCTTGAATTTATCATTTTCTGATTTTATATACCAGTCGTCAGGAGACGTTTTTGTAAAGAACGCGTCTGCCCTCAGGGAGCTGCGTGTTTTTGCATCGCCTTTTGCGAATTCTATGCCGTCTTTTTTGGAATATATTTCTATACTTCTGTCAAAGGAATTAATATCAACCTTGCAGTGTTTTGCAAATACTTCTATAGCATTGCTGACTGCTTCGTTTTTTGCGTCATCCTTGGAAGTAAGCATGCCGGAATGCCCGACAGCGTATATATATTTATCTTTTGTGATTATTGATTTCTGAAGCCATTCTGGAGGTTCTTTAAGGGAATCGAATAAGACCCACGCTTCAGATTGACGGATAGTTATAAAAAATACCGAAACCGCAATTATTGCCGTAAGTATGTATTTGTTCATTATTCCGTTTATGGCTTCTTTTTAAAAAGTTTTTGCCACTGTTCATACGCCTTGTCAGCTTCTCCGCTGCCCTTGGTCGGGGACGGGCTGTCTATGAACTGGAAATCTTCACAAAAATTTGCTTTCTCCTTGTCTATAATTGCTTCCACGTCGTTAACTTCACACTGGTTTGGTTTATGTATATTATAGAACCTGCAGTTTAAACAGACGTGCATATCCGAGTTACACTTGAGGCACGTTTCTCTTATGCCCGGCTGAGTCAAGCCTTCCCAGCTGTTATGGCACTTATGGCAGTATTTCATATTTTTCTAATTCCTATTCTTATGCATGCCATGTTTACGTCAGGTAAAAAGTTATATGTCAACTTTTTCTATTTCATGTAAATATTGAAAATATCTTTCATGTGGGCGATCATTTCGTCATCGATAAGGGCAAGCGAGATATGTTTTGCAAAGCAGTCCAGCTCCAGAAGCACGTTTATCTTCATATTCTTGATTTCCGGGCTGGAGAATCTGTGGCTCAGGGTTTTATTTACAATCTGGATTTCCCTGTAAAGGTTTTTAAGTTTTTCCAGCTCCCAGTCCGGGGTGCCGCCGGTTCTTGTTATAAGGTATTGCGCCATTAAATACATCGTGATTACGCGGTATTTTACTTCGCTGATGGAAGAAAACGGGAGGTGATAGTATGTCATAGGTTTGAGCATGTCGAGTATGGGGCATCCTGAGGTTGCCATGTACAAACCGACGATCGAGCTGACGCCTTCTTCAATAGTTGTTTTTTTAGAGTAGTTTCTTAAGGGGCTTGTTATTTCTATTTCAACTTTAGTATCGGATGTTATGTCTTTAAACAAATCGATAACTTCGACCATGTTTTTTGCTATGGGGCAATACTTAACGGTCTTTGTATCTAGCGTGCAGTTTGAACATTGCCGGTATTTCAGTTCCGCCCAGGAGGGATATTTATCTTTTTCCCTGATGACTAAGTTAAGGGATTTCTGTTCGAGGGCAATCGGGCAGTTTATAACCTTGCCTTCGGGCAATTTAAATTTATATTCATAATTGATTGTTTTTATTGTTTGACTTTTATCCATTTTATCAATCCTTTTTGTTCTTTTATTGATTAATTTTACATATTTTCTATTGGAATTGCAACATCTTTGCCGGTAATTCTTGTTTTTTACCGATTAATGTTGTATAATTATTCTTCGATTTAGAAGGGGCCGGTAGTTCAGTTGGGAGAACGCTTCGTTCGCAACGAAGAGGTCGCCGGTTCGAATCCGGTCCGGTCCATAATTCGTATTTCGTCCGATGAAAAAGGCTTTCGTAGGGGTGGGCTTGCCCACCCGATTAATTTGTTTTAGATCGAGTATTTTTTAATGGGCGGATAAATCCGCCCCTACGACCAAATAATAAAAGTTTTTAAGCAATCTTCAGTGGTTGACGAGATACGAGATACGAGGATTTATGTCATACGTTGTATTAGCTAGGCGTTTCCGCCCGCAAAATTTTGACGATATAATCGGACAGAGCCACGTTTCCAAAACTTTAAAGAATGCCATTCTGGAAAACCGCGTTGCCCATGCGTATTTATTCAGCGGGCCGCGTGGTGTAGGTAAAACCACAACAGCACGCATACTTGCAAAAGCATTGAACTGCAAGCAGGGGCCCACGGCAAAGCCGTGCGATAAATGCCCCAACTGCCAGGAAATAATAAACGGTTCAAGCGTTGACGTGCTGGAGATAGACGGCGCTTCAAACAGGGGCATTGATGAGATACGCGCTTTAAGAGAGAACGTAAAGTTTGCACCCGCTTCCGGCAAATACAAAGTATATATAATAGACGAAGCACACCAGATAACGGACGCGGCTTTCAACGCACTGCTTAAAACCCTGGAAGAGCCGCCTTCACACGTGATTTTTATTTTGGCAACAACAGATCCCCAGAAAATTCCGATTACTATCCTGTCGCGCTGCCAGAGATACCGCTTCAGGCTGCTTTCATCAAAAGAGATAATGACAACTCTTGAAAAAATATCAAAAACGGAAAAATTTGAAATTGACCACGAAGCATTGCAGATAATTACCGAAACGTCCGGAGGGTCTCTCAGAGACGCCTTAAGCCTTCTGGATCAGCTGGCTTCCTTTGTTTCTGGACATATAAAAATCCAGGACATCCAGAGCCTTCTGGGCTTTTTGCCGAAAGAAATCATTTATAACGCGACTAAGTCGTTTGCTGAGCACGACTCAGCCAGAATAATTTCCCTGATTAAGGAAATTGCTGAAGAAGGCTACAGCCTGATGCAGTTTGCAAGGGATTTAAGGGAGCATTTCAGGCGCATTCTTTTAAATAAAATCAGTCCGTCTGTCCTGGAGCTGTCCACCGAAGAAAAGAGGATGCTGGAAGAACAGAAGTCGGTGTTTCCTGAAGCGTGGCTGATACGCTCGGGCAATCTTCTTTCAAAAATGATTGATGAGATGCGCTGGAGCGACCAGCCGAGGCTGATATTGGAACTCTATCTCTTGAGGCTCGCGCAGCCTTACGTTGGTTTGGACGAGTTGGTTGACAGGCTGGAAAAACTTGGGGAAAATGTCCCTGTCGATGCCATCCCCGATGAAACCTCCCGAACCAGGGACCCAGAAAAAAAAATTCCTGAAAAAATAAAAGCTGTTGAGAAAGAGGAAAAAATTGAAAGCAGCGGTGCTCTGCATCAGTTTGCCGATACCTGGGAGCAGGTTCTTGCTGAACTCAGGCGTACGAATCCTCTTGCGGGCAATTTACTGGAAGACACTTTTGTGCATGAAGTTGTAAACGGGAGCATGGTTCTTTGCGTAAAGAACGAACTGCAGCAGGAAACGGTTAAGCGAAACCAGGGATCAATTGAAAAAGTAATAAATAATAAGTCCGGGAAAGATTTAAGGTTAAAAACCATAATAAAAAAGGGAATTCCGCAGGTCTCTTCCGGGAACGATGAAACCGAAATAGTCATTAAAGAAGAAAACACGGTACAGCAGAACCAGGAGGTATTCCGGATAGAAGGCAATATCTCCAATACGGATGAGGTTTTGCCGCCGGATATAAAAAAAATTGCGGATAAGTTCCAGGGTAAAGTTACAAGAAAGAGATGAACCCAGCCCTTCCTGAGAACAGACAGAACAAATCCGATGAATCCAATAAAATACGGCGCAGGAGACACTTAGGTGAAAAGGCCTAATCCAATAGAAAGAATGATAAACTCTTTTAAGCAGCTTCCGAGTGTCGGCCCGAAGATGGCTGAGCGCCTCAGCTATTTTATCTTAAAAGCTCACGGTTCCTTTGTTGATGAGCTGATAGATTCGATTAAAAACGCGCGCAAGCAGATTCATGTCTGCAGCAGGTGTTATAACTTAACCGAAGTGGACCCGTGTTCAATATGCAGCGATGAGAAGCGGGAAAAGTCTTTGTTGTGCGTAGTTGAGACACCTCAAGATCTTTTATCAATAAGCAACGTGAAAAACTATAACGGGCTTTATTTTGTTTTAGGGGGAGCACTTTCGCCCCTTGATGGCATAGGCCCCGACGATTTAAGGGTAAGGGAGTTGATTAATCGTATAAAAAATGATAGAATTGGCGAGGTTATTATTGCTACGGATGCGGACTCAAAGGGTGAAACTACAGCGTTATTCCTTTCTGAACAGATTAAACCATTAAATGTTAGAGTAACCCGCCTTGGTTACGGGCTGCCTGTCGGAGGAGACCTTGAGTATGCTGACGAGGTGACCTTAACCCGTGCAATTGAAAGCCGCAAAGAGATGTAATAAACAGGAAAAAGGGGAAAAAATGAAAAAAATTCTTGGTGCTGTTTTGGTTTTGTTTCTTTGCAGTAATGTTTATGCCGATTATTTCGTGCCGAAATTATGCCTTGATTTTAACGGGAATTTTGATACGGAAGTATTTGGAATAACAGTTAATTCAGATGCTTCCAGCGGTATGGGATTGGGTTTAGAGTTACTTAGCGGCACAAAAGAAGATGTTATGTTCGGGGCCGGATTTGAATACCAGGTCATGAGAAAGATAACATCGATAGCCGGCGTGGATGTCAGCGACCAGGATATGAAGTTCGGGTTTCTCCCTTTTTACGGTACTCTAAGGTTCAATGTTAATACGCAGAAGAATGATCTAACACCGTTTTTCAGGTTTAATCTTGGCTATAATGCTTTTTCTGCAAACAGTGCATTTAAAGGGGGGTCTTCATTAACAGGTGGATTGTACTATGCCTTAGGCGGCGGCGTAACGTTTAAAAATAATGTCAACCTTGAATTGCTGTACTCCGTTTGTAACGGAAAAGAGAAAGCCTATGGGATCACTGCTGATGAAAAGTATTCAAAGCTTGGAGTAACGATAGGCGTACTTATTGATATTGATAAAAAGTAGCAGCAATATATAAATGTAAATGAATCGCAGATAATCACTGATGTAAGTCACAGATTTCCACTGATTTTATCTGTGGTTATCTGCTTAAAATTTGTGATAATCTGTGTATACAAGGAGATATCAATGGCTAATGACAGAATGATTGAGATACGTTGGCACGGAAGAGGAGGGCAGGGGGCAAAAACAGCTGCTCTTCTGTTTGCAGAGGCTGTTCTTTCCACAGGTAAGTATGTTCAGGCTTTTCCAGAATACGGCCCGGAGCGAATGGGCGCGCCTGTGCAGTCGTTTAACAGAATCAGTGAACAGCCGATAACTCTGCACTGCGCGATAACGGAACCCAGCTTTGTGGTTGTACTTGACCCTACACTAATGGATAGCGTTCCTGTAGTCGAGGGGCTTCGTAAGGACGGGAAGGTAATTGTAAATACGCAGTTTTCTGCAAAAGAAATAGCTGCTAAACTAAAAGTTTCCTCGGATAAAGTTTTTGTCGTAAATGCTTCCAAAATTGCAATGGATACCATAGGCCTTAATATTCCCAATACCCCGATGCTTGGTGCATTGGTAAAAGTTATAGGGGACCTGGATATAGAGGGTGTTTTGAAAGATACACGTCATAAGCTTGAGCAGAAGTTCAGGCATAAACCCCAGGTTATTGACGGTAATCTGGAATCAATCAAGCGCGCATATAATGAAGTACAAAGCGAACAGGCTGTTGCAGCTAAAAATGCATAATTACACATGTTTTTTGTAGTGTAGGGGCTTGTCCCCGTAAAATAGATAGTTTATTATGTTAAAGTATAATATTTTTTACGGCCACAAGGGCCTACACTACAAAATATTTGAGTTAAAATGGAGGAAAAAGATAATGGTTAAAGATCATAAAATGGGCTGGAAAGACCTTCCCGAAGGCGACCGTTTGGAAGCAGGTACTGCGGCAAACTTCAAAACAGGGGATTGGCGCAGTGAAAAACCGGTCTGGAACAAGGACAAATGCATCCAATGCATGATTTGCTGGATTGATTGTCCTGACAGTGCGATTATAATAAAAGACGGGAAAGTCGCAGGCATAGATTACGACCACTGCAAAGGATGCGGTATTTGCGCAAAAGAATGCCCTCCAAAAGTCCGGGCAATTACGATGGAGAAGGAAAAAAAATAAATTTTAGCGGATAGCGTTTAGCGTATAGCGGATAGAAAAGCAAAATATCCCCTATACGCTATCCGCTCTACGCTCTACGCTAGGGAGAAAGAAATGGTACAAACCACTACTAAAAACGGAATAATAGTTGCAAAAACAGGAAATGAGATTATGGCAGAAGCCATGCGCCAGATAGCGCCCGATGTTGTTGCAGCATACCCTATTACGCCTGCAACCGAGATTGTACAGATATTCTCGCAGTTTGTTGCGGACGGCCTGGTCCCGACGGAGTTCGTGGCTGTTGAAAGCGAGCATTCCGCAATGTCTGCGTGCATTGGTTCATCAGCTGCAGGTGCGCGCACGATGACAGGGACATCATCACAGGGGCTGGCACTTATGCACGAGATGCTTTATATAGCAGCAGGGCTAAGGCTCCCGATAGTTGTTGCTCTGGTGAACAGGGCGCTTTCAAGCCCGATTAACATCCACGGAGACCATTCGGATACGATGGGTTCGCGCGATGCCGGCTGGATTCAGATTTATTCGGAGAATTCGCAGGAAGCGTATGATAACCTGATTCAGGCTATCAGGATAGCAGAAAAAGCAAAAATCCCCGCAATGGTCACAACGGACGGTTTCATAATTAGCCACTGCATGGAAGTGGTTGAGAAGATTCCCGATGAAGACGTTAAGAAATTCATAGGTGAATACAAGCCAGAAAGGCCTCTTCTTGATTATAAAAAACCTTTTTCTGTAGGCGCCATTGACCTGCAGGATTACTACTTTGAGCACCGTTATCAGCTTATAGACGCAATGGAGAAAGCAAAACCCATAGTGCTTGAGGTTGCCGAGGATTTCAAAAAGGAGTTTAACCGGGAATACGGCTTTTATGAAAAGTATAAAATGGACGATGCTGACATAGCTATAGTTGTTATTGGCTCTGCTGCAGGTACCGCTAAAGTTGCGGTTGATGATATCAGGAAAAAGGGAGTGAAGGCAGGACTTATAAAATTGCGCGTTTTTCGCCCGTTTCCTCACAAGGAGCTTGCGCAAGAGCTTTCCAATCTGAAAGCAGTTGCTGTTCTTGACAGGTGCGACTCGAACTCCGGCGCTCCCGCACCTCTTTACCTTGAAGTAACGTCCGCACTTTACACTCACTGCAAGAGCGAATGCCCGAAAGTTATTAATTATGTGTACGGCTTGGGCGGAAGGGACATTGACCTTCATCACATAGCATATGTTTACGATATGCTCGGGAAAATAAAAACCGGCACACAGATTAAAAAAGTTGTAAACTACGTCAATTTAAGATAATAGCTATCAGATTTCAGCTGTCAGCGATCAGCCGAAAAATTTTTTGTTTTACTGAAAGCTGAAGACTGAGAGCTGAAAGCTTTTAAGGGAGAGATAAATGGCAAATTTAAAACAGTTATCGCAAAAAGAAGAACTTTTTACAGGAGGCCACCGCCTCTGCGCAGGGTGCGGGGCAGGTATTGTTGCAAGGCAGACATTGCTTGCCACAGACACACCTGTTGTCGTGGCAAATGCTACGGGATGCCTGGAAGTTGCATCCACAATATTTCCTTATACTGCATGGAAGGTTCCATGGATACATTCAGCGTTTGAGAACGCAGGGGCAACATGCAGCGGAGTTGAAGCAGCTTATAAAAGCCTGAAACGCCAGGGCAAGATTAAGGATGAGATAAGGTTCATTGCTTTTGGCGGAGACGGCGGTACATACGATATTGGCCTTCAGTCCCTTTCAGGTGCAATGGAACGGCGTCACAGGATGCTTTATATCTGTTATAATAACGAAGCATATATGAACACAGGAATTCAAAGAAGCGGAGCTACCCCTCGCGGAGCCCATACCACAACCGCTCCTGCGGGAAAAGTCAAGCAGGGAAAAGAGCAGTTCAGGAAGGATTTGACTGCTATCATGGTAGCACACAATCTGCCTTTTGCAGCGCAGGCTTCAATCGGATACTGGAACGATTACATCACGAAGGTCCAGAAAGCCCTTAATACTGACGGACCGACATTTATTAATGTAATCCAGCCCTGCCGTCTTGGATGGGGCTATAAACCGGAGGATACAATTCAAGTGGGAAAGCTTGCTGTTGAAACGTGCATCTGGCCCGTTTATGAAGTTGTTAACGGAAAATACAAGATAAATATGAAGCCTAAAGAGAAAAAGCCTGTTACAGAGTTTTTCAAGCTTCAGGCGCGCTTTAAACACCTTTTGAAACCGGAAAATAAGGAAATAGTTGACTCTATCCAGGCAGAAGTTGACCGCAAGTGGGAAAATCTGCTAAAATTGGAAACTCTTTGAACTAGTTGTAAGTCATAAGCTGTAAGTTATAAGTTTTAAACGATAAGGATTAAGTAAAAAGCGGGTTTGTTTTTTGTCTTATCACTTAAAACTTACCGCTTATCACTGTTGTTATGATTCTGGCGTAGCTCAATGGGCCGCTGTGCGACGAATAAGGAGCACGAGGTTGGCGGCTGGGCCGAGATGTGAGGCCCCAGAAGGAGCTTGCTCCAACATTGAGCCAAAAGCAGAATATAGAAAAATAGGGAAAGTTTAAATATAGTTTAATAGTATCACCGTTTGATTCTGGCGTAGCTCAACGGTGGAGCATTCGGCTGTTAACCGAAGGGTTGCTGGTTCGAATCCAGCCGCCAGAGTTGATTTTTTTATCGTCGACAGTGAACTTAACCCTCATTGGACGATCGAACTTAAACCATTTGCTGATTAATGTCAGCAGGTGGTTTTTTTGTTTGTAATGAAGATATAAAAAGAGTATAATGCTACTATAAAAAGTTATTGCAATATAAGGTGAATTTATGACACAATGGTATGAAGAGCTATATAAAAATTATGCAACTCAATACGATAAAGAGTCTTTTACAAAGGGAACTATAACAGAAGTTGATTTTATAGAAAGTGAAATCAATAGTAATAGAAATATCAAAATCCTTGATATTGGATGCGGTACAGGACGGCACTCCATAGAACTTGCCAAACGAGGATATACAGTAACAGGGATAGATTTGTCTGAATCACAATTAAACGCGGCAAGAAAGAAAGCTTTGAATGAGAGACTAAACATCAATTTTGTTCAGGCGGATGCGAGGAAATCAATTTTCAATAACGAGTTTGATTTGGCTATTATGCTTTGCGAAGGCGGGTTTTCATTAATGGAGACAGATAAGATGAATTATCAAATACTTGAAAACGCAAGCAAAGCGCTGGAATTAAAAGGAAAGTTTATCTTTACGTGTTTAAACGCGTTGTACCCATTATTCCATGATTTAAAAGAGTTTTTAAATACTAATGAACAAGCGGGAACATCAACACAGGAATGTAATTTTGATATAATGACATTCAGAGAAAACTCTACTTATGAAGTGGTAGATGATGACGGCAATAAAAAACTGCTTAATTGTAATGAACGATTCTACACCCCCACTGAAATTAGATGGTATCTTGAAACACTTGGATTTAATAAAATTGATATATATGGCTGCGATATAGGTGTGTTTGACAGAAACAGAAAACTGACCACTAATGATTTTGAAATGCTGGTCGTTGCAGAAAAATAATATGGAACTATAAAACTTATGCATTATCTTGACGAAACTCATATACTTTTGTTTTTAGTTCAGCTTTCGATTATACTCATTTTAACAAGAGGGCTTGGAGAGCTTTTTCGTAAATGGAACCAGCCGACTCTTACAGCTGAACTTTTAGTAGGTATTATGCTTGGCCCGACAATTCTCGGGCGGTTTTTCCCACAGGTAATGAACTCAATATTTCCCGCAGACCCTATTCAGCAGAACATGCTTGAAACGGTTGCATGGATAGGCGTGCTCTTTCTTCTTCTTGATACAGGACTTGAGATAGATTTTTCTGTAGCATGGCGGCAGCGCGGGAATGCTTTAGTGATATCATTGTCGGATATAGCAATACCGATAATAATAGCATTTATCCCCGCATACTTTTTGCCGGATTCATATCTGGCAGACCCGGATCGCAGGATAATCTTTTCGCTGTTTCTGGCGGTAGTGATGACTATTAGCGCTCTTCCTGTATCTTCTCGTGTTCTGCATGACCTTAAACTTTTAAAAACGGATATCGGTTTTCTAATAATGTCGGCACTTACCGTAAACGATATAATAGGGTGGGTACTGTTTACCATTATTATAGGGATTTTTACACAGTCCGGAATAGATATTCCGCATATTTTTGTGATGATGGCTGTAACCATAGGTTTTGCGGTAGTAGCGCTTGCTTTTGGCAGGAAAATGTCAACAAATGTTCTTAGATTTTTTAATAAAGTAAAACTTCCTGAACCAGGAACCTCTTTTACATTTGCTTGTATTCTGGCGCTTGTTTTTGGAGCCATAACTCAGGGTATAGGAATACATGCGTTATTTGGTTTTCTCATAGCAGGTATAGTTATTGGAGAAGCAAAGAATTTAAGAGCAGAAGCCAGGGCAACTATCTCGCAGATGGTACACGCACTTTTCGTTCCTGTATTTTTTGCTAATATAGGATTAAAGCTGGATTTTATAGCAGATTTTGACATTTTATTAATTTCTTTGATTACCGTTATAGGAATATTCGGAAGGTATATTGGCGCGTGGATTGGGACTTCCTTAACAAAGGTTGAAAGAATAAACAGAAATATTATAGCAATTGCACATACCCCGGGCGGAATGATGGAAATAGTCGTTGCCCTTCTTGCGCTTGAAATGGGACTCATACTACCGAAAGTTTTTGTTGCTATTGCATTCAGCGCAGTGTTTTCATCGGTTATACTTGGCCCATGGATAAGGTTTGCCATGAACCGCAGAAAAAAGATACCCTTTATGGAATACATTTCTAATGCTTATACAACGGCGCTGCGTTCCAGCACGGTTTCAGGAGCGATAAAAGAGCTTGTAAGCGCAGTAGCTCGCACAGATATGCAGGATGCTGTTATGTGTATGGAAAATGAAGCGCTTAAGCGGGAAGATGAATACTCTACCGGAGTCGGCAGAGGGGTAGCTATACCTCATGTACGGTGCCCCCATGTTAAAGAACCTGTTATAGTGTTTGGGTATTCAAAAACTGGGATAGAGTGGAATTCTATCGACGGTAAGCCTGTTCATTTTGTGTTTCTTCTTATTTCTCCTGAAAAAGCTGCTGGAATTCATTTGGAAATATTGTCTAAAATAGTAACTGTTATGCAGGATGTTAATAACCAGAAACGCCTGGCTAAAGCTGCTTTGGAACAGTATCTTGAGAAAGAACTGAAAAATATATTTTGGAGTTAGCATTAGATGTAGTTTTATTGATTTCTTCTGGCGTTTGTAAATAAATTTATAATATGTATAATAGATGAAGGTATATAAATATGAAAGATAAAACAAAAGGTCAGATAGAAGCGTTTATTTGCGAAGCAATAATAAAGTTTGAAAAAGAATACATGGGCAGAGGGCCCACGGAGACAAAGGCCTATGTTATAAAAGACATGATTTTTGTTAGGCTTAAAGGTGTTCTTACTCCAGCGGAAGAACAGTTGTCAAAGTCCGCTGAAGGAGCGGATTTAATCAAAAAAACAAGGGTCAGGCTGCTGGAAGGCGCAAGGATTCTTTTAGAGAATATAGTTGCTGATATAACTGAATGCCAGGTAAAAAGCCTTCATACTGATATAAGCACAAAAACCGGTGAAAGAGTGATTATATTTACACTTGATCAAAACCTTGAAGAGAAAATTTGACAAAAGAATCGGTTTAATGTATACTAGACAAAACTAAATACGGAAGACAAAGCAAAGCCTCTTAAATACTGCAGAGGAGTTGCTAAGTAAGCCAATATCAATATTTCACAGTTCTTTTTTAAGGGCAGGAATTAGATATTGGTTTTTAATTTTTTGGAAGACTAAGCGAGTATCCGAAAATCAGGGTAGTCACAAAGTAAGCCAACATTAAAAAATTCAAGTTCTCTGCTTAATGGAGAGCAGAATTTAATGTTGGTTTTTTTATTTTTAACAAAATAAAAATAAAAACTAAAAGGAGGATGTAATCATGGAATGTAAGAGCGTAGATTTGTTGAAAGAAAAATGTAGTCCGGAGAGTTATGAAAAGTTAATGAAGCTTAATAACGTTAAGTTGCATGACTTTGTAACAAAATATGTGGAGTTGTGCAATCCTGATTCTGTATATGTGTGTAATGATTCAGATGAGGATAAACAGTATATCAGAAACAAGGCAATCGAAAATAAAGAAGAATGGAAGCTTGCAATTGATGGCCATACAATACATTTTGACGGGCCTAAAGATCAGGCAAGAGACAAGGCAAATACAAAGTATCTTATTCCAGCGGGGTCAAATCTGGGAAGTTTAAATTCAATTGACAAAACTGAAGGGGCAAATGAAGTTCATGGATATTTAAAAAATATTATGGCCGGCAAAGAGATGTATGTTCTATTCTTTTGTCTTGGACCCACAAACTCAGAGTTCTCACTGCCATGCGTGCAGATAACTGATTCCAGCTATGTCGGGCATTCAGAATATATTTTATATCGCAGCGGATATGAACAATTTAATAATATAGGTGATTCTCCGGATTTTTTCAGGTATGTTCACAGCGCAGGGGAGCTGGAAAATGGTGTAAGTAAGAATGTAGATAAAAGAAGGGTATATGTAGATCTTGGAGATAATATTGTATACAGTACAAATACACAATACGCCGGAAATACGGTTGGGCTTAAAAAGCTTTCCCTAAGGCTTGCAATCAATAAAGCAGCAAAGGAAGGATGGCTCGCGGAACATATGCTTCTTATGGGCATACACGGCAAGAATAAACGCAAAACATATTTTGCAGGCGCGTTTCCAAGCGCGTGCGGCAAAACATCTACTGCTATGCTAAAAGGCGAAACAATTGTAGGAGATGATATAGCATATTTAAGAAAGAAAGACGGAGTTATCTATGGAGCAAACGTAGAATGCGGAATATTTGGAATTATCCAGGACGTTAATACGCAAAATGATCCGGTTATTTGGGATACGCTTACCAATCCGGGAGAGGCGATATTTTCAAATGTGTTATTAACAGAAGATAACATCCCTCGCTGGCTTGGAGATGGAAGAGAAGTCCCTAACAAAGGCATTAACTATAACGGTGAATGGATTAAAGGTAACGAGGTTTCATATGCTCACAAGAACGCGCGCTATACCGTAAGTCTTTATAACTTAAAAAACACTGACCCTAAACTTGATGATCCAAATGGTGTTGAGGTTAAAGGCATAATATATGGAGGCAGAGATTCCAGTATCTGGCCGCCTGTTCAGCAGGCATATAACTGGGCTCACGGAGTTGTTACCATGGGCGCATCTTTAGAATCAGAAACCACTGCTGCTACATTAGGAAAGGAAGGGGTAAGGGTGTTTAATCCTATGTCAAATCTAGATTTTGTGGCTATTCCGATCGGACAGTATGTTAACAGCCATATTAAGTTTGCGCAGGAAGTGTCTTCCCCTCCTTTAATATTTGCTGTAAATTATTTTCAGAAGGAAAACAACAAATACTTAACAGGCATGGAAGATAAACGTGTATGGGTTAAGTGGATGGAGCAGCGCGTAAATAATGATGTGGGTGCAATTGAAACTCCTACAGGTTATGTTCCATATTTAAAGGATCTTGAGGTTTTATTTAAAGAAGTTTTAAATAAAGACTATACAATGCAGGATTATCTTAAGCAATTTACTGTTAAAGTTCCTGAAAACCTAGAGAAAATTGAAAGGATTACAGAAATATATAAAACAAAAGTAAAAGACACTCCTGAAGAATTGTTTAAAATTCTAAAAGAGCAGAAAGAAAGGTTGGAAGCAGCAAGAGAAAAACATGGAGAATATATTTCTCCTGTAATCTTTGCAGGCAACAAACAGGCTTAATAAATACTCGCGTTGAGCAGGTTTTTAAAGTGAAATTCTTTTAAAACAGGAGGAATAATTTAATGAATAAGCAATCCGTAAGATATACAAGGCTTCATGACGTAGATTTTTTTAAGAGAGGTAAGGTTCGCGAAATATATTTTTCTGATGATAATTACTTAATGGTGGCAACAGACAGAATTTCCTGTTTTGATGTTGTTTTGCCAACAGATATTCCAGATAAAGGTAAGGTCTTAACAAATCTCTCCTTGTTTTGGTTTAAGATTCTGGAAGATATTATTGGTAATCACTTAATAACCGCGGATACAGCTAAAATGCCTCAAAATCTTCATAAGTATAAAGATGTGTTAGACGGCCGTTCTATGCTTGTTAAGAAAGCCAAGCCTCTGCCTGTGGAATGTATTGTTCGCGGATACTTGTCGGGATCTGGCTGGAAAGAGTATATAAAATCAGAGTCAGTTTGCGGAATAAAATTACCATCTGGTCTTAAGGAATCGGATAAACTGCCTGAACCAATATTTACCCCTTCAACAAAAGCCGAGTCAGGCCATGATATAAATGTAGCGCAGGATTACGTAGAAAAAGAAATAGGAAAAGAACTCGCCGACAAAATCAAAAAACTAAGTTTAGATATTTACAAAAAGGCAAGCGGGTACGCTGATTCAAAAGGCATAATCCTTGCTGACACAAAGTTTGAGTTCGGGTTTTGCGGTGATGAGCTGATTATAATTGATGAGGTATTAACCCCCGATTCTTCACGTTTCTGGCCTAAAGATGAATATGTGCCAGGCAAATCCCAGCCTAGTTTTGACAAACAGTTTGTAAGGGATTATTTGGAAACTCTTGACTGGGATAAAACACCTCCGGGCCCGGAACTTCCGGATGATATAGTAAACAAAACTTCTGAGAAATATCTGTATGCTTATAAAATACTTACCGGTAAGGAGCTGGGAGTTTAAAAAATACCCATGAACAAAACGATCAAATCTAAGGTTGAAACAGAAATAAGTCAGGCAATGGCAAAGTTGTTGGAACAAAAAATGGGCGAATACGCCAGCACTGTTACGACAGAGGCTTTAGTCGATACTATAATAGTACGTTTTAAGGGTATTTTACCTCCCGCAGAAAAAGTTTTGATTAAGAATTATGAAGGCTTAAAGCTTATTAAGGAACTGAAAGAAAAGCTTATAGAAAAAGCCCGGCCTTCTATGGAAATCATGATAAAGACTATTACTGGTATAGAAGTTGAGGATGTTTATTCGAGTTTTAATGCTGAAGAAAACGAACGGATAGAAGTGTTTACGTTAAAGGAAAGATTAGAAGAATAATTATGAAGACACTTTTGATTACTCCTGAAAAATATACTCAAGCAAGAGATCAAAGCATGATACAAAAAAATCCTCAAGGGGAAAGCCCCGTCATTTGTAAGACAGCTTATATTCATCCTGCATCAGTAATTGTAGGCAATGTTAAAATAGGAAAGAAAGTGTTTGTGGGCCCGGGTGCAGTAATAAGAGCTGATGAGCCTGGCAGCAAAATAGTAATAGATGATAACTGTAATGTACAGGACAGAGTTGTTATTCATGCGCTTGAGAAAAGTGTAGTGCAGATAAACAAAAACACATCTTTGGCTCATGGTTCTATTATTCACGGTCCATGTAAGATAGGTAAAAACTGCTTTATCGGTTTTGGATCGGTAGTGTTTGATTCGGAACTTAAAAACGGTGTAATCGTAAAACACTTAGCGGTAGTGGAAAAGGCTGTCTTGTCTTCTGCTAAAGTTGTTGAGTCGTCACAATTAGTTAATAATAAAAGCGTTTGTGTTAAGTTGAAGCGAACCAATAAAGCTCTGGTTAAGTTTGCTTCAGGTGTTGTGGATATTAATATTAAACTCGCAAAAGGGTACGGAAAAAAGTCTTGATGATAAATTTTGTTGTGTGAGGCATAATATGGCAAAAAAACTATTTATTGCGGCTACAGGAAGCAATGTAGGCAAAACATCGATAGCGCTGGGTTTAATGTATCTCTTACGGAAAAAATACAAAAGAGTTGGCTTTATTAAGCCTGTTTCCCAGAGATTTGTAGAAGTGTCAAAAAACAAAGTCGGCGAAGATGCTAGGCTGATGAAAGAGTGCTTTAAGCTTAATTATCAGTTAAGTGACATGAATCCTGTTGTTGTTGAAAAGGGCCTTACCACAAAGCACATAAATGGAGAAATCAAGATATCTTTAGAAAATAGAATACAACATGCATATAAACAAATTGAAAAGGATGCTGATTTAGTTTTGATTGAAGGCAGCGGACACGCCGGGGTCGGATCAGTTATGGGTATGTCAAACGCTCATGTGGCAAGAATGCTTGATGCAAAAGTTATACTGGTTTGTGAAGGCGGGATTGGAAGGGCAGTAGACAAGATGTCACTGGATAAAGCGCTTTTCGAACAAAAAGGTTGTCAGATTGCAGGTGTGGTAGTTAATAAAGTATTGCAAACGAAATATCAAAAAATTTCAGGTTTACTTAAAAAGTGGTTCAATAAAAATAAAATACCGCTTTGCGGTATCCTGCCATATAGCTCCTGTCTTTCAGTTCCATCTCTTTTTACTATAGCAAAAGAGATAAAAGCAGTTGTAGAGAACGGTGAAAAGTATTTAGAACAAAATGTCGAAAAAATAATCGTAGGAGCAATGCAGCCGGATACACTGCTTGATATATTGAAAAGCATAGATCAAAAAATATTGCTTATTGCTTCCAGTGACAGGGTAGATATTCTTACGGCTGTGTTATCAAAATGCCATGCAAATAATAATATTGCGGGTATATTACTTTCAGGTAACAGAGAACTTCCCGAAAGTATTAAAGATATTCTTAAAATAGTAAATATGCCTATTTTAAGAGCAGATAAAGATGTATATGAGTTAGCGTCTCAAGTTCATGAGTTAACTACTAAAATAACGATTAGGGATACTAATAAAATCAAAACGTTGTATGAACTTGTTGAGGAATATATGGATATTGATGCTATAAATGAATCATTATAATAATGAATGTAATAAAGTTGCAGGCAAATTTTACTCATAAGTTGCGGTGAAAATTGACCCACCCATATCAGGTGGGTCAATTCCTGGGCTAAAGCTCTGCAATTACAGAAAATAGCCTATTTATTTTGCCAATCTGATACAAAATTGAATGCGTATTTGCTTTGGCATGGGTGTATAAAATAGGTTCGAGCTACGTTCACTCGGGGGAGCCATGTTTTAAGCTCGAACTTTCGAGCAAGAGAATTAACCAGCTTTTATCCCGCGTGAGGGGCCAAAGCTGGTTTTTTCTTTGACAGTAAATGGGCAATGTCACTCCCCGGGAGCAGCCCAAAGGGATTCTCCCGGGGTGGGACATTGGGAATCACGGAATGTAACAGGTTCAAATATAGCCCAAATATGTCTCAATGTCTCTAAAATCAATGATTTTAGAGATCGAGAATTAACAAGCGATTCAGTGCAAATCCAACCATTTACCTGCAAATCTTGCCCTACCGCAAAACCTTGCTACTAAATTCTTAAAGTATTTTGATATAATGTCTCTGCTAGTCTCTGTATATTCGGAGAATTTGCTATTAACAATTCAAATAGGTATAATTTTATTATAATTATGATTACAACCAACTTTTTTGACCAGCAATCTGATTTAACCGCGTCCAAAATATTAATTTATCAAAAATATCTTAAAAACTATTTACCGAAGGTTTTGATGCAATATGGCAAATGCTTTATTGCAGACTTTTTTTGTGGTCCTGGAAAGAATGGAGAAAATCCGGGAAGTCCATTGATACTATTAGATGAGGCAAAGAATATTTTAGAAAGCCCAGTATTACGGCAGAAATGGCCAAATCCAGAAGTAGTCGTTCTTTTTAGTGATTCAAATAAATCGCATATAGAAAATTTAACTCTTACTCTAAAACAGAGCGATTATCCAAAAGAAATAAAAATAATAGGCCCTATTTGTGAAGGGTTTGATTCTATTTTAGAAAAATCCAAGCAAATTTATTCTAGCATAAAGGAACCTAAATTTTTCTTTCTGGATCCATTTACATATTCTGAAGTTACTATGGAAAATGTTAAGTGCTTAATCGATGTAATTGCAGCAGAGGTTTTACTTTTTCTACCAACATTTCATTCTTTTCGTTTTGTAAAATGTGCAGACGCGTCTCCAAAACTTAAAGAATTTTTAGAAGCATTTACAACAAAAGGCTGTGCAAATTATTCTGATATATTTGACTTTAATGAATCAATTAGAAGTAAGCTGCTTTCCGATCTAAACTTAAAGTATGTTAGTGCAATAGGTTTGGATGGTGGAGCAAAAAAGAATGCATTGTTTTATTTAACTAAACATATAACCGGCAAATTGCTTATGGATAGGCTGGTGTGGAAGATTGCGTATGATGGTGTTACGGTAAAAGCAAAAAAAGATATAGAGCCGACTTTATTTGATTTATCTCCTTTGTCTGATAATTTTTCTGAAAAGAAGGATTTGATAGAAAATTATGTTAAAGATAAGAAATGTGTAACTAATGTTGAAATCATTGAATTTGTAGCTATAAATGGTTTTACTACTAAATATGCAAATGATATATTAAAAGATATGAAAAAGCAGGGTTTGATTCAAGTTGAATATAAAGATAGTAGCAAAACTCATGGTCTGTATATATCTGATGCACATTGGAATAATGAGCTTTCGATAATAAAATATAAGGAATAATTATGGGTATAAATTCTTCTATTGAATGGACAGAATCGACATGGAATCCGGTAACCGGATGCACAAAAGTGAGTCCGGGATGTAAAAATTGTTATGCTGAACGCATGGCTATGCGTTTGCAGGCAATGGGGCAACCTAATTATAAAAATGGGTTTAAGGTTAGCTTACATCCTCATGTGTTAGAGTATCCTCTGAAATGGCAAAAATCTCAAATGATTTTTGTGAATTCCATGAGTGATTTATTTCATCCTGATGTTCCGGATGAATTCATTATAAAAGTGTTTAATGTAATGAATGAGGCTCAATGGCATATTTTTCAGGTGCTAACAAAAAGAGCAGAGAGGTTAGAAAAACTATCCGGGAAACTAAATTGGACTGATAATATATGGATGGGAGTGAGTGTTGAAAATGCATCTTACAGGTATAGAATCGATCATTTAAGAAAAACTGATGCTGATATAAAATTTATTTCATTTGAGCCTTTACTTGGATCTACAGAAGAGCTTAACTTAACAGGAATTGATTGGGTAATAGTAGGTGGTGAATCCGGGCCTGGGGCAAGATATATGGATAAGGATTGGGTGATAGAAATTAAAAAACAATGCATCGATTCAAATATAAAATTCTTCTTTAAACAATGGGGTGGCGTTAACAAAAAGAAAACCGGCAGAGTGCTTGAGGGCAAAACTTGGAGTCAGATGCCAGCCCTAGCATTTACATAAAATAGGTTTTTATTTAACCTTCCTTAATTTCCTTCCACATTTCCTGTTGTTTATTCCAGTCGATTTCTGAAGAAAGTTTGCGTATGGTGTGTTCGCCGAGTTTGGATATGGCGGGCTTTTCTGCGAGCAGTATTTCTTCCTGTATTTTAGGAGAGAGCAGAAGTAGCTTCAACAGCTGGCATATGCGGCCTCTGCTTAAAGGGATATATTTAAGCAGTCCTTCCATGCGGCTTATGTTATTATCTTGGCAGAACTTCTGAAGTTGATAGGCTAAAACAAGATGCTTGCGGAGCCTGGGCATTTTGGCAGAAACTTCGGCTGCCCTGCGTTTGGATTTAAACCTGACAGCGGCAAGGTCTATCTTAAATTCGAACCTCATCCTGCCCCCTTCTTGACTTCCTCATTCAAAAGCTTTATGCCGTTTTCGTTCAGCGTTAAACCAAGCGTTCCGGTTTGGGAGTCATAATCTACTTCTTTAAGCAGGAAATCCAGTATACGCTTTTGTTCCGCAGGAAACAGCGTATCCCATATGGGCGAGGTTATAACCATTGCCCTTTGAAGGTCGCTTTGGTCTATAAGGCTGTCCTGTAATTCAGACTTTTTGGCTTTAAACCTGCTTAAGGATTGTTCGCTGTCTTTAAGCTCCTCTTTTAAGCTAAGCAGCCTGTTGTTTAAAGAGATATCCTTCGATTTGCTTCTATCCAGCGCCTCTATATGCCTGCCTAAATCGGAAATTTTACTTTCCAGCCCGGCCTGCTCTTTATTGAGCTTATCTATCTGCTTTTCAAGCGAGCTCTTCAGCTCGTTTACCTGTTCATATTTCATGGTAGAAGATTTATCTGCAATTTCTTTTAAACAGTTGATAGCTGCTCTTTCTATTGCAAGCGCATTTAAGGATTTTGTAGGGCAGGTGTCCGTCTTCAGCGCCTATTGGAATAGTTTGATGTTAAGTTAAGCTAAAGAAAGCGGGGGTTCAAGGGGGAATCCTTCCCCCTTGAACCCCCTTTTTAACTCATTTTCTAAACATTATACAAATGTCACACCGCTCTGTCTACCAATTCGGGGGAACTCTAGACTGATGATTCGGACCCTAACATAAGAAAAATAGCAGAAATAAAGAAAGAGGTACAAAAGATAAAAAATGACCGCCTGCTGGAGCAAAAAAACGAAGGCGAGGACGAAGATGAGGATTGAAAAAGCTATATTTGATATATGTTTTGTAAATGTGTATAATTTTGTATAGTTATAGTATAAAACGGAGGGATACATATGCTAAAAAAATATTCTATATTATTTATATTTGCCGCTCTGGGATTAGGTTTTGTTGCCTGTGCAAAGAAACAGGTCGTAAAAGAAGAGCCAAAAACTGAAGCCGTAAAGATAGAAGAAAGCGATGATGCGGTTAAATTTATTGATGCTGCTGGAAATACGGTGAAGGAAATAGAATTAGGAAAAAAAGAAGAATATAAAGATGTGCCAGGTATGACTGGTAAAATAAGGTTTGAGTCTAAGGTATACAAGGTAGTTCCGGAAAGCAAGGATTATGTTGGAATTGTTGATTTTAAAATTGAAAGAGCATTTGATCTTGCTGTTTCCACTAGGATTTTCAGTTATTATGATAGGGAAGGCAATGTTTTGTGGCAGAAAAAGGGTATCGCCAGTCATAATTATGATGATTTCCATGTTAGGATATCCAGCGATGGGAATCGTATTTTTATTGTAACGCGTAAGCATTTGTATGTAGGTCCGGGAGCACCTTCTTTAAACTGGCCTGTTGTTTATAATCAGAAAGGCGATGTTGTGTGGGCTTTTGGTGAATATACAGAAGTTTCACAAATTGCCATTACAAAAAATGGCAAATATGGACTTATACGCGGGGAAAAAAAGGAAAACGGCAAAGAAGTGAGTGGAATACTATTTTTTGAAATTGATAATAAAAAAACAGAGTTTTTTGAAATAAATATTGACAATTTGGGTGCAATGGGCAGAATATCCGATGATGGTCATGCTACTGTTTATGATGTAGATCTCAAAATACTGGATAAGAATTCATGGCCCTTTAAAGTAGAAAGAATTGAAACTACTGTAAAAGAATTCCAGCTTTAAAACATGAGATTAAAACTTAATTTATTGTTTTTATTAGTTATCGCAGTTAATTCTTTTTCGGAAGAATTGCCATTTTCTGCTAAAACAATATCCACAGATTATGGTCCGCGTGTTCATCCTACTAAACATGTATGGAACTTTCATCACGGGATTGATTATAATCCAATGCAGGGAGATGCTGATAAAGGATTGCCTGTAAAAGCTGTTGAATCCGGAGTTGTGAAAGATATTCATTATGATGAGTCCGGTGGCGGCTGGATTATAACTGTAAGGTCACAAAATAACCTCTGGCAATATATGCATATATTTGATAATGAAAATTTATCCAGTTCAGGTGAGTTTAAACTAGGAATGATAAACGATACAATCTATATTGAAAGAAATAATGTAGAAAACTGGGGAAGAAGAACAATTAAGATAAAAGATACCGTTGTTCAAGGTGAACCGATAGCTCCTGTCGGCACATCAGGAATCGGAACCGGCGCCCATTTACATTTGGGTTTAAATTATGGAGATGACAATCCTCTGGTATATCTTAACCACGATATGAGCGATTTTAAGGTTATCATGGAAAACCCAAAAGATAACGCGGTATTAAAGCAATCCGATTTAACGGAAAGTTTTCCCATAAAATTCAAGGTTGATGCATTACAAGGTAAAGATTTGGATAAGATAGACTTGTTTCTAGATGGACAGAATTTAGCCGCATTCAGTTATGGCGGAAAGCCTGGCGAAGACAAAAAATTGATGCTTGAATCAAACGAAGATACTAATGGAGTAAAACCAGTAGCAGGAACCTTTGAAGACGAATTTGTGTTTATCCATGATTTTTCAAATCTTAAGGAAGGCGAACATACTATCAGAATTACGGCAAAAAACATTAATAATAAGGATTATGTTTCAGATCATCGATTTAACATTGAAAAAGAAGACGAATCTTCTGGGAGTAATATTAGGTGGTATAAGTATGACAAGTATTGGATCAAAGGGAAATGGAGATTGACATCTAGCGTGGACTTAGGAGGGATTGCGTTCGGCGATCCATTCGAAGGATATACACAAACCACAGATATTTATACCGTTAGTATTGCATTGGTTATAAAGGAAATAAATGTAGATGGATGCAGCGTAAAAGGTTCGGCTAAGATACATGTGGAAAAAACCGGAGCTAAGAATGAAAATAGTGAAATGGTTACAGATGTTAGAATAGATTTTGGCGATTTTGATGATGGAAATAATTGTTACGTAATCTTTGACAAAAGTATTATACCGGGCGAATCTGAATACCAGTTTTGCAAGGTTAAAAGTATTGGGCAAGATATGATTTCTTTTGAGAAAAAATATAAAGTAAATAGTGAGATTAATACTGTAGATTTTCAGTTTGAAGGTAAATTAAAAGAATGTGCAGTCGATTTTGAAGAATGGAAAAAAACAAAGGAGTATCAGAATGCTGTGGAAGAAATCCGAAAACTTTATGGAGATTCTGGCGAATATATGATAAAAATGATGGAACAGGCTAAAAGAGCTGAGCTTGAGAAAAATAGTTGGGCTAATTTTATTCAAGCAGTTAAAACTAAAATAAACTTTTAAGCTATAAATAAAGCAAATAATAAACTAAATGAAAGTTTTAAGAATATACGCAAAAAATATGCAGTGATAACCTGGAAAAAGTCTTTGTCGCATGCCATAATTTATTCAAAAGATAATAAAATATAATAAAACATGGAATTGTCGGGGTGTGTTGCTGGTGACAGAGTATAATTAACTGAAAATACAATATAAAGTTAACTAAAAAAATCCAAAATGCCAGACATAAACGCCGCATTTTCGTGTATTTTCACCAGAATCGGCGGACAGACAAGCCGAATTTTTCCTTGTCTTGTAAATTCCGGTTCGAGCCTTCGGACATAACCGAAAAATCATGCTAAAAGATCTCTCTGTTTTGGCCTTATGTAACATAGAACTATTGTAAGATCAGCTTAATATAGCGCTGGAAACAGAGGTACAGTTACGTCCTGCCACCCCCACGGGAGTATTGTTTTTATCGTCAATAGAAATGTCAACATCTATAAACGTTCGAACTAAAAGCCATTTATTTGCAAAAATAATGAATGGCTTTTTTATTATATACTTGTTGAAACTAAGAAGATGTTATATAATATGTAAAATAAACAATAACGAGGTTAATTTTCTATGAATAATTTTATAGTTATATTGGAAGATGAGGTTGATATAGCTGACTTGGTGTCTATACATTTGAAAAAATCCGGTTTTAAAGTGGAGTTATATGATAATTCAAAATCATTTTTTAAAAGTATTGCTAAAAAAAGGCCTGATCTAATAATACTTGATATTATGCTTCCGGATATGGATGGGTATGAGGTCTGCAAGGAGCTTAAAAAGAATGATGCATATTCTTCTATCCCGATAATAATGCTTACTGCAAAGGGTGAAGAGATTGATAAAATATTAGGGCTTGAACTTGGAGCTGATGATTACGTAACAAAACCGTTTTCTCCAAAAGAGCTGGTTGCCAGGGTTAAAGCTGTCTTAAGGCGGGGTGTTGTAAAGCAGAATACTAAAAAAGTATCTATAGGAAATGATGTCCAGATTGATTCTGATAAATTTTCAGTAACAGTAAAAGGCAAAAAGATTGACCTCACAACCACTGAGTTTAAAATACTCGAACTATTCGCAATAAATAAAGGTAAAGTATTTACTAGAGAGCAAATACTGGATCATCTCTGGGGGCAGGAAAAAGCAGTAATAGACAGGACTATAGACGTACATATAAGACATTTAAGAGAGAAGATGGGTGATTCAGTATCAAAGCTTATTAAGAATATTAGAGGCGTTGGATATAAACTAGAGGAATAGGTAAATGGGCAAATCAATATTTTCAAAAATATTAGGCGGTTATTTTTTAATAATTCTCATTGTTATAGCATTTTTACTTATCTTTTCTTTCCATTCAATTAAAACACATTATATTAATACACTTACTGAAACTTTAAAAAACCATGCTGAGTATGCATTACTGGGAGTTACCCCCCTTTTTAAAGATAATAAAATAACAGATTTGCAGGAACTATTGGTTAAAACGGCAAATAAAACTAATACCAGGCTGACGATTATTGATAAAAGCGGAAAAGTGCTTGTTGATTCAGAGGAAAACCCGGATATCATGGACAACCATAGAAGCAGGCATGAGATAAAGGAAGCATTTTCCGGGAATACAGGCACTTCGCTACGTTACAGCAATACGCTAAAAAAATATATGCTTTATGTAGCTGTGCCTATTTATGCAGGAAATGAAGTAAAAGGTGTTTTAAGAGTTAGTATGTTTATTAGAGATATTGATACTTTGATTGGAATGCTTAAAAAAAACATTATGCATATGGCAATTATATTGCTGATAGTTACACTTATGATTTCATTATTGTTTTCAAAAAGCCTTTCAAAGCCTATCAAAGAGTTGGGCATTATGGCAAATAAAGTGGCTTCCGGAGATTTTTCATCAAGGATATTTATAAAGAATAAAGATGAACTAAAAACCCTTGGCGATAATCTTAACAATATGACGGAAAAAATAAGTAATTTATTTAATGAGCTGTCTCTTCAAAAAGAGGAACTAAAAACAATAATAAATTCGATTGCAGAAGGGCTGGCAGTATTTGGAGAAGACGGCAAAATAATTATGTGCAATAAGGCTCTTGAAGAAATATTTAAGTCAAATACTTTGGAAGGCAAATTATACTGGGAAGTGATAAGAGATAATGCTATAAGTAATTTTATTAAACAGGCTCTAAGTAAGAAAACAAATATTATTAATGAGATAACCTCAGACAACAAAAACTATATTTGTAATATTGTGTTCTTAAATGCCCGCAACGAAGCTATTTTTACACTTCATGATATAACAGAGCTTAAGCAAATAGAGTCCGTAAAGAAAGATTTTGTAACAAACGTATCTCATGAGATGCGAACGCCTCTTACAGCGATAAAAGGGTTTGCTGAAACCTTGAAAGAAAATGCAAGAGGTGAAGATGCACATTATGTTGATGTAATACAAAAACATTCTGAAAGACTTATAAATATTGTTAATGACCTTTTGGTATTATCAAGGCTTGAAAGCAGAAGTTTTTCGCTTGAATTATCAAGTATAGATATAATGAAACTCATTAAAGATGTAGCTGTAATGTTTGATGAAAAGATAAAAGAAAAAGGCCTTGATTTACAAATAGATGCTGTATCTAACATTAAACCTATAAAAGCTGATCCATTCAGACTTGAGCAGGTATTTATAAACCTTATTGATAATTCAATAAAATATACAGAAAAAGGTATTATAAGAATTGATTTATCTCAAGATGAAAAGAATACTATAATAACTATAAAAGATACCGGAATAGGTATTCCCAAAGAACACCTGCCTCGTATATTTGAACGATTCTACGTTGTAGATAAATCCCGTTCCAGAAAACTTGGCGGTACCGGCCTTGGGCTTTCAATAGTGAAGCACATAATAAACCTGCATAAAGGCGGCATAGATATAGAAAGTCGGCAAGGTTCTGGAACAACCTTTACAATTACCATCCCATCAGACTTATCTTAGTTTTACACTCAAATTCTTAACAGAAAAATAATATTCCCTTAAAATGGGATTAATTTTCATTTTATATCATTTTAGTATGAAAATTAATTCTATTGAAGAATTTATTCCACTGGTAAAAGCAGTAGCAAGAAAGTACGCTCGATACGGCGTACTGTTCGATGATCTTGTCCAGGAAGGAATGCTTGGTGTTATTGAGGCAAAAGAAAGGTATCATGACAGCAAAAAAGCCAAGCCCACTACTTATGCGACTTATTGGATAAAAAAGAAAATTATTGATTATATACAAAAGGAGAATTCTATTAACGTATCTGATATCAACGAATTTGAAAACAATCTTTCTTACTCGGATGCTGCTTCTGCTGAAAAGGAAGTATGTATTCCTGATGAATTGCCTGAAACTGAAAAACAAATATTAGATCTATTTATCAATAGAAGAAAGACACTTAGCGAAATCGCTGATTTTTTAGATATGCGCAGGGAAAAGGTAAGGCAGTTAAAAAATAAGGCTGTTAGAATACTAAGAGGTAAAAAATTAATATGAAATTAACATTTCATTTATACCTGCTTAACCATAAAATCGTATAACTAAATTAGAAGGCATGAATGTCGACTTCAGGCCTTAAATCTAAATAAAGAGAGGTGAAAATGAAAGTAGGTTTAAAAGAATCATTCCCGGTTTTGCGGGAAGTGCTCTTAAGAAACCTGAAAGCAAATGCTGAAGATTTACTGGCAGCAGCTGAAAGGTTCAAAGAGTATAAAAACAATGAAGAACTAATATCCGAACTGAAAGAAACTTTAAAAAGAGTTGAAAACAGTATTCGGATAACCAACTTAATGCTTAGCAGATAGGCATTAAGCATTTGAAAATTAGAAAATTAAAATAAAAAGGAAAACAGTCGTGAATGAAAGAGAAAGGAAATCAATTAAGTTTTTGAAAGAAATGTTCAAAAATAATCTTGAAGAGAGCATTGGAGAGATGCAAACAGCTAAGGGCAAGCTTGATAGTTACGAAAATACAGCTGAATTGTTAAGTGATATCAATGGCACTCTTCACAATGTTGAACATAGTATTGAATTAACAAAAACAATAATTGGTTTAAACAAGGAGAACTAAAAATGAAAAGAATATCGGTATTAAGCATCTTTATGATGCTATTGTTTAGTATAGCTCAAGCAGGTGAAATTGATAAGTTAGTACAGCATTTAATGAAAGAAGGCGTGATTAAGCCGGCAGATGCACAGCTTATCTTGACTGAAACAAAAGAGGATAACAGGGTTAAGATGGCTCAGGGTGAACTTGATACATTGCCGTCATGGATACAAACGATGAAGATAGGCGGTGATTTAAGGTTTCGTTATCAGAATGAAGATAAAGGAACATACAGAAGAGAAAGAACAAGAATCCGCTTCAGGCTTAAAGGTGAGGCGTCATCAGTGCAGGGTTGGAAAGTCGGATGGGGACTTGCAACAGGCGGAGAGGATCCTCGCTCAACGAATCAGACATTAGATGCCGGTTTTGAAACAAAGAGGCTTATGCTTGATTATGCATACGGTGCATATAGCGGGCTAAAAGGCCTTACAGTAAACATGGGTAAGATTCCGGTTAAATCAGCTATAACGCTGTATAGTGATTTAATGTGGGATGGAGATATCGCTGTTGAGGGTTTATCCGCATACTATGAATCAAATCCCGGAAATTTGCAGTTTTTCGCAAACGTAGATTATTTAATAATGGATTACGTTGATAATGGCAATGATCCTTCAATGGTATTGGTACAGCCGGGGGTTGTAGCAAAGATAGGAGAAAATGCAAAACTTAAACTTTCTGTTGGCCAGTATGCTTTATCGGGAGAAGAAAATGCTCCTATATTTGCTGCATCATCAGGAGGTTCAGGTAATACATTATCCGGCGGGAAATATGTATATAGTTATAACTGTATGACAACAGGCTTTAAATTAAGCTTTAGCAATCTTCATTTTGAAGAAGTTTCCTTGTTTGGAGATTATGTTTCAAATCCGGATCCTTCAGAAGCAAATACAGGGACATTGTTCGGTATAGTGTTTGGTAACAAAAAGGTTAGTTCCTCGGGACAGTGGCAGGTAAAAGCTCTACAGAGGAATCTTGGAGCAGATGCATGGATGGACTGGCTGCCGGATTCTGATGCAAGAAGCGGCAAAACAGATACAGCTGGACCGGAGGTTATTTTCACATATGGTGTAGCCAAAAACATAACATTTGGTATTGATTACTATATCAATGGCGAAGCTGAGGAAGAAGCAGGTGATGAGAAACACGATTTAGCACAATTTGATCTTATATATAAGTTCTAAAATGGAAAAATAAATAAAAGGAGATTAAGAAAATGAAGAAAATTTTATTAAGTCTAATGGCAGTAAGTTTGTTTACAAACATGGTATTTGCAGGCGGAAGTATTACAATTGCAGGTTCAACTACAGTGCTTCCTATAGCACAGGTAACATCTGAAGTATTTATGGACAATAATCCGGGTATTGATATTTCTGTGCGTGGCGGTGGTTCAAGCGTAGGTATAGCTTCTTTAATAGCAGGAACATGCGATATTGGAGATGCATCAAGGGCAATTAAGGACAAGGAAATAGCAAAAGCTGTAGATAATGGTATTCAACCCAAAGCCCATGTAGTAGCAATGGACGGTATCGCAGTTATTGTGCATCCTTCAAATGGAATAAACAAGATTTCAAAGAAAGATTTGAAATCTATTTTTACTGGAAAAATATCTGACTGGTCACAAGTAGGCGGCAGCGGCGGTAAAATAGTTGTGATGAGCCGTGACAGCGCCAGCGGGACATACGAAGCATTTATGGGGCTTGCTTTAGATGGTTCAAAAACAAGATCTGACTCGCTATTACAAGCATCAAATCAAGCGGTAGCAAGTGTGGTTTCAAGAACGCCAGGAGCTATAGGTTATGTTGGTTTAGGTTATGTAACTTCTCAAGTTAAATCAATACCTGTAAACGGCATAGAATGTACTAAGGCTACGGTTCTTTCGGGTGAATATCCGTTATCAAGGCCTCTTTTTATGTATACAAACGGTGAGCCTGAGGGTGTTGTTAAAGAGTATATGGATTTTGTAAAAAGCGCGGAAGGGCAGAAACTCGCCGAAGAACAAGGGTTCGTAGGCTTGAAGTAATATAAAAAAATGCAGAAGCAAAGCTTCTGCTAAGAGCTCCGCGAATGCGGAGATCAACCCTCCCCAAACATATGGAATGCGGGTTTTTATAATCTGCATTCTGTATGTATTAGAGGGAAGCATACAGGCAGAATGATAATGATTGATGCAATAAAATTCAGGAATTATAAAGAAAATACCTATAAGTGGATATTTACAATACTTGCCTTTTCGTCACTTGTTTTTTTGGTAGGTATTATTATTGTTTTATTTAAGGAAGGGCTGCCTATATTTAAAGAAGTTAATTTATTCAAGTTTCTATTTGGAAAATCATGGTATCCCACTTATGATCCTCCGGAGTTTGGTATTTTCCCGCTTATGCTTGCTTCGTTTTGGGTTATGATTGGTGCGACAATAGTTTGTGTCCCTTTGGGAATTGGAAGTGCTCTTTACCTGCATGAACTTGCAAGTTTTAAGCAAAGAGCATTTTTAAAACCCTTAATTGAGATGCTTGCGGGCGTGCCTTCGATTGTATATGGATTTTTTGGAATGGTTATAGTTGCTCCGTTTATACAAAAACTTTTTAATATTCCTGTAGGTTTGAGTTTGTTTACTGCAAGCATGATACTCGGTATAATGGCTGTTCCTACTGTTTGCAGTATAACGGAAGACGCTTTAAGTTATGTGCCAAAAAGCTTTAGGGAAGCATCGTTTGCTGTCGGTGCTAACAGGTGGCAGACACTTACAAAAGTTATTATTCCTGCTGCCGGATCAGGTATTTCAACAGCCATAATACTTGGTATGAGCAGAATTGTGGGTGAAACAATGACTGTTTTAATGGTATCTGGGGGTGCAGCGATTATTCCTAAATCAATATTTGACCCAGTGCGCCCTATGACTGCTACTATTGCAGCAGAAATGGGTGAATGTGCTATGGGGTCAAAACATTTTCACGCACTTTTTGCTATTGGATTAATACTATTTTTAGTGACATTATTCTTTAATATAATAGCTGAAATAATAAGCAGAAGGTACAGATTAAAACTAGGGCTAGGCAGATGAGAAAAAATGATATTATTCAACAAGCCGGATTTATATTGCTTTTATTGAGCACATTAATTACTTTGTTTTTTCTGGGTGCAATATTATATTTCGTGTTTATCAGAGGCATAGGTGTAATCTCATGGGAATTTCTTACTGAAGTTCCAAGAAGGGCAATGACTCAAGGCGGTGTAGCTCCTGCCATCTTAGGTACGTTTTATCTTGTTATGGGAGCAATATTATTTGCACTTCCACTCGGGCTTGCATGTGCAATATACTTGTGTGAATACAGTCCTAAAAGCTATGTACTAAATATTATACGTTTAAGCATAAATAATCTTGCTGGTGTACCTTCCGTAGTTTTCGGGCTTTTCGGCATGGCTGTATTTGTAAATTACTTTGGTTTTGGTGTGTCAATATTGTCGGGAAGCCTTACGCTTGCAATGCTTATTTTACCTAGTATTATTTCTGCTTCTCAGGAAGCTTTAATAGCTGTGCAGCATTCATTAAGGGAAGCATCATTTGCATTAGGTGCAACACAGTGGCAGACTATTAAGAAAATAGTCATACCTACAGCATTACCTGGTATATTAACTGGTGTTATTTTAAGTGTAGGCAGGGCTGCAGGTGAAACTGCCCCAATCTTGTTTACAGCAGCAACATTTTATAAAAGAGGGTATCCTGATTCCATTTTTTCGGAAGTTATGGCTCTTCCATATCATATATTTGCGTTAATGACAGAGGGTACCCATCCGGAAAAGCAGACCGCAATAGCCTATGGATGTGCATTAATACTGCTTATTTTAGTAACGATGGTATCAGGGCTTGCAATATATATAAGACAAAAATCCAGGAGGGCGTATGGCCATTAATACGGTAATTCCTAAAAAGAATAGAAACATAGATGATAGCTTTTATAGAGAGATGAAGTTTGTCAGAATGCGTACAGAGAATCTAAATTTTTATTACGGAAAGAAACAGGCATTAAAGGATATAAATATCAATATCTATCAGAACCATTCTACCGCCATTATAGGGCCTTCAGGCTGCGGTAAGTCAACTTTAATACGTTTATTTAACAGAATGAATGACCTTGTGCCCAATACACGTATTGAAGGCGGAATTTATCTTGATGATAAAGATATAAACGGGCCAAAGGCAGATGTTGTAGAAATAAGAAGAAAGGTTGGCATGGTCTTTCAAAAACCTAACCCTTTTCCGAAAACTATATATGAGAATTTAAGCTATGGTTTAAAAATACAAGGCATCAATGACAAAACATTGATTGAGCAGAAAGTTGTAGAATCTTTACAAAAGGCTGCATTATGGGATGAAGTAAAGGATAGGCTGCATGATAATGCTCTGGGCCTTTCAGGCGGCCAGCAGCAAAGATTATGTATAGCAAGATGCATTGCCGTAGAGCCTGAAGTAATACTCTTTGATGAACCATGCGCAAGTCTTGACCCTATAGCTACAGCAAAAATAGAAGAGCTTATTGAAGAGCTTGAAAAATATTATACAATAGTAATAGTCACGCATAATATGCAGCAGGCATCCAGAGTGTCTGAATATACTGCTTTTATGTATTTAGGCGAACTTATAGAGTTTGGTAAGACAGAAAAAATATTTACTGTGCCAAAAGAAAAAAAGACAGAAGAATACTTATCGGGCAAGTTCGGTTAATAAGAGGTTTTGTGGAAAAAAAGAACATATTATTTATCTGTACGCATAATGCAAATCGTTCGCAGATAGCAGAAGGATTAATGAGGCAAATGCTCGGCTCTAAGTATAATGCCTATAGTGCCGGCAGTACACCTTCCATAGTAAATCCGAACGCTATTAAGGTGCTTAATGAATCCGGAATAGATACATCTATGCATAAATCCAAAAACTTTGATGGATTAATGGGTATTCCGTTTGATTATGTGGTAACTTTATGTGGTGGTGGAGAAAAAACATGCCCCTTTTTTCCTGGTGCTAAAAAATATATACACGTACCGTTCGACGATCCCTCGCTTATTAAGGGAACCGAAGAGGAAGTTATGCAAGCTTATAGAAAAACCAGAGATCAGATAAAACAATGGATAGAAGAAACCTTTAAGGAGGACCTATGTTAGAAGAGAAAATTACGGTATTAAAACAAAAAATAGTGGAAAGCGCTAATATCGTTGAAAGTATGCTTGAGAAATGTATTAATAGCTTGGTCAATAAAGATGAAAATAAACTCAATGAAGTTATTAATATTGATGAGCAAAAGGTTAATGAGTACGAAATTGAACTTGATGAGCTTTGCACAAACGTAATAGCACAATATCAGCCAAGGGCAAAGAACCTGCGTATAATACTTATGATTCTAAAAATGAACAATGATTTAGAACGTATGGGTGATCATGTGGTAAATATAGCTGAAAGCTGTCTTTATCTCATAAATAAGACAACCAGGCAATCATTAAATGATATAACACAAATAAGCGAAATTGCCCGCACCATGTTAAAAGACAGTATAAGCTCATTTATTAAAGAAGACGGTGCTCTGGCTAAGAGTGTATGCGAAAAAGATGATCAAATAGATGACCTTAGGAAAAAATATTTTAGCAGGCTTGTTGCGGATATGAAAGAAGACGAAGATGTAATTGACCAGTCTATGCATATTATAAGAATCATTGGAAACCTTGAACGTATAGCAGACCTTTCAACTAATATCTGCGAAGATGTACTGTATGTAAGTGAAGGAAGGGTGATAAAACACCATGCTTCTGAATGATAGCAGGATTTTAATTGCTAGTTGTAAAATTATTTATAATTCAATGCAAACTTTGAATTATTTGTAGTAAAAAAAGTTCGAACTTCGTCCAGCCGCGGGAGTTTCGTTTTTTTAACCATTCATTTATAACGATAGGTAAGTATAAATGAATGGTTTTTTTTATTTGATATTATATTTATAAAAATGTAAAATGGATATTCAATACCAAGGAGACTGTTTATATGTCGGAAAATCAAAATAAATTTTTCCTTTGTTATTTCGAAAGCACGCGTAAATGCAATCTTAATTGCCCTTACTGCATGACCAGGATAGGCGATAAACCGGAGGGCGAAGAATTATCAACCAATGAAGTCAAACGGCTGGTAATAGATGAGGTATGCAGTTATTGTTCTCATCCTGCAATGGCATTTTCAGGTGGGGAATTTTTATTAAGAAATGATGCTGTAGAAATACTGAGGTATACTGCAGAAAAAAGGATGTGGTCATTTATCAATACGAACGGAACCAAGCTTAATAAAAAAATGCTCCTCAAGATAAAAAAGGCTACCGGCAACAAAGTGATATTCGTCTTTTCCCTAAACTCCCTTGAACCCAAAATTAACAAGTGGAGCCGCAACGACAGCCTTAATACAGTTGTAAAAGTAGTAAAATTGTGTGCCAAAGAAGGCGTTAACTTTTTTTTCATAGCCACCATAAGCAAAAACAATCTGGATACGCTTAAAAAAACCGTGGAATTCATCAAATCGAAAGGCATACCTGTTCTCCGGTCCCCTTTTGTGCCGCGCGGCGCAGGAAAAAACTATACCGAATTATTATTTTCACCTAAGGACATGGAAAGCGTTATATATCCGATATTAAGAGATTATCATCTGTCCTATGTCAGTTATACCCCGTTCTTTGCCGGTCCTGAATTTCTGGAAGAAAAGCGGAAGCAGCTGAATGTAAATCTCGGCCAGTTCGGATGCCAGGCAGCAAAGGGTTTTGTTGGCATTAACGCAGAAGGTGACGTGGCCCCTTGCGTACAGTTGCTCGACAGTAATGTTAAATGCGGGAACATACGAAAAACACCTCTTCTTGATATATTAAGAAGCAATGATGTACTTTTAAAGCTCAGGGAAAGAAAAGAAATAAAGGGAAAATGCGGAATATGCCGGTATAAGCATACGTGCGGCGGTTGCCGTGCAATGGCTTATTATAAGACAGGCGATTACATGGAATCTGATCCGAACTGTTTTTTTGAGCCTGAAGATGAGAATACAGTATCAGAAAACGAGAACCTTCAGAACGAGAACGCGGATAGGTTCATTAATTTTATATCAAAACACGAACCATGGAAATCGCTCTTTAATCCGGAAAATGAGGCAATTTCGGACTTAAACAAACTCGCGATGCCTCATCAGCACATCGCAAGGAAGATGAAGAAATACATAAAAAGTGCGGTGGGGATGTTGACGAACAGATGAAAATACTTCTACTCAAGCCTAAGTGGTTCATTAAGGGCGGAGTATATAGAATACTGGACAATATCAGGTTTACTCCGCTTCATCTTGGCATAATAGCAGCATTATCTGAAGGTCACCAGGTTTCAGTTATAGATAATGATTGGGATGAAATACCGTATAATGAAAAATTTGACCTCGTAGGAATCACAGTAACCACCTTTACCTCACAGCAGTCTTATAAAATCGCTGAAAAATTCAGGAAAAACGGTTCAAAAGTCGTATTCGGAGGAGTTCATCCTTCCTTATTGCCGGAAGAATGCCTTCAGTATGCTGACGCTGTTGTGGTAGGTGAGGCTGAATATGTATGGAAAGACCTGCTTAAAGACGTCGAAAACGATTCTCTCAAAAAAATATACCAATGCAGCAGAATAGTAGATATGGATGACGTCCCATTTCCCAAAAGGGGGCTCCTTAACGATAAGTCATGGGTTGCATGCGTGCAGGCTACCCGTGGGTGCCCTAATACCTGCAAGTATTGCTACCTGCCAAGCGTTCCCTGGAGAGCCCACCGTAAAAGGAACATAGACCTGGTGTACGAAGAGATAAAAAACATCAGGCAGAAAATAATTTTCTTTGTTGACGATAATCTGTTTGCGGACCAGCAGTATGCTATGGATCTGTTTGACAGAATTGCGCCTTTGCAGAAAGACTGGTCTGTTCAGGCACCTACGACCATAGCCGAAAACGAGCAATTGCTGCAAAAAATGGAAGCTTCCGGATGTTTCAACGTGCAGATCGGTTTTCAGACAGTCAATAAAAAATCCCTGGAATGGGCGTCAATCAGGCAGAATAAAATCGAAGAATATAAAAATATTATAAGCAGGCTGCATAAGCATAACATTCTGGTTACGGGATTTTTTATGTATGGTTTTGACACTGATGACAAAGATATTTTTAAAAGAACCGTTGAGGCTATAAAAGAAATAGATATTGATTATGTACATATGTATATCCTGACGCTTTATCCGGGGACCGAGCTTTATGAAAAGTTCAAAAAAGAGGGGCGGCTTCTTGAAGATAAAGACAGGACGCATTACGGGTGGTCGAATGCCATGTTCATTCCCAAACATATGTCTCCCGAGGAGCTGGAGCAGGGCGTGAAGAAATCGTACGAAGAACTTTCAGGGCACTTCAGAAAAAGACTGCCGGGTAAAATATTGCAACGGGCCGACTGGCTGCTACGCCGTCCAAATCTTTTATACAACATAATAATGGGTAATATAGGAAAGCAGGATGTCTCTAGAAAGCTTAATTTTAGTGGAATTTCAAATGAAGTAAAATTAACATTGTAAAGAAAAAATGTCTGTTTGTTTTCAGATATAAATTTGTAACGTTATGAAAGCTTTTCTGTTCTTATTGTTAATGCCTCTTTTATGCACAGCAGTTAATGCTCAAAGCCTTTTTGAAGATGCCCAGGGTGGCGGAGATTTTGCTAAGAGAAGGATTTGGGACGTGACAGGGTTTGGCAGGACAAACCTTTTTTTGCCTACGGAAACAACGGATAAAATACAATCAAGTGCTGCAGAAACGTCTTTTAAATTTACTTTAAAACCATTAGATAAGTTAAGCATCTTAACAGATTTGCGTTTCAGAAATGCATGGGAGTTTGAAAAAAACATAAGCGAGGTTCGTGCGCGGGAATATTATGCGCTTTTTATCAAAGGAAGATTTGACCTGTACCTAGGCAGGCAGATAATAGCCTGGGGCAGGGCTGACGCCATTAACCCGACTGATAATATAACCCCTAAAGACATGACAGTACGCTCAGTTGATGAGGATGATAAAAGGATTGGCAACGAGCTTTTAAGGGTATTCTACAATTTTCATCCATACAGGATTGAGCTTATATGGGTGCCTTTTTATAGGGAAGCAAACCTTCCAACACACATTGTACCCCTGCCTCAAGGGGTATCGATTCAGGGCGGCGAATACCCTGATAAAATAATGTCAAATGGCGCATGTGCCATCAGGTTCCATATTGTACGCGCTTCTTTTGATTGCTCGGTTTCGTATTTTGATGGATACAATCCCATGCCGGGCATAAGCCTTGCCTCCAGCGTGCCTATGGTTCTTGCTCCTAAAGCGTACAGAGTGCGAGTTGCAGGTGCGGATTTTTCTACGACTGCAGGTTCATACGGTTTGAGGGGGGAATTCGCATATAAAAAACCCTACGGGGATTATGATTTGGAACCTTCTATCCCGAATCCTGAGTTTCAATATGTCTTAGGCGTTGACAGGGAGTACGGGGATTTTAGCATTATTGTCCAGTATACAGCACGCTATGTAAATGAGTTTTCTGAAATAAATATTTTAAGCCCGGCATATTTTGTTGAAGAAAAAAACAGGCAGCTCTCATCACAGCAGGACCGTTCCACCCATGCTGTTTTCGCAAGGCCCTCATATAAATTTCTGTACGAGACTCTGGTTGCAGAGCTTGCATTAATGTATAATATGACAACACAAGAGTATATGTTAAGGCCGAAAGCAGAGTACAGTTTTTCTGATACTTTGTCTTTTAGTTTAGGAGCGGAGCTTTATAAAGGCCCGGATGACACATTGTTTGGCCTGGTGGATGATATATTGAGTGCTGTCTTTATTTCAGTTGAAAGGCCTTTTTCGTTTTAAAGGACGTATTTCATATAAGTACTAAAAAGCACTAAAATAGTAATTACATAAAAATTATAATTTAATTATTGACAAAACAGATTGATAAATGTATAATATAATTGATATATACATTATAATTAAAATAGTATTAATCTTATTGTAAATATTAAATCAAAGGTACAAATAATGAAATTGCCTGAACCAGCGCCAGATTGGTTAAAGATTATCAAAAAGGCTAATCCTGAGCAAATAATTGAAATTACAACTTCAAAGGAATTTTCTGGATTAATTAGCAAAGCTAATAAAGTTTATGAGTATTGGGATAAACTAAGATATCTAAAAATACCGGAAAATATATCTAGTGAGATGGCATGGGCATGTATCCGGTTTATGCGTAAGCAGAGAAGTAATGAAATTTCAATGAAGGATAAGTCCGGCGGGCATTTTAGTTTTTGGCTTACTGACGAAATTCTCAAACAACTTCATTATATTGATACTCGTGCGGGGGGGCAAGTGCTTTCGGATGAATATTCAATCAATGACAAAGATAAGGAAAGATATTTAATTAGTTCCCTTATGGAAGAAGCTATTGCATCAAGCCAGCTTGAGGGTGCCGCAACAACCAGGGAAAAAGCAAAAAAAATGTTGCGTTCAGGCAAAAAACCGGAAACCGTATCCGATAAAATGATTTTAAACAATTATAAAACAATACTTCATTTAAGAGAATTAAAGGACAGAGATTTAGATATTCTACTCATAAAAGAAATACACCATATATTAACGAATGATACACTTGAAAATCCTGAGAAATCGGGAGAATTCAGGACAAACAGCGATTCTGTCCAGGTAGTTGACGCGCGTGATGGACAAGCGCTGTTTGACCCGCCTAACGCAGAAGAGATTCAAGAGCGTTTAAATGGATTATGCGACTATGTAAATTATGTCAATGAAGAAGAATTTGTTCATCCGGTAATTAAAGCAATAATTATTCATTTCTGGCTTGCCTATGTTCATCCTTTTGTAGACGGTAATGGAAGGACAGCAAGGGCGTTGTTTTACTGGTATCTGCTAAAAAAAGGCTATTGGCTTTTTGAGTTCCTTTCGATTTCAAGAATTATCAAAAATGCTCCAGCCCAATATGCCAGGGCATATCTGTATTCAGAGATAGATGAGAGGGATTTGAATTATTTTATTTCTTACAATCTAAGAGCAATTCGTCTTTCGATAGAAGCTTTATGGTTGTATCTTAGAAGAAGGCAGAATAAACTGAAGGAATCAATGAAACTGATATACAATTTTCCCGGGCTGAACTCCAGGCAGTCAGATATACTGCGTAATGTTTTGGCTAATCCGGGTTCTCACTATACTTTTAAAATGGTTAAGAATATGTTTAATGTAGTTTATGAAACAGCCAGAAGAGATTTGTTTGAACTTGTAAAAAAGGGTTTTATGGAAAAAAGAAAGGTTAAGCGGGAATTTTATTTTATACCCGTAGTTGATATCGAAAGAAAGCTGAAAACAAGGAAAAAATAGCTAAATACTACTAACTACTATTTTCTACTAAATTAGTAGTTAGAGAAAACACATTGATATGAACCAAATTCTGCAAATTGCAAAGTAGTGAATATAATAAGCCATAAGATACATATTGACTCAAAGAAGTAGAAAACGGTTGCAGATTTAAAGCAATTATTTTAAAAAAGCAAGAATAAACATAATAATGAGATGTCATACCGGCGAAAGCCGGTATCCAGATAACTTTTATTGTTGAATACTGGATTCCGGCTTTCGCCGAAATGACCTTGCTTGAGAGTGTTACAAATCTTTTATGGTAACAGATGCTATCTTAAGTAATAAGGAATAACTAATGAAAAAAAGTTCGGAGTTTATCGTTAAATACAGATGGTTTATTATAGCTGCATTTATACTGGTGCCGGTGCTTTTTGCAACCCAGATTCCGCGCGCCGTTGTTGAGCCTAACATGAAGTCCATGCTTCCCAAGCACATGGCAGCGCGTATCGCAACAGACAGGATAGACGAGATATTCGGCGGTACAGAGATAATCGCAATAATGATTAAAACAGACGATGTGTTAAATCCGTCCACCCTTAAGCGTATAAGAAAACTGAACAGGAAGATGAAACACGTGCACAATATTGACAAGGTTTTATCCCTGTTCGAGCTTAAAAACATCAAGGGTGAAAACGGGGCCATGATAGTTGATCCTGCTGTCAAGGAAATACCCAGCACCGATGAGGAAAGGGAAGCCCTGAGGGATGAACTGAAGGATAATGATATAGTCTATGGCAGCGTAGTTTCAAAAGATTTTACCGTTACGGCCGTTATCGGCATGCTTGAGAGCAGCGCTGACGATATGTCGGTTTTATCCGAAATAGAAGAGCTTGTAAAAGAAGTGCCCGGTGATGAGGAAACTGTAATAGGCGGCCTCCCGTACACCAGGGTAAAAGTTGCATATAATATACGTAATGATATGAAGCGCCTTATGCCGTACGGTTTTATTATCATGCTTGTATTTCTGTATTTATGCTTTAAACAGGCGCGCGGGGTTGTGCTTCCGTTTGTGGTGGTTGTGATGTCAATACTGGTGACAATGGGAGTTATCCCTGTGCTTGGCTGGAAAATATATGTGATAACCGTTCTTGTCCCGGTGATACTTATAGCCGTGGCAAATGATTACGGCATTCACTTAATAGCGAAATACCAGGAGTTAATAGCTTCAGGCGTGCAGTATTCTAATAAGGAGATAGCAAAGAAGATGTATTCAAGCCTAAGCAAGCCGGTTATAATGACCGGGCTGACTACTATTGCCGGGATGTTATGTCTTCTAAACCATATAATCATACCTGCAAAACAGGTCGGCATACTTGCCGCAGTAGGAATATTTTTTGCGCTTTCCGCAAGCCTGCTTTTTATACCTGCAGTTACGGCTGTGCTTCCTGCGGAGAAAACAAGCAGTATGCTTTCCGCTAAGCCGCACCTGCTGGACCGCATACTTATCAGTTTCGGTGAGGTAGTTGCTCTAAATCCGAAAAAAGTAATAACGATAATACTTGCATGTGCGCTGGCTGCGTCTACCGGAATATTTAGGGTTATAGTGGACACTGACCCGGTACATTACTTTTCAAAGGAATCTCCGGTGGCATACTCCGCAAATATTATGAACGAGAAGTTCGGGGGACAGGCAACCCTTTCGGTAGTTGTAAAAGGAGATATAAAGTCTCCGGACATAATGCATCAGATAGAAAATATCGAAGAACATCTGAAAGCTTCTACGTATGTCGGGCAGGCGACCTCGATCGCACGGATAGTTAAACAGATGTCCAGGGCACTGAACGACAAAAACGACAGGATGTATAATAAAATACCCGACAGCAGGAATGCCATAGCTCAGTATTTCGAGCTTTATTCCATGAGCGGGGATCCCGATGATTTTGAAAAGCTGGTAGATTTTCCGTACGAGCATGCCCACATACTTGCCAGGATAAACAGTACCAGCGTAGCAAACATACGTAAAATAGTAACCTATGCCGAAAACATGAAAAAGGATAATCCCAATATAGACATCATAGGCGGGTTTGCGATGATTCTTGAGGACCTGGCAACTCATATCGTGCAGGGGCAGATGAGATCCCTTGTATCCGCTATTATCATAGTCATGCTGCTTGTAGCCCTGCTTTTCCGTTCGGCTGCCGCGGGTTTCCTCTCAGCGGTACCTATAGGAATATCTATAATCCTTCTTTTCGGGCTCATGGGATACGCGGGTATTGAGTTAAACGTTGCAACTGCCATGCTTTCTTCCATAATGATAGGCGTAGGCATAGATTATACAATACATTTCCTGTGGAGATACAAAGAAGAGATGGCACGGGGGCTAGAACCCCAGGAGGCAGTGAAAACCACGCTTAAAACCACGGGGCGCGGGATAGTCTTTAACGCACTTTCGGTAGTAGTAGGTTTTTCCGTGCTGCTGCTTTCGACATTCGTCCCGGTGAATTTCTTCGGGTTCCTGGTTGTGGTTTCTATTTTATCGTGCCTTTTCGGAGCGCTGTTGCTGGTGCCTGCATTGTGCATTGTTTTAAGGCCTGCTTTTTTGGAACCTAAAAAAAATGGTATTGTCAAAAGTAAGATGATGAAAAAGTAGGGCGAGGCTTTAGCCTCGCCTGGTTTTAAGCGACCCTAAAGGGTCGCGCTACGA
>JAFGIL010000011.1 GCA_016929635.1 Endomicrobiales bacterium
ATAACATCCTAAGGCATATGCTGGCAAAGGTGTAGGTGCAATTATAATTATATTTGGACTTTTTGAAGAAAAAATATAGCGAAAGGAACAATAAAGCAGTGCAAGAAGAAAGAAAAATGCTACCACAAATTTATTTTTATATATTCTTATCATAATATAAATTACAAAAATATAATTTTTTGCAATTTAATATTATAACATTTCTTCTTTTAAATAACAATTTAATATTAAAATTTAGACGGGTTTAGTTACATACAAGGAACCTAAAAATCTAGTTCCAGGTTTTTGTCACGGTGCGGTTTTTTAGGAAGTTCTATGAAAAACTGTGTGCCGTTCCCATACTTGGATTTGAAGGTGACTTTCCCGTGATGGTTCTCTTCAATCATTCTTTTTACTACATACATCCCGATACCCGTTCCTGACTTTGAGTAGGATTTTGTAGTAAAGAAAGGTGCAAACATCTTGTTTTTGTTTTCATCCCGTATCCCGATTCCGTTATCAGATATTATTATGATGGATGAGTTTTCATTTTGTGATAATTCCAGTGTTATATGCGGGCTGAAGGATTTTCTATGCTCAATAGGTATATGATCCACTTTTTCGATTGTTGATTCGTAGCCGTTGTCGAGAATATTATATATAGACTCGGCCAGCTGGGATTTAACCCCATATATTAAATCGTCAGGCGTACTTATAGCAATTTCCAGAGGAAAGGACTGGATTTCATATTTAACCTTGAGTAAATCTATGGAGAGGTTTATGATTTCCCTTAACGAAAACCTGGAGAAGAATGTTTCTTTTGCTTCAACTCTTGCATACCCCAGGATTCCTTTTACTATCTCATCCGTTCTCTTTGCATTTGTAATTAAGCTATTTGTGATAGTCGTAAAGTAGTCAAATTTTTTCTTGAGTTCCGGATTATTGTTTATTGTTTCAATATTATTTTTTAAATAATCGTCTATCTGGAAACGCAGTTCTTCGAGATTTATGAAGAAGTGAGTCAGTTTGTTGTTTATCTGATGCGCCATGCCCTCAGATAGTCCGCCAATGGAAGCAAGTTTTTCAGCGTTGAATATTTTTTCCTGCGCATTCTTGAATTGTTCGATAAATATGCAGTTTTCCATTGATAATGCAATCTGTTTTGACAATATCCTGAAAACGTTAATATCATCATTCGTATAATGCTTTTTATTCAGTTTTTCTCCAAGTAAAATAAATCCTAGAAGTTTATTTTCAGTAATTGAAGGTATTGCAAGTACGATTCTGAACGGCATTTCCAGGGATTTTCTGGTATCTTCAGGAAATTCTTCATAAAGTATAGGGTCTTTTATCATGTTTAAATATGAAACAAATTTACTGTTATGGGGTACTTTTTGTTTCCATTCTGTTTTTTGTAATTCTCTTACTGCTTCAAGGTTATATGTATCATTTTCGGAATCGTTGATGAACAATACCGCAAAATCTATTTTAATGGTCCTTTCCAAAAGGTAAACGGATAGTTTCGAAAGCTTTTTAATATCGTGTATCTTTATCATGCCGTTTGCGGCTTGAAGCAGTATTTTCTGATAGTTACGCTGTTCGGAAAGCAGGATATCTTCTGCTTTTTTCTGTAAAGTCCTGTAGGCTAATTGGCCTATGGTTGCAAGAATCACTGCAAATGTTGTGGATAGGGCCCAGTTTTGCGTATTATACCCTACATAAAAAGGAAGCAATAATACAGCCATAGAAATTGTAAATACCAGACCGGCTTTTGTAATAGCAACTTTTATATCCATTAACCGGTACTTAGCAATTGCATATGCAGTGCACCCTACGAATATCAGGGTCCCGCTGGTATCGAATATAATGAATTGTGTGTACCCGAAGATTGGCAATAAACAGCTTACGATGAATGCAAAACCACCGGCCCCTAAGATTCCCAGTATGATATATCTAGCTTGCTGTCTTTGGATACCTTTGAATGTTTTTGAGCAGATTATTAGTTTATAGAACCACAGTGATATGGAAATCAATAAATAGAGAGAGTATATAGGGAAAAAGGTGGCAAAATAATCTTCAAATTTATGAGTCGGAGAATATGAGAAGAAAAAACCATCAATAAATGAGGCTATAAAAATAAAGAGCCCTATGCCATGAATTACAGATAAATTCAGTTTTGAGAGTTTGGACTGTTTTGAAAAAGCGAGTATTAAAGCAGTTGCTGTTGAAATGGCAAAAGATGCAACAGCATATGAAAACCTGCACCAAAAAATCGACTCGGGATAAGCTTGGTTGTAGTTACTAAAAACCCAAAGTGTTGTTAGGGTAGCAAAAGAGATAAAATATGATTTCAGGAAATTAGATTTACTGATCTTTATTAAACCGAAAATGGTCAATAAAAAATTAATAAATCCTATTGAACTAATGATATAAATAATAGTAATTCTTGAATAAGGCATTTCGGTCCAGTTTAAATCCTGTTAAATTGCGCCCATCTGCTTGCATATAATTCTGTCCAACGTTTTTTTTCCGATAAATTTAGAAATAAAATATAGGAATTTATTTTCTAGTCCGGGAAAATAGCGTGCTTTCGGCTCTTTTGTTGTTAAAGCATGACAGATAGTTTTTACTACAATCTCTGCAGATGGTGAATTTTTACCCATAGATACAGCTGTTTTTAATACATTATGGATAGTATCTCTATAATAAAGATGTGCATCGTTATTAGATTTGTTAAATGTCTCCAGAGTTGCATTGATACATTTTTCCCATATTGATGTTTGTACAGCATAGGGGTCAATTATAGAAACGGTTATACCCCATTTTTTAAGTTCCATGCGAAAACAATCAGTGATAGATTCCATAGAGAATTTAGTTGCGCAATAAACACCCAAAAAGGGAATTGATATAATTCCGTTATTTGAACCAATATTGATAATCCTTCCTTTCCCTTTTCTTATTAGAGGAAGGAAGGTTTGAGTTAAAACTATTTGTCCAATAACATTTACTTCAAATTGATAACGTATTTGCTCTACGGGCACGAACTCTAGAGGGCTGCCTACTGCAATTCCTGCATTATTTATTAGTGCATAAAGGCCGTTTTCTCCAACTATCTCTGATACCGTTTTGTAGGCATTTTTAATTAATTCTGTGTTTGTAACGTCTAGGACAACAGGAACAACATTTCCAGATGTTTCCTCTTTTAGTTTCCTTGCATCTTTTTCATTGCGTACTGTAGCAAAGACTCTGTAGCCTTTTTTCTCCAGCTCAATAGCGCAAGCTCTACCTATGCCTGATGATGTACCAGTAATTAATACTGATTTAAGATTTTCACTCATGATAATTTGTGCTTTTGTTAATCGATTTTGAGAGGTCAGGAAATTTTTGTTGCATCAATTAATTGAGAATAAGGAAAGTGTTCGATCCTATTAAGTCCAAATTTGATGCTATTAAGTATTTTATTCCAGTCATACTCTAGAAAAACAGATGTATGTTTTGGTTCAAATATCTTTAGATATAGCGAAAACAGGAACCCCTCATCTTTCCTATAATCAAGTATATATAATCTGCCGTTGTTTTTCAATACTCTTTGAATTTCCCGCAGAATATTAATAATTGTCTCATGTTGTAACTCGTGTAATACCAAGGAAACGGTGACAACGTCAAACGTATTATCATTGAATTTTGTATTCTCAGCATCCGTCTTTCTGACTGATAAATTCCTGATATTATGCTTTTTTATCCTCTTTTCGGCAATACTTAACATATCAGGTGATATGTCTATGCCAATAATGCTGTTTTTATTGTTTTTTCTAGCAATAATCGTTGTCCCGACACATGTTCCACAGCATACATCAAGAACAGACAAATCATCATTTGGTATCTTTTTGGCTAATTCATATCTTGGATTATTATGCTCGCTCGGAAAGAAAACCAGGTCAAGAAAATCATAGATTATAGAGACAAACCTGTATTGTATTAATACATTCTTTTTGTAATCTCTCACTGAACATGCCTCAAAAGATAGTATTTAATTTAAAAAAGCCTGTTTTAACTGATAATGTTAACGGCCTTCCCCGCTTTTTTAAATGCTTCGATGGTTTTTTCCAGCTGTTCCAGCGTGTGGTTTGCGGATAAAGCCAGCCTGAATCTGGATTCTTTCTTTTTTACCGCTGGATAATAAATTGCATCAGCAAAAATTCCCAGATCCTGAAGCATTAATGCCATTTTATAAGTCTTTATTTCATCTCTAATTAAAACAGGGATAACAGAAGTTTGAGAGTTGCCTACGTCGAACCCTAATTTTACAAGGTTTTCCTTCATAAACCTTATATTTCTCCATAAATTCTGCATGCGCTCCGGCTCGTCTCTCATCACATCAAGAGAAGCGAGAACACCGCATACCATCTGAGGAGGAATGCTTGCACTGAAAATGAAGGAACGGCTGGTCCATTTCAGGTAATCTATTATTTTTTTCTTGGCAACTATAAATCCGCCGAGGCAGGGTATGGTTTTATTTAAAGTACCCATTACGATATCAATCTTGCCTTTTAATCCAAAGTGTTCTGATGTGCCTGCTCCGGTTTTGCCCAGTACTCCTATGGCATGGGCATCGTCAATATATATTGCAGCATTGTATTTCTGTCCAAGATAGTATATTTCATCCAAAAGAGCGATTTCACCATCCATGCTGAATACGCCGTCAGTTACAATCAGTTTATTACCTTTGCATTTTTGAAGCTTGTTTTCGAGGTCTTTCATATTGTTATGCTTGTAAGGCAATAAAGTGCTCTGTGACAGTATAGCAGCATCAATTATGCTGGCGTGATTTTTGTCATCGGATAAAATTACGTCATGCTTGTTGGCGATTGAGGGTATACACCCCATGTTTGCCAGATAACCGACAACATATGTTATGCACTCCTCCCCCCCGATGAATTCAGCCAGCCTCTTTTCCAGCTGGTTATATATATCAAATGTTCCCCCCAACAACCTGCTGCTTGCCGTGTCAGTATTGTATTTGTCGAGAGCATCCTTAATAGCCTTCTTTATCTTTGGATGGGTGCTTAAGCCTAAATAGTCACATGCGCTAAAAGAGATTAAATCCTTGTATCCGTTAATAGATACGAGCTGGTCTGATTTAGAAATGATCGACCTTAAATACATTTCTTTGTGTTTGTTTAGAAAATCTATGCGTGAACTGCTGACACATTTCTTAAATATGGATTTGGTAAGCCTTCTTTCCCCTTTTCTTTGTTCACCCGATGATTTTAATGACTCTTTAGCCCTTCTGTCTTTTTTCCTTCTATCAACGACTTTGTTTGGAGAAAAGTTGTCACTTACAAATTTCTTGATTTGACTTATTTTGCTGGGATCTGCCCAAGACGGAAAGCTTATTCCTACTAAAAATCCTTCATTATGTGTTTGCGGATAATCGTGTTCAATAACCCAAATGATACGACCTTCAATTTTTAAGTTTTGATAAGGATAAGGTAAATGAAGATTGATATCAACTGTTTTTGAAACTTTAACAGGCTTATCAATCTTAGCTAAAAAACCCTCCTGGCTTATGTTTTCGACTTTGCCTTTCAAAACTGTGGCTTTTTCGTCTAAAATGCTAATTGTACAAAAGACATCATCTGTGGAAATACGCAGAAACTCTCTTCTATCTATGAATGATTGTTTTGGAAGCTCAAGAAGAGAACTCTTCATATTCATAAAACCACCCCCCTGGTATTAATTAACAAGAAAAAAATCTAAATCCTGTTAATTTATTTAAATTTAAAAGAACCGCAATTTTACACACATACTCAATAATTATATCAGAATTAGACGCATTTTTCAATAGTTTAGAAAATTTAGAATTATATGAATTATTTGAAATACATGCAGTAAAAAATTGAGCTTTATTGCAAAAAATTTTAAAATATAATAGAATTTATATAATTAAATTTTAAGAAAGGAATAATTTATGAAAAAATATTTTCATGCAGTAATTCTACTTGTGTTATTAAGCAACCTGTCTTTTTCTGAACAGGATATGGCACCTGATTTTAAGCTAAAAATATTTGGTACTGATAACAGCGTTTCTTTAAGTGATTTATGTGATACAAAAACGGTTATTGTGCTGAGTTTTTTTGATACAAGCTGCGAACCGTGTAAAAAGGAAATACCAAAACTTAATGTTATTTCAAGCAGATTTATTAAATCAGCTAAGGTCTTTATGGTCTGCCTTGATGATAAAGCAGAAGATAAACTTAACAAATTTGTGAAAAAAAACAATGTAAAAGTCCCCATACTTCTGGATCCCCTGGGCTATCGTGCCGGAGAGAAATATGGGGTAATTAAATATGGTGCGGCAGAGATTCCTCAGGTGTTTGTTATAGGAAAAGGCGGTAAAATAAGAGCGCATTACAAGGGTTACCACGAAGATATTGAACAGAAGCTTTCGAAAGATATCAGAAAACTTAGCTCAGAGAAGTACGTTGTCCCGAAAATAGATGCTGTTAAAATAATTTATACCAGCAGTGCAAACGGGTACCTGGAATCCTGCGATTGCCCGCAGAATCCTTTTGGGGGTATTGCAAGAAGAATAACTGCAATTAATGATTTGCTGAAGAAAAATCCCGGGGCAGTTGTGTTAGATTCGGGTGATACTTTCCCTCCAAGAAAAGACAGTGTTTTAACCAAGTATTGCACTAAGATGGTCAGGATGATAAATTATGACATGGTTGGCATCGGCGATCAGGAAATACTTAATGGCATAGATTATTTAAAAACTCTTAAAGACATCCCGTTTTATTCCGCAAATCTGACAACCTGCGACGACAAAATGTGTTACCCTTTTAATGACAAGCCCTATATAACAAAAAAGGTTTGCGGTGCTAATGTTTCAATAATAAGCATTTTAAATCCGAACATTTTCTTCCTTTTCCCTAAAGACCAGTTAAAAAATGTCAAAATATTGAACCACATCGAATACCTGAAAAAAATAATACCGGAAATCAGGGAAAAATCGGATATTGTCGTATTGCTTTCACATTGCGGCGATGAGGAGGACAGGAATATAATAGAGAACGTGCCTAGGATAGACGTTATAGTAGGAGGCCATTCTCAGACATATCATAAAGTCCCCGTGAAAATAAAAGACACAATAATCGTTCAGGGAGGGCAGAACGGGCACAGAGTGGGCGTTCTGGAGCTTAAACTGGACGATAACAAAAAGATAGAGTCTTATAAAAACGAGTTTATACTGTTAAATAAAGATGTAAAAGACGACCCTAAAGCCCGCCTCCTGATTGAACAATACAAAAATGAGTTGAAGGAAAGAGCAGAAAAACTTGTAAAATAAAGATTCATAAACTGAAAAATCTGAAAGAATGAATAAAGCCATATTAACCTTTTTGCTTTTCATACCTTTTAATCTTTATGCGCAGCCAGATATCTCTATTTCAGAGCCATTCTGGGATTTCAAGAGCGTTGAAGAAGGGACAATCCTAAAAGAAAAACTAACTATATCAAACACCGGAAGCAATGATCTTCAAGTCAATGCAAGGGCTACCTGCGAATGTATAACTCTAAATTTTTCTTCTGTCTCTATAAAACCCGGGGAAAAGAAAGATTTGGATATAACTTTTGATACGGGCGGATTCTCGGGCAAAAAAACAGAGTACATTTTTATTGACACCAATGACCAGGACTCCCCCAATCTAACATGGCTGATAGAGGGTACAATTCTTTCCGGAGCGGTGCAGACAGACATGGAAGAAAAGAGGCCATCTCCTGTAAAAAGTGATGTTCAACTAGTAATTGAGATATACATGACCCCAAGCTGTAAGTACTGCAATAAACTAAAGGAAAAAATATTGCCTGCCATGTTAAAAAAACACAATGTCATGGCCGAAATAAAATCATATTTTCTGAATGAGCCGGACAATTACGAAAGGCTTGTTATGATGGAGAAAAAATATAATGATACAAATAATAATCTGCCTGTTGTCATTTTGGGAAATACAATCCTGGGCGGCGAGGATGAGTTAAAAGAAAGGCTCGAGGAGCAGGTAATTCTTCTGAAATCCTATAAACCAATGTCAAAGGAAAGTATTTTTTCAGATTCCCTGTCAATCAAACAGGAAATTTCACAAAGGATAAAATCATTGAAAATACTTCCGGTTTTAGCTGCGGGATTGCTGGACGGGTTTAATCCGTGCGCGTTTGCGGGCATTGTTTTCCTGGTTGCTTATTTAAGCATGATAAAGAAAAGGGCGACCTCCGAAGTTTTCTGGACAGGTATAATGTTTGTCTTCGGGATATTTGTTGTTTATTTTCTGATTGGAATCGGGCTTTCAAAGATTTTTGTTGCTATTAGCGCTCTGAAGTATGTTTCTAAAGTAATGTATATTGGAGTCGGTATTTTAACGTTAATACTTTCTTATTTAAGTTTTTCCGATTATCTGGCTTTACGTGCTGCTGAAAAAGGTCTAAAATCAAAAGTTGTCCTGCAGCTTCCGGACTCAATGAAGCTGAGAATCCGAGGTTTCATAGAGAGATACGGGAATGCAAAATATCTGGTTCCATTTGGATTTCTTTTGGGAGTGGTGGTTTCGTTTCTCGAGTTCTTCTGTACAGGCCAGATTTATCTCCCTACAATTATGTATATGGTGCGCATACCTGAATTGATGGCAAAAGCATTTTTTTATCTGGCTATATACTCATTAATGTTTGTTTTACCCCTTTTAATCATATTTGCTTCCCTGCTCGTAAGCCTGAAATCAGGAAGACTGCAGGCATTGGGCAGGGGGCAGGTGAAAATAGTAAAGCTATTGACCGGGGTATTATTTCTTGCTTTGGCACTTTTTATGTTTTTTATTTAAATGCAAAAATACCTGTCTTGACAAGTCTGTAATATAAATATATCATATTTTAGCGTTTAATAAATTATTTAAGGAGGATTTTATGAAGTATGCCCTATGTTTGTTGTTGCCTTTAAGCGTTATTTTAGGCGGTTGTGCGTCAAGCAAGCCAAAAGACAGAGTTTCAAAAAGCGGAGAGATTTCAAGGGAATGGACTGAGCAGGGAATAACTGATAACTACATTTTTGCGACAGGAATCGGCGCTGCTGACCAGACTATGGAAAGCAAGACCCAAAAGATGGCCACATCAAGAAATGCTGCTGTGGTTGGCGCTCAATATAATATGCTTTCAGTACTGAAAGGAGTAAAGCTAGAAGGTGGAATCACTGTTGAGCAGGCAATGGAAACTGATTCTTTGCTTGCCACCAAGATAGATGCCGAGATAAAAGGTGCGGAGATAGCAAAATCGGAATGGACAGCTGATGATGGCTGCGTTGTTACTTTAAGACTGCCCAAGAAAAGGCTAAAAATGATAGGATTAAAGGTAAAGGATTTTAAATAGAGATTTTTAAGTTTAATAATTTTATTGAAAAAGGAATGCATTTATGAGATATGCTAATTTATCGTTCAGTCTGATTATTTCGCTGTTTTTGGTTTACGGATGTGCATCTTCAGGCCCGAAGAAATCCAAATCCGGTAATTATAAAGTTGAAATTGTGGAATCAGAAGGCGTGGCCCCTCTTACGTCAAACGTAGGCCAGGACAGAAAGAATGCAATAAATGATGCACAGAAAAGGGCTGTTGAATCAGTAATGGGTGTATATGTATCTGCCGAATCCCTGGTTTCAAAAGCAAAGCTTGTAGAGGACAATATAACAAGCCAGACTGAAGGATTTATAGAGGATTATAAGATTATTAAAGAGGGCAAGGATGACAATTTTTACAGGATAACGATAAAAGCATGGGTAAGAAGCGAGGATCTTAGTAAAAAGATATCCCAGATGGATCTCTCCCCCGATAAATATGGAAATCCCTTAATCTCTTTCTGGATAGACGAAAAGGTTGATGATAAATCGAAAAATACAAATATCGCCGAACTCGCATTAATGAAGGCATTCGTTGATGCAGGTTTTGTGGTTTCAGACCATAAACCTGAAGAGTACTACAAGTCCCGTTCTACTCTGATGAACGATTCGCTTGAAAACCTGGAAAGGCTGAAAACAGACATTGTTGTATTGGGCGATGCAGCAGCAACTTTCAATACAGACCAGGGGCTCGGCGGTTTGGTGTCGTACAGGGCAAACTTATCCTTTAAAATACTAATGACCGCATCCAGAGAGATTATAACAACTAAAAATGAGGTAGCAAGCGGTGTAGATATTAACAAATCCGCCTCATCAAAAAAAGCATTGGAAAACGTTGCTATGAAAGCTTCTAAATACCTTCCTGTAGAAGTCCAGGAATACCTGAAAGAAAGAGCTTTCCCGACATTAGTTTTCCATAACATTAAAGATATTTCACAACTGAAGAGGTTGATAAGAAGCATTAAAGTGTTTCCCACGGTCCAGGATGCCTGGGTAAAGAATTATTCAGGGAACATGGCAGTAATTGCAGCTAATCTTAAAAGAGGTACCCTGGAAGAAGTTGCCAAAATGCTTGAAATAAACGATAATTTTGAAGTCAAGACGTTGAGCGCAGGAAAGTACAACGTTGAGGTTGAGCTAATCTCTGAAAAAAAGCCATAACTAAAATTTTCATCTGGTTACACTAAGGTGAGAATATTTCCGGAGTTATTCATATGAAAAAAAGGAGCGTTTTAAATTTTACGAAGTTGTTTTTGTTAACGTTTTTATTCCCATTTCTCTTTGCGGGCATTGTTGCATCCGGCGATGATTATCACGTAGGATGTATCGACGATATGCGGGGAGACGTGCAGATATATAAAGCTTCGAGAAAACTATGGATTCCTGCAAAAAAGCTTATACCGGTTGAAGAGAAAGACGTGATAAAGACCGGCAGGCTGTCAAAATGTACGCTTTTATTTGATGACGGCACGGCAATGCAGCTCGGAGAAAACAGCAAACTGGAGCTAGAAACCTTAAAACTAAAGAAAGAGAAGGAATTAAAAATACAGACATATGAAATGAAGATTAATTTTGGAACCTTGATTTCTTTATTTAACAGGAAGAAAGTAAAGGGAGCCAAATTCAAGGTTCAGACACCTACAGCTGTTATGGCTATAAGGGGTACGGATTTTGCTGTAAAAGTCGATGGGAATAAGACTAACGTCGGGCTTTTTGAGGGCGAGCTTGCAGTAAGCAATATTGACGGAGAAGAAGTAGTTTTGACTCCGGATCAGGAAGCAGACGTTGAAAAGGGCAAAAAACCTGTGAAACATGATTATTTGTCAAGAGTAATGGAGAAAGAAAAGAGACGATACCAGAAATTAAAAGACTATGTGGAAAAAGTACGAATGAAATTAGAGGAGCGTGATAATTACCTCCAGGACAGAATAAAAGCAAGGGATAAAAAGCTTGAAGATTTCCACAAAAGAAGAGAAGAAAAGCTGAAAGGTAAAATTGAAAGTAAAGAAGCAGCAGAACCCATAGAAGAAACTATGGATGACTCTGAAAATCCTGCCGAAGATATGAAAGAAGAGTTAGAGGAAAAGACTGAAGACAAAGAAGATATTAAACAAGAAGAAGAAGAAGAATCCAAATAAATTTTAAGTCTGCTGGAGTTATCGTAAAAAAAGCCCATTTCAAAATGGGCTTTTTTATTTAGGATATAATTTATTTGAAATTATGAAACAAATTTGTTGTGTAATGTAGCCCCTGGTGGGCGTACAAATATTATAAATTGATTATTACGGGCAGAAGGCCCTACACTACAAGAACTTAACTGACTGCAGAAAGAGGTGTAAGAGAATCAAATCCTTAGATTTAGTACTGTATCTTCCCCCCACTTTATTATCTTTTTCGTCTTATTAAAATTTGGGGATTCACAATAAACCCTTATGATTGGTTCGGTTCCCGAGGGCCTTAAAAGAAGCCACGAGTCGTCTTCCAGTATAAACTCTATCCCGTCATAATCTTTGATTTCCTTGATTTTAAGCCCTGCGATGCTATCCGGGGCCTTTGTTTTAAGGCTATTAACGAACTCATTCTTTGTCCACTTCGCTCTGGCGGGCTTTTTAAAGTCGGTTCTCAAAAAGCAGGAAGCCCCGTATTTCTTTTCGATTTCTTTTAGAAGCACTGAAAGAGGCTTTCCAGTTGCTGAGAGCATCTCGATAAACATTAAAGCATTGAGTATTCCGTCTCTTTCTGGGAGGAAATTTCCGTATCCAAATCCGCCGCTTTCTTCCCCCCCTATCAATGTGCCTCCTTTTAATATGTGTTTAGCAATATATTTGAATCCTACTGGAACTTCTATCCATTCAAGATTAAAGTCCTTTGCAATTCTTTCACTTAAGTAGCCAAGCGATATTGTCTGTACGACCTTGCCTTTAAGCCCCTTGTAATTGCAAAGATAGTACAATAAAAGGGAAAACGATTGGTGGGGTGTATAATAGCGCCCTTCATCGTCAACAATGCCGATTCTGTCCGCGTCTCCGTCAGCAGCAACACCCAAGTCAGCACCGTTTAATTTGACAGTTTTTTTCAGTTCATCCAGGTTTTTTTCAATAGGTTCAGGGTGGAGCCCGCCGAACATGGGGTCAGGGTTGCTATGGATTTCTACTATTTTGCATTTGGTACCTGTAAGAATCGAGTTTAAATAACCTATGGAAGCTCCGTGCATAGGATCAGAGATTATTTTCAGGTATTTACGCTTAATCAGGCTGAAGTCGATATAGGAACGCAAACGCCTGAAATATGCTGCTTTAAGGTTTTTATATATTATTTTAGATTTTTCGGACATTATATTGTTGTCAGAATCGAGATACTGCTCGAGTTTTCTTGTAACCTCTTCCGGAGCCGAACATCCGTTGGCAGTTTTAAATTTAAGGCCGTTGAATTCACAGGGATTGTGGCTTGCAGAAATAACAATCCCCCCTTGTGCGTTTTCATCAATTACACTGGAAGAAATTGCAGGAGTTGATAAGAAAGTACTGCTGACAACTACGCTGCAGCCGTGGTTAGATAGAGTTTCGGCAACCAGCTGGGCAAATTTTGGCGAGTTGAAGCGGGTATCATATCCGATCGTAACTTTTGGCGATTTTTTAGCATCTTTTTTTAGGTATAAGGCGATGGCCCTTGCAACGCGCTTGAGGTTATCAAAGGTAAAGTCTTCGGCTATAACGCCTCTCCAGCCGTCAGTACCAAAGGATATTTTTGGTTTTGCAAGTATTTGTGGATTCATATGGTTAAAATATGCTATTTTTAGCGTTTATAATCGTCCTGAATGCGTACAACGTCATGCAGCTCAGAGGTGGAAACCTCTATTATCAGGCAGTTTTCCAGAGCTTCGAGCCTGTGCACGGTTTTGGGAGGGCAGTGAAACACGTATTCAGATCTTACAATCTTTGTTTTGAGTTTTCCGTTCTTCGGGCCAATAGTCAGCTTCAATTTTCCTTTAAATAAAAATAAGGTTTCTTCCTTGATCTTATGATACTGAAGGCTCAAACGATGGCCTTTCTTTATTATTAGGAGTTTGCCTGCATATTTCCTGGTTTTTGCAAACCATCTTTCTGCGCCCCACGGCTTTTTTACGAACTTTATTTTAGGCATTATATTCTCCGGATTCTTTGTAATGTGAAAGTTAAGATATTATAGAAAATAATTATAAATTTGACAATAGTTTTAATTTATGGTTTAATTTTATTCTATTAAATATTGCTTTAATTAAGGAATTTATGCATGAAAAACAATAAAAAGCACAGCCGCCCAAACTGGGACGAATATTTTATAAAGCTTGCGTTCCTGGTTGCAGAAAGGTCCACTTGTTTAAGGCACCATGTGGGAGCGGTAATAGTAAAAGATAAAAGAATACTTTCAACCGGCTACAATGGGGCTGCAAGCGGCGTAAAAGACTGTTTACAGCTTGGATGTTTGAGAAATAAAATGAATATCCCTTCAGGCCAGAGGCATGAGGTTTGCAGGGCCATACACGCAGAACAGAATGCAATAATTCAGGCGGGCTTACACGGAATCAGCATAAAGGGAGCGGTAATATACTGCACCCACTCGCCATGCATTTTATGCGCAAAAATGATTGCAAATGCAAAAATATCAGCTTTCATAACCTGCACGGATTACGCAGACCCGTCTTTCAAAAAACTTTTCAAAGAAGCCAAAATAAAATTTAGAAAAGTAAAAAATCCTAATTTAAAAATAGAAGTATTGGAATAATATTTGATTATTTGAAGAGGTTCTGGATTTTGTCTTCAACCTGTTTTTTCTGTTTTTCTTCCTCTTTATTTTTCTGTTCCTCAAGTTTTCTCTGTTCTTCTTCTTTCATCTTGTTTACCTGGGCTTCTGTTTCCCTCTTTTTCTTTTCTAAGTCTTCCTGAACTCTTTTTTTCTCTGCTTCCACTTTATCTCTCATCTCATTCTCTTTTTTGTCAGCTTCGGATTTTATTGAATCTATTTTACCCTGCAGCTCATTCTGTTTGGAGGTAAATTTGCCCTGCAGCTCCTGTTTCTTTGAATTTGCTTCGTTCATCAGTTCGTTTTTCTTGGCATTAGTCAGGTTGTCAATTTCAGCACGTATTCTGTTTTGCAGGTCTGAGAGTTTCTTGCCTACGAGCTCCTTTAATCTTTTGGACAGTATATTATCAAGGTTGGAAGAGATTACCATATTTAACCCATTGGTTGTTCCGTACAGTTTTGCCTGTACCGAAATATTGGTAATACCTTCCCAGAGCTCTTTAACCAGCTCGTCTTTCACTTCGCCGGACAATTTAATATCACTTATATTTAAATCGAAAATGCAGTCTATTTCATCGCCTCTCAGAGTAAATGTACTGTCTATCTTAGCATTACTTTTTTCCATACTGGGCAGGTAGTCCGATGTAGGTATACCCAGTTCCTGTACGGTAAGCCCTCTATAAACAATGCTAATTGAATCTACGGGAACCTCATTAACATGGTCCAGTGTGCCTGAAACGTCTAATCTCTTGGACATTTTTGTGCCTTCCAGCGCAATTTTGGTTGGCCTTCCCAGAAGGCCCGGATCAGAGGTAATATCCGTTACATTCCCATCAAATATTATTGATTTATCAGCATTTTCCGGGTTTGTTTCGCCGGTTAATAATACTTTACTTATAAGAAAATCAGGAGGATTGTCTTCTTTCGGGAAACTCACATCGATCCCGCCCATCCTGCTTTTTTTGACAACCTTTTTGTCCCCGTCTTTTTTCTTTGGTGGCATATACTTTCTTGCCAAAACGAGATAATGCATGACTGAGTTTACTCTGTTTAGCCATATCGGGCCGAACAGGGGTTCTGCGATATTCTGGAAAGAAACCTCTGGAAGTTTAAGTTTTCTGGAGATGTTCTGAAAATCTTTTTCCTTGAAATCTTTTAATTTTGCCGTGATTTCCTTGCTCACATCAAGGTCTTTCTGCATCTGGCTTTTAAGGGTTTTTAAATTGTCCAATTCCTTTTCAAGCTCGATTTTTGCACTGTCTAGATTTTCAAGCTTATTCTTTGCATTTTTGAAATCATCGACCGACCCTATCTTTGTTGATTTTACATCGGTCAACATATTGGATGCGTCCTTAAGTTTCTGGTCGATGTTTAACTGGGACAGTTCTTTTCCGTATTTGGAGTATTTTTCGTTTATATCGTTTTTTATGGAATCCATTTCTTTTAATGATTCAAGATCCGATGCGCTGACCAGTTTATCTGCAGACATGTTCTTTATTTCTTTTTCGGCATTTTTTATTTTGTCCAGTGCAGGAAGAGTTTTTATTTCAGTGGTTGCCTTTTCGTTTATCTTGCCCATCATCTTTGAACTAAAACTGTCTTCTTCCTGCTGTTCAGTGGTTACGGCCTGTTCCTTTTTCTTTTCCTCTATTTTTGCCAGCTTTTTCGGAGAAAGTGCACCCGAGGTTTTGCGGGTAGTTCCCAACTTTATTCCCTCTACAGCCATCTCATCTATAATCAGTTTTCTAGAAAGAAGAGGCACAAACTTAAGGGAGAACCTCATATCGCCGATTTCGAAGAGGTTTTTCCATGGGTCGTTTTTATTTGCGACTTTAATGCTTTTAACGTCAATAGACAGGTTTGTAATTCTGGTTTTGACATCTTTTACTTCAACTTTTGCGCCAAAAGCCATTTCACCGCCAAGAATAATGCCTTTTCTTACGAAGCTGTCCAGAAAGAGAATATTAAACAAAGTTATTATTACAATAATTGCTAATAACGGCACCACAAATTTCCAACGCATACAGCCTCCGTTTAAATTAACAGCGAATGATAATTACTATTTAAAAAAAGGATATTTCAATTATCTATATTTGTCATAAATGGAGTAAACTTTTGAAAGTTTAAACCATTTAACAATTTTCCAGTTTACTACTTTTTGCTGCAGGCTTGTCCTGTAAAAAACAATGAATTTTTTAAACCCGAAATATATAGGGACAATCAGGATTATTGAGAGTATAATATTGCCCATAACAACAGTGTTGTTGAATTTTGTAAAAGGAATAATGGGCATGTTATAAATGGATGTCCAGAGTGATGTTAAGGATGAATTAGTTATAAGCAGTGAGTACCCTATTTTATGGGCAATGGGGTCTGTAAGTATACTTATAATCTTGAAAACAGCAAATCCTAAAAAAGCAGAAGAGATATTCACGTTTACAAGAAATATTATGATTAAAACGCAGACTGAAAGCAACGAACCGGTAGGAATAAAACCCATGATTGCACCCAGGGCAAAACCCCACGCAATTTGATTCGGGGATATCTCAGAGTTCAATATTTTGATAAGCTTTTTTACAAATTTTATCCAAATCATTTATTGCCTCCCTAATCGCCTATAGTTATTTTTCGAATAGCTCCTTGATTTTGGCTAAATTCAGCTCTCCCAGGTCTTTTACTATATAATCTGCTTTCTTTAAAGTGTCAGGATCATTATGCCTGTCAATACCGATACAGAATATGTTCCCGTTTTTTGCGGCTTCTACGCCAAGCAAAGCGTCTTCAAACACGATGCTTTCGGAAGGTTTTACACCAAGCCTCTCGGCTGCAGAAAGAAAAATTTCTGGATCCGGTTTGCCCTTTTTAAGGTCAAGCCCGGATATTATTACATCAACTATGGGAGTTAACCCGATTTTATCCAGAATATACGGGCAGTTTTTACTTGAAGATACAACTGCCAGTTTTAAACCGTCCTTTTTAATTTCATCTATGAGTTTTAAAGTAGTCTGGAAGATAGGGATTTCAGAACTGTCAAGTGATTCCAGATAATACCCCTGCTTTTTCTGGGATGCTTTTTCCAGCTCTTCATCGCTGATATCAGTGAGAATGGCTCTTGCGCCTTTCATTCTTGGTATACCGTCAACCTTTTCCTTGTAATCCTCGAATTCAAATTTTTTTCCATATTCATTGAACATTCTTTTCCATGCCTTAAAATGCAACGGTACGGTGTCAACAATTACTCCGTCAAGATCAAAAATACAGGCTTTCAGCATTTATTCACTCCTTATTGCCAAGTAATTAATTTAGGTATGTAAAGGACCTTGCCATCGAACTGCGGAAGTACTCTTATAACATAGCCGCAGTGGCCTATTCTGTCTGCTTTAAAATTTCCTTCGTACATATAAACCCCTTCCTGGGTTTTTTCTTTCATGCTCATTTTCTCTGTTAAAGGCTCGCTCATTCTATTTTTTGAGTCTAAATAGCCAGCATAGATCTGAACAGTTATATCCTCCGGGGAAATATTCTCCGGCAGTTGAATTTTTGCGGTGATATTGAAGTTATTTCCCAGTTTTATATCGCTGTTAAGATTGTCCTGAGATTCCAATATTTTTATTTGCGGCCATTTATCGGTAATTCTTTTCTTCCATTCAGCCATGTTTTTGGCAAGCTCAAAATTGTTTTCACTGACTTTTTTATATTGAATACTGGCAGGTATATAAAATCTTCTGGTGTATTCTTCAATCATGCGGTTGGTGTTGAATTGCGGGCAGATGACATTCATTGATGTCTTGATTTTTTGTATCCATTCGCGCGGTAAGCCGTCCGGGCCCCTTTGATAGAACAGGGGTATTATGTCTTTTTCAAGGATGTCGTAAATAGCCTGGCTTTCAACGGCATCCTGGTAATCTGTGTTGTCATACTCCTCTCCGGAACCTATTACCCATCCGTTATCATTATTGTATGCCTCACACCACCAGCCGTCAAGTACGCTCAGATTTAATGCTCCGTTCGCTGCTGCTTTCATTCCGCTTGTTCCTGAAGCCTCCAGGGGCCTCCTTGGATTGTTAAGCCATACATCTGCACCCTGCACCATGTAGTGTGCAACGCTTATATCATAGTTTTCAAGAAAGACTATTTTATCACGTAAATCAAGATCTCTTGCGATATGAATAATGCTTTTAATTAGTTCCTTACCGATGTTGTCTAAAGGGTGGGCTTTTCCTGCAAAAATAATTTGCACAGGCATGTTTTTCTTATTCAAAATTGATTTTAGACGTTTTATATCCCTAAAAATAAGGTTTCCGCGTTTATACCCGGCAAATCGCCTTCCGAAGCAAATAGTTAATGCATCCGGGTCTAAAACTTCATCTGCATGTGCAATTTCATTGGGAGATGCGCCCCTGTTTCCGAGTTGTCTTTTAAGCCTGTTCCTTGCAAACGTAACAAGTCTTTCCCTTCTTCTTTCATGGCTGCGCCATAGCTCTGCATCCGGGATTTGGGTAATACGCTGCCAGATACTCTGATCACCCGGTTCATCCTTCCATGTAGGACCAAGATATCTGTCAAAAAGCAATGCGATTTCGTGTGATATCCACGTGTTAGTATGAATACCGTTAGTAATAGAGGTAATCGGAACCTCATGTTTAGGAAGGTTCGGCCAAAGGGCGGTCCACATATTCCTGGAAATGGTTCCGTGAAGTTTGCTGACGCCATTTGCCCGGTCAATCATTTTTAGTGCTAATACTGTCATACAAAAAGCTTCATTAGCGTCTTCAGGGTTTTGTTTCCCCAAAGTAAGGAACTCGTCTTTTTTCAATCCGAGTTTTTTATAAATAGGGGATAGATATTTGTCTACTAAAACAGGATCAAAAATTTCATTTCCCGCAGGAACCGGTGTGTGAGTGGTAAAAACGCAGGAAGCCCTTACAACTTCCTGTGCCTGTGCAAAAGTAAGTTTGTTATCGGACATCAAAGCCCTAATACGTTCAAGTATTAGGAATGCAGAGTGCCCCTCATTGCTGTGTATAGTAGTAGGTTCAATACCTAGTGCTTTAAGAGCCCTGACCCCTCCTATTCCTAGAATGGTTTCCTGCCTGATTCTCATTTCCCTGTCACCGCCGTAAAGCTGGCCCGTGATCTCCCTGTCTTCAGTTTTATTATCACTAATATCAGTATCCAGCAGATATAAAGGTATACGCCCTATCTGAAGCTTCCATACTTGAGCAAATACCTTTCCAGAAGGATGTTCTACGGATATTTTAATTGTTTCGCCCTTATCATTTTTCATTCTTTGAAGAGGCATTCTGAAAAAGTGGTTTTCCAGGTATTCTTCCTGCTGCCAGCCATCAAAGTTCAAATATTGCTTAAAGTAGCCGTATCTATATAAAAGGCCGATTCCGATTAAAGGCAGCCCCATATCGCTTGCAGATTTCAGATGGTCTCCGGATAGTATTCCCAGGCCGCCTGAGTAGAAAGGAAGGCTGTCGTGTAGTCCGAACTCTGTTGAGAAATAGGCTATTTTACAGTCTTTATATTCCGATTGTTCCTTACTGTACCATGTGGAAAGCTGAAGATATCGGTTCATATTGTTTTTTATGTGTTCAAGATGCGTAAGGAAGCTGTCGTCATTGGCAAGTTCATTAAGCCTTTCTTCGCTAACCGAACCCAGAAGCTGTATGGGGTTGTGGCTTATTTCATCCCATAAATCAAGATCTACTCGGCGGAATAACTCAAGGGCATCGCTGTTCCAGACCCACCATAGATTGTAAGCAATTTCCAGCAGCGGTTTCAGTTTATCAGGAAGGGACGGCGTGACTATAAAACGGTGTGAATTTTTTGTAAGATATTTTTCACTTTCTGAATTAAACAAGTCTTTGTTCATTGTATATAGGCCTCCTTAAAACACATTCCCCAAATTATACAAATTTGTATAGTTTAAGGCAAGTGTTACCGATAGAGTGAAAAGATTGAAAAAGCTAAGTGTTTTCAACCATTTTAAGGACCCGATAAACCGGTATTCCGTTTGGCTGCCAGAAAACTTTGATTTCTTTAAGTTTTTTGCCGTTTTTCCCGGCAGCTTCGCTTAGAAATTTGTGATATGTGCTATCTTCATTATTTCTGTAAAATATATAAAAACTATCTTTCGATTCAAGACTGGTTTTTAATTCTTTCTTAAATTCATCAAAGGACAATTTTGGTTCAGCGAACCTGATTTTAGTGATTCTGGTATTGTCTTTTGATAGAAATAGTAGCATATTAGTGATATTTCCTTCAAGAGGAACAATATGTTTAGGATTTTTTTTATTAAGCCATTTTTTCAACTTATAAATAACCCCTGACTCATGCCCCTGATACCCCATTTTACGGGCACAGTAATAAATGTTTGTTGTAATAATGATATCTGCTGAAAATAAGGAAAAGAACAGGATTAAAGCTGCTATTTTTACATATTTGTTGAATTTTGTGAATAAATCGTAGATAAATAACGCTATCAATATTTGTACGAATGGGTATAAAACAAAGAAATGATGAGGATATAAGTCGAAACACGGTACAACAGTCTGAATAAAAATTAAAATGAATATTATAAAAATAAATTTTCTTTTTTCTGAATAAGCATCTTTAATATAAAATAAGGCAAAAAACGACCATAAGAGGCCTGCTGTAAGCGCAAATGGATAAAAGGCATTCCCAAACAAAGAGAAAAATGTTCTTCCAACCGGGTGGTTTATAAGATATTTTCCCTTCAGCAACGCTTTAAACAGATTTAAAGACTCCAGTAAACTGTCAATATATAAGCTAAGACTGAATGATTGGTTGGATTTATAAATCTTTGAAAGGATATATTGTACTGTTTCAAAATTGTTTGTCAGATTAAAATAGAGCAAAGGCATAGCACCTAATATAAGCAATCCAAAGCCCATAGCTAGGTATTTTGTAGGTATACTAATTTTTCTTTTAAAATCCTTTAAATTCATTATTGCATAAATCGACAGCGCAATAATAAACCAGATATGCCATATTCTTGTATTTAATCCAAATCCAATAAGGAAACATGCAACAAAGAAATATAAGATATTACCTTTTTTGTACCAGATCCATAGAAGATACAGTATTGCAGTGATTACGCACTGCATTAAGGAGCCTGTTAGAATTGAAAATTTGGTTCCCATGATAAACGGCGTGTGAAGGGAAAGGAGAATAACAGTTAGAATAGCTATAATTTCGTTAAAAAAGCTTCGAATAAAAAGAAAAGTAAACAATATTGTAAGTATGCTGAAAAATGCCCCTGCAATCCTTACGGCATTATGGGATAATCCGAATATCTTAATGAATGGAATGTATATCAGATGTTCTATACCTACGTGGTAATTACAGAAAAAAGGCAATGATAGTTTACCGAATAAATTCAGTACGGGGCTTGTTGCAAATTCATTCCCGTCTGACAGGATAGTTCTCGTGTTTGAAAGAAAAGAGATTTCGTCGTATTGAGATATGGGATGCTTAAGATCCCACAAGGTAAGAGTTAGGAAGGCAGATATTAATAAAAATAGTAGTATATAAATTTTATTTTTTTTAATATCCATACAATAAAAAAAAGCGGGCGATGGGACTTGAACCCACGACTTTCTCGTTGGCAACGAGACGTTCTACCGCTGAACTACGCCCGCAATTTCAGTTATCAGTTAACAGTTATCAGTGACCAAAGATGTTTGCTCGATAATTGCTTACTGATAACTGTTCACTGTTATGGTGCTGAGGGCGGGACTTGAACCCGCATCCCGTTAAGGACACGCCCCTCAAACGTGCGCGTATGCCAATTCCGCCACCTCAGCTTATTCTTCCGGTTCCGGTTCCATCGGTGCAACCGGTACAGGTATATTTTGCGTTACAGAAGTAAGCTCTCTTCTTGAAGTGCTGATTGTAAGAATCAGAGAAGTTAACATGAAAACAACTGCTATTACAACAGTAACTTTTTTTATAAATGCCATACCCGAGGGTGCACTGAAAAGCTGGTCAGAGCCTCCCCCGCCAAAAAGGCCTGCTATTCCACCGCCTTTTCCGGCCTGAAGCAATACAATAAGGATCAAACCAAGACATGCTATCACGTGTAAAGCTACTATAAAATAATACATTTTTTCTCCTTTGCAGATTATATCAAAAATCAATGATTTTAATCAAATTATGCGCCGTATTTCTTCAGTTTTCCGGCGTTTGCCATTGCCAGCGCCATTATATTTTGGGCAGGCTGTCTTCCAAAAGCCCCTGACAGACAATTAGTTTCCCCAAACTCCTTTATGCTGTCCCTGCGGCAGTACTGGGAGTATAATAAGGTTGGTACAGGGTGCCATGAGTGGCCGTGCCATAAAGCAGGAGTCGAATGGTCCCCTGTTACAACAACTACATCAGGCTTTAAATCGATTAATTTTGAAACATACTTGTCTGTTTCCTCAATGGCTTTTACTTTTCTTTCGAAATCACCGTCTTCGCCCGCAGAATCAGTCTCTTTTATGTGCATGAAGAAGAAATCAAATTTACCAAAGTTCTCCTTTAATGTCTCGAACTCGCTTTCGATAGTGGTTCCTGTTTTTAACACGTTCATCCCCACCAGCCTTGCCAGGCCTCTATACATGGGATATATCGCAATAGCCGCGGAATTAAGCTGGTATACGTCGTTAAAATTCGGTATATCAATCATTTTTGAGAATCCGCGAAGAAGAATCGTGTTTGCGGGATGTTCGTTTTTAAGACGCTTGTTGGCTTCTTCGATAAATTTAGATACTATGCTAATCGTACTTTTTGCGTTATTAAAAGTACAGAGTTTTGCGTTTGCTTCCTGTTTTGAGCCTGTTTCCAATCCCTTTGGATCATCTGCAATGTTCTGGGGCGGCAGGGGTTTTAATCCCTCTTTTTGAGGGTCTGTGTCGCTAATTCTGTCACATAAATTAGCTCCCCTGAATATTACGGAAAAGCGGTGTTCCTTAACCGGCATAACAAAGGTCTTAATACCATCGATAGTAATATCCTTAAGGACGTCATTGCACAAATGATTGCATGTTTCCGTAGGAATACGCCCTGCCCGTCTGTCAGTTATTATGCCTTTATCATCCTTTGTGGCAAAGTTGCCCCTTGCTGCCATATCTTGGTTTGTAAACTCAAAATCAATGCCTAAAGTATCAAGAAGGCCGCGTCCGATTTCATATTTCAGGGGGTCATATCCAAACAAGGATACATGAGCAGGCCCGGAGCCCGGTGTGATACCCGGAGCAATCGGATCTGTAAATCCGCAGATTCCGTTTTGTACCAGTCTGTCAAGATTTGGATGCTTTGCAACTTCCAGCTCGGTTTTTCCTGACGCATTCGGAAGGCCGCCTAATCCGTCAAATACCAAAAGAACGATTTTTTTCTCGTTTTTTACTACCAGTTTACGCAAAAATTCTTGAGTTATCATTTAAATGAACCTCTTTTTTATTATAAAGCTAATACAACACAGGGTGTTGTATAATTATTTATTTTTCCGGGAGAATTTCAATTCCGGGAAGTTTTTTTCCTTCAAGATATTCCAAAGAGGCGCCGCCTCCTGTTGAAATATGTGTTATTTTGTTGCTTACACCTGCTTTTTTAACTGCAGAGATGGAGTCTCCTCCGCCTATAACAGAAGTTGCACCTTTTTCGGTGGCTTGTGCCACCAGTTTTGCTATTTCTATGGTCCCTTTTGCAAACTCATCGATTTCGAAAACTCCCATGGGGCCGTTCCAGATAATTGTTTTTGATTCCATAATAACGGGTGCTATTCTTTGTATGGTCATAGGGCCTATGTCAACCCCAATGAATCCCGAAGGTATATCAGCTTCCTCTGTTTTTTGTATTTTAGCAGAGGCTTCGACTTTTTTATTTTTAAAATCCACTTTATCAACAACGATATGATCCATAGGGATAAGAATGCGTATCTTTTTTTCAAGAGCTTTTTGCATCAGATTTTTTGCAGTGTCAATTTTATCCTCTTCAAGAAGTGAGTTACCCACGCCGAATCCCTTTGCTTTAAGGAACGTATAAGCCATGGCGCCGCCAATAATCAAAGAATCGGCTTTATCCATAAGGTTTTCTATGACATCTATCTTATCAGAAACTTTTGCTCCTCCCAGGATTGCAAGAAACGGATGGTTGGGTTTTTTCAGAGTATCGCCGATAAACTGGATTTCTTTTTCCAGAAGGAATCCGGCCGCTTTTTCCTTTATGTATTTTCCGACACCTTGTGTGGAAGCATGGGCTCTGTGAACGCTGCCGAAAGCATCCTGAACGAATACCTCACCCAGGGAAGCAAGCTTTTTGGCAAAATTATCGTCATTTTTTTCTTCCTCGGGATGGAATCTTAAATTCTCCAGAAGAAGTATCTCGCCGCTTTTTAAATCCTTTGCCATCTTATTTACCTCATCTCCAATACAATCAGGCGCCATCTTAACATTCATATTGAGATGTTCCCCAAGCTTTTTGGAGGCAGGTTTTAAACTCATTTCCGGAACGACTTTCCCTTTAGGCCTACCCAGATGTGACATTAAAATAATCGCGGCTTTTTTTTCTAAAAGATACTTGATTGTGGGCAGTGTGGCAACTATTCTTTTATCGTTTGTGATATTCTGTTTGTCATCTAACGGGACATTGTAGTCCACACGGACTAACACTTTTTTATTTGATAAATCAATGTCTTTTATGGTTTTTTTCATCCTTTTCCTCCTTAGTCAAATCTCTTATCTTTCACCAAAACACTGCCTGGCTGCAGCTTCGCGTGTTTCTTCAATTCATTCAGTATGTCAACCATCTGAGCATAATGAGTTATTTCGCGGTTTTCGGTTGAGACAGCACCTATTGAAAGCGTCAGTAACGGGAAATCCTCCTGAACACCTTTACGGTTAAAAGTCGTTATATACCCGCGTTCTTTATCAACATCTTTATAGTATTTGTGAGTGTCTTTGGAAAAATCAGATATCACTTTTTCACAAATAGATTCAACTTTATCCGGGGTTGTAATTACTATAAAATCATCACCGCCAACATGCACTAAAAGGTCGTCTTCATTGCCCAGAGTGACAACAGATTTTGAAATTAACCCGGCTATGTATTTGATGATCTCATCTCCCCATTTATAGCCATAGTGGTCATTGAATGCTTTAAAATGATCCAGATCGAAATAACATGCAGCAAAATGTATTCTAAATTCAATACGTTTTGTTATTTCATTTTCCAAAGTATATGTGCCGGGCAATTTAGTTAAAGGATTAACCGATAAATGCTCATCCGTGCGCTTCAATAAACGGGTAACCCTTATTGACAGCTCCTGAGGCATGAATGGTTTAAGGATGTAATCATCAGCGCCTGTTTGCAAACCCTCAATCAAATCATTAGGCTGGGTTCTTGAACCCGTTAAAATGATAATTGGAATAAGATGCAAAGTTTTATCTTTACGGAGGCGTTTACACAGGGTAAAACCGTCCATGCCGGGCATATCAACGTCCATTATTATAAGGTCCGGGGTCTGCGACTTGGCCAGTTCAAGACCTTTGAAGCCGTCGTTAGCACGAAGCACCAAATGGCCGTCATTTTTTAGTGTTATGTCTATTAATTCGCCAATTTCACGGTCATCATCAACAACCAAAATTTTTTTTTGGTTCATCTTGATACCCTCCCCATTGGATAAAACAGGGAATTATAATAGAAAACTACTTTGTTATATATTTAATGAGGTCTACAACACGGTTTGAGTAACCCCATTCGTTGTCATACCATGCTAATACTTTTACGAAGTTATCTCCGATAACCTTAGTGCTTTTTGCATCAACTATGGAGCTTAAAGGGCAGTGGTTGTAGTCTATAGAAACAAGTGGTTCATCGCTGTAACCTAGATAACCCTTCATCTTGCCTTCAGCAGCAGCTTTTAGTGCCGCGTTTATTTCTTCTGCAGAGGCTTTTTTCGCTAATTGTACTGTTAAATCAACTACTGATACGTTTGTTACCGGTACTCTGATAGCAAAACCGTCCAGTTTGCCTTTCAGGTCTGGTATAACAAGGCCTATTGCCTTTGCGGCGCCTGTTGATGTAGGAATCATGGAAGCTGCGGCAGCTCTGGCTCTTCTTAAGTCTGAGTGGAATGTATCCTGGATTTTCTGATCGTTTGTATATGCATGAATGGTGGTCATTAAACCTTTCTCAATTACCCATTTATCATGAATAACCTTTGCTACCGGACCCAGGCAATTTGTAGTGCAGGAAGCATTAGACATAACATTGTGATTCTTTGGGTCATATTTATCCTCATTAACCCCTAAAACTATGGTTATATCCTCTCCTGAGGCAGGTGCTGATATAATAACCTTTTTTGCGCCTGCGCGGGTAATATGGTTTTCAGCTCCTTTAACCTGTTTTCCTTTTTTATTTACCCCATCCTTCTTTAATGTAAAAAGCCCTGTAGATTCAACAACAATTTCAACTCCTAAATCCTTCCAGGGGAGCTCGCCCGGGTCGGTTTTCTTTAATACCTGTATCTTTTTGCCGTCAATCGTAATCTCATTGTCACCGGTTGCTTTTACGTCGCCCGGATAGGTACCGTGCACTGAATCATATTTGAAAAGGTGTGCGTTTGTTTTTGAATCCGTTAGATCATTGATTGCAACCAATTCTAGATTCTTGTCTTTCCTTTCAAGAATACTGCGGGCCACGAGGCGGCCGATGCGTCCGAAACCATTAATACCAATTTTTACTGCCATTTGTTTTTCCTCCTTTGATTATTAGGTTATTAACCTTAAATTTAATAGTTATATAATATATAAAATAAATCATTTATAGTCAAATCAAATTTAATAATTTTTGAAATTAATCTCTGGCAACAGTCACTGCATAAATTTTATTTGCACCCGAGCGTTTCAATTCTATTGAACATTCTTCTATAGTAGCACACGTAGTACAGACATCATCTATTAAAATGATATTTTTATTATTGATGAAATGCGGCTTTTTTATTTTAAAGCATTTTTTTACATTCGATAATCTTTCTTCCCTTTTCAGATAAATCTGGGGCCTGGCGAGTTTTATTCTTATCAGGTTGTTTAGCATAACAGGTTTGTTGAAGTGTTTCCCGATGTCCTGGGATAATATTTCGGTTTGGTTGTATCCGCGTTTAATCTTTTTTAACCAATGCATCGGTACCGGAATTATGTAATCAATTTCTTCCATGTTAATATTGGTTTCTATTGTTTTAACTAGAAGCCTGCTGAGAAAACGCGACAAGTAATCCCTGTTTTTATACTTAAATTTATGTATAAGGCCTCTTAATACACCTGAATATAAACCCGAGGAACGCAAATATTCGAAGTGATAATTTGTTTTTTTCAGGCAGTGATAACAGTGTTCCCCTCCGTCAGGCATATATGAACCGCAGATATTACAGTGAAATTTACCTATTATTTTTATATCCAATTGGCATTTAGGGCAGATTCTGTAATAGTCATCAGCAGGCAGGTCTGCGCCGCAGGTGACACATTTTATAGGGAATAAGAACTGAAGCAAGTGTTGTGCTAATGTAGCCATATTTTTTAACGCAGATTATCACAGATTATAATCACAGATGATCGCAGATAGAACAATCTGTGGTCATCTGCAATAAATCTGCGGTCATCTGCGCAGCTAAAATTGTATTGTCAGTTTAAAAGATGCTTCAATTGAATGGTAGTTTTCGTCATCGTTATGCCTGTTTTGAAGATAACTATATCCAATGCCTATAGCTGTCCTGAAATTCTGGGAAACCTCGTAATCAACGGTTGAGTTATAACTGTATTGGTTTGTATTATCCTTTTCTACGTTTAACGGTGAAGCTTTTTCCACATATTTAATGGTAGAATCGAAAACAAGCCTGTTTTTCAGAGGTATAGTCCTGTTTGTAAAAGGGATAGGCAATCCCCGGGGGAAAGACATATCAGCATGGGTTTTTATGGTGCCTGTTTGGGTGGTCAGCTGCTGGGTCTCTTTCCCGGTTCCGTCTTTTTCCCAATTATTGGCAAACTGATATCCTACTGTAAAACGCCATCTTGTTATGTTGAATCCGGCCTGGCTTGATAATGACGTTGCTTCGCCTTCTTTAGTAAGCAGGTTTTCTATTAAATCCATTTCCTGGTTTGTTCCAAGGCTGCCGCTGAAGCTTAAATCAAATTTTTTGAATATAGTAAACCTCAAATCGCTGCCGTAATTTAAAAGCTTGCCCTCGGATGTATTAACCGTTGTAGTTACCTTTTTATTATGGCGGAAATTTAAAGTGGAGTTGCTTACCCACTTTTCAGCATAGAAGAATTTCTCCCATTGGCTCAATCCGACATTAAAATCAGGCCAGAGTATTGAATAGATTCTTATCCAGTCACCGGTATACTTATTTTCCTTGCTGTCGGTATAGGTGAAGTTGGTTGATAGAGTTTTAAACGGAGATATTCTGTTTGGAAAATTAAATGCTTCCAGCGGATTATACCTGCCGGATAACCGTGAGTCGTCCTTTTCAACTATGGATTTGATTATGAAATACGTGGTTGCACTTGTCGGAAGGTCTTTTCTTAGGCTGTTTCCCCTAATCCAGAGCTTATCACTGTCAAGCCTGCCTATGATAGGATATTTTTTTTCGACGTTTTCGTACAAATCGCTGTCCTGCTGGCTGTAAGATGATGAAAAACCAAGGGATTCCGTATATTTGAATCTGAACACGTCCTTAACCTGGAAATTCCACGTAACGTTCCCGTTACTCCTTCTTTCGATAATTTTATTCTCTGAAGGAAACAATACAGCAGCAGGATTAGCGGTGCTGAATGACAAATCGTAGTTTTCGCTTATGTTTATGTCATAGGACATCCTTGGGTATAGCCAGGCGAATATCCTTAAGTCCGAAGTTGCCGCTATTTTCTGGTTTGCTGATTTCGGGTATGCCTCATGCTCCGGGCCATAGGGCTGGAAGATTTTGTTCTTTTCTTCGATTTCCGATAAGCTGTAACTCGGAGAAAAACCGAAACCTCTCCAGAACTGGAACGGTGCGCGGGCACTCCATGCTTTGGTAATCTCCAATGTATTATAATTGCTTGTGCTGAAGTAAACCAAATAATCATTAAATGAGTCTATAGCAAGGAATGTGTCGCTGTCTTTTGCTTTTCCGGATTTATAAAAGAAAGAGTTGGAAATGCTGTAGTTACCCGAGACATTTGAAGGAAATACGTTTATTCCTCTCATAAAAGGAAAAAAGCTCTGTAATCTTACAGGGAAGTTATAATTAGCATTTCCGCTCAAGGTCTCTTTATCTTCAAGTTTCTCTATCTGGTGTGTATCTGTTATGTTTCTTGAATAAGTTCCCGAAATACTGGGAAGCAGTAGATTAAACTGGTGAACGTAACGGGTAACAGGAGAAAAGAACATTCTTAGATTCGGGCTGGCCGATACAGAGCCATTATAGTTTATAACACGCCCCTCTTCAAGGATAGAAACCAATTCATTCTGGTTGTCTATTACGGACGGAGTAACGGTCCTTGTACGGTTTAAATTCGTTTTTATCGGCAGGAATCTGATCCTGTCAAGGTTAAAATAGGCCGTGTCTTCCAAATAATCGCGGTTGTATATACCCCCGGAAAAGGTCTGGAAGTTGCGGTCAATGCTTTTGCGCTTGCCTCCGGTTGAAAACCAGCCCGGCCACTTTAAATCTGCGTTTAAGCGCCATGCATCGCCTTCTTTTTTCCATGAATCCGCAACGTGTATTTCGTTAATCCATATTTCACCGGTTTCCCAGATTCCACTGACGTTTGCAGACGTGCGTACACCTACTTTTATCTGGCTTATGCTGCTGAAACTTGGGTTACCAACAGTTTTGATAGCACCAAAGTTATCATTAGCTGACCATCTATCAGGTTTACCGTCTTTATTATCATCTATTTGGTTGATTCTAATTAGATGCCATTCAGCAGGATCAACCTGGTCGAGCTCGCTTGAATTAATCGAATACTCATAATAATTTGTTTCACTGCCTATTTGTATAAAAATCTCATCGCCACTTGCGTTAGCGGTCTCTTTTTTATAAATGAAAAA
>JAFGIL010000051.1 GCA_016929635.1 Endomicrobiales bacterium
AGTACCCAAGCAGGTCGAAGGGGACGGTTTGCTAAACCGTTAGGTCGGGTAACTGGCGCGAGGGTTCGAATCCCTCCTTCTCCGCCAAAGAAATCAACTATAGTTGATAAAAAGAAACCACTCAATTTGAGTGGTTTTTTGATGTCAAGTAAATTATGGTTGTTTTGTATTTCCTGTTGACCTATATCCTAAACTCCCGAGATATTCATACAATACATCTCTAAAAGTCAGTAAAATCAAGCTTTGGTTGAATTTAAAGCTTGATTTTTTTATAAATGTATAGTATAATTATACTATACATTTATGTGAGGTAAAATATATGGCTTTGAATTCAAAACATCAAGTACCATTGCCTGAACGGGGAATCGTTAAGTATAAGAGTAAGAATACAACTTATGTGTATCATATTACTCGCATATATCGGAACGAGAAAGGCAGGCCAACAAACGACAGAGTTTCCATCGGTAAAATCGATAATGAAACCGGCATGCTTATCCCCAATAAGAACTATTATGAGATTTATTCCTCTTCGAATAGCAACCCCAGTCAACCTGAAATTGAATCCATCAAAAGCTGCGGGGTTACCTATGTAGTTGACGGACTGCTGAACGAACTAGGTCTTATTGAAATTATGAGGAAAAAGTTCCCGAAACATGCCGATCAAATCATAGCACTAGCTGAATACATGCTCTGTGAGGGCAACGTAATGTCATACTACGGAGATTGGTTTGATGAAGTTTATCCGCATGGTAACGTCAAACTAGGTTCTGCTGACATCAGCCGTGTATTTCAAGCAATTAACTACAAAAGTAGGATGGATTTTTTCAAAACATGGATTTATGCAAGGAATCCATCCGAATATATAGCCTATGATGTTACTTCCGTATCTTCTTATGCAAAAGGTATTGAGGCGGTGGAATGGGGCTACAACAGGGATAAAGAAAGCCTTCCACAGCTGAATTTTGCAATGTACTATGGTCAGCAAAGTATGCTTCCACTTTATTACTGTGTGTATCCCGGAAGCGTACCGGACAAGGTGCACTTGGAATATATGCTCCGTGACAATGAATTGATTGGATGCAAAAGAACAAAATATGTGATGGATAGAGGGTTTTTCACTGCAGATAATCTGCGCTTCATGACTGAAGCAGGCACGCGGTTTATCATCAGTGTACCGAATTCAAGTTTGTTCGCCAGAGAATTAATTGATAAATACCGAAACCATATTATCAGTCGTTCTGAATGCAGACTTGGTAAAAACCTCCCTTATGCCAAAGAGGTGATACGGGAAGACTTCGGTATGCGAGTTAAAGCGCACATATACTACAGTCCGGCCAAAGCTGCAGCTGAAGAAGAAATCCTGTTTAATGATCTTGAACGATGCGAGCGAGCATTGAGCGAGATGTCTGAGCCACCCGTAAAAAGTTTACACTATGACCGGTATTTTAAGATTAACCGTTCAAAAGATGGCGGAGTTGGCTTCATCCGCGACAGTGAAAAAATTAATACCATTATCTCGCGACTTGGTTTTTTTATCATTATCGAGACCGATTTCGAAGCGTCTTCACTTGAAGTACTAATGACCTACCGTCAACGGGATGTTGTAGAAAAGTCCTTCGATGATCTGAAAAATGAACTGGATATGAAACGCCTACACTGCCATACTGATGAGACAACTGAAGGCAAGATGTTCGTTGCTTTTTTTGCATTGATATTGCGCTCTTGTATGAAAAACAAGCTACGAACCCATATGGATGGAAGTGGATTAACCTTTTCATCGGTACTGAAGGAGCTTCGAAAAATAAAATACGTCCATACTTGTGATGGTAAAAAACTCCTGTCACCAATAACTAAGAAGCAAAGGGATATCTTTAATGCCTGTGGTCTTTCCACTGATAGTTTGCCTGACTGGCTTTCATCTATAACTGTATAGTATAATTTTACGGGAGTTTAGGCTATATAAATTGTTATATTTTTTTTGCCCTGCGTTTTAATACCGATTTTACCTTTCTAATGTCCCTGCCGCTATTTTTTGAAACCTTATAATAACAGTAAACTGCAGGTATAAAAAATAATTGGAATAACACCATAGTGAATATGTAATTGTAAGGTTCATTAAATTTTAGAGAAATAAATCCTAAAACTATTCCTATAAAAATATTTCCAAGTGCTCTACCAACTCCGTTTATTAAATTTGCAATACTAAAAGCTGTTGCCCTATGTTCTGGTAAATTTATATCAGTTAAAAGAGCCAGCCAATTTGGAGTATTTGCAGATTGTGCTGCTGTAGCGCAAACTGCAAGTACAAACATTAATAGAATCCAGGGGTTTGTAACAAATTGCATCACAAGAGATATAAGTATTTTATATGGATCGCTAGACATAGGTAGTTTAAGGTTATCCATTGGTAGTAAAAACATTATAATATAAAGAGGAATAGCTATAAGAAGTAGACTTCCAGTCAGAAGAGCTCGTCCTCTATAAGTTTTCTTTTGAAATTTGTCGCCAAGATATCCGAAATAAGTTGATGACAGA